>CAZZWZ010000038.1:0-16870 GCA_964657955.1 uncultured Steroidobacteraceae bacterium
TCACCGGGCGGTGCCGGCATCACCGAACGGCATGGCCTCGTTCATCCAGCGGTCGGGCGGCGGCGGACCCCAGTCCATGTTGAGGAAGCCGTTTTTCCCCGCCATCCAGCGGCCGGTCTCCTCGTCGATGTCGATCAGCTGGTGCGCGGCGGGAAGCAGTTCGACCCGGTGGCCGTCGGGATCGCGCAGATACACGAACAGCGAGTGGCCCAGGGGATGTCGCCCCGGACCACGCTCGATGGCATCGCACCATCCGAGCTGTCCCGCGATGTCGCATGCCTTGAAAATGTCGTTGAGGGTCTCGATGATGTAGCCGCAGTGATGAAAACGCGGGCCGGTGCGCCGCACCAGGACTAGATCGTAGGGGCTGCTCTTGCGATGCATGAACGCGATCACCGCGGCGCCTTCGGCGGTTTCCACCAGGTCCGAGACGCGAAACCCCAGATCCGCATAAAACGGATAGGCTTTTTCGACTTCCGGCACGAGCACCTGGAAGTGGTCCAGGCGGAAGGCGCCGGCGCCGCGCCGGTTCTTGTTGTCGGCGATCAGCCGGGGCCTGCGATCCATGGTGGCGCAGAATTCGAATTGCAGGCCGCTGGCATCGGCGGCGTGCAACGTGATTCCCTGAAACGGTTTGGTGACCAGCTCCGCGGGCAGGCCATGACTCTTGAAGTGGTGATGCGCCTTGTGCACATCCTCTTCGGTGAACACGCGCATGCCGATCCGATCGCAGAACGGCTCACCCTTCACGAGCCGCAGCTCGAGACTGTGATGCGCCGTCTCCTCGATTCCGCGCAGGTAGAGACAGTCGGGCTGCTCGTCGCTGACGACGAGGCCCACCACTTCGGTGTAGAACACCTTGCTCCGTTGCAGATCGGCGCACCCGACGACCAGATGGCTCGCGCGGGTGATGTTGAAACTCGGCGTTAGATTCGGCTTGATCAGGTCCATCAGACACCTCGTACCTTTCGGCGAAACATGGGGTGAGGATTGGGCATCGCTCCGACCGGAATCTCGATCAGGACGGGTTCGTTCGCGGCGAGCGCCTGCGGCAGCAGCGCCGCCAGCGCGGACGGGCTCTCGGCACGCATGGCCCGCATGCCGAAGCTGTCGGCGAACTTCACGAAATCCGGATTGTGCAGATCGCAGCCGATGAACCGCGAATCGAACTGTTCGCGCTGGATGCGGCGCACGTTTCCGAAGGCGTTGTCGTTGAAGATCAGGGCGACGACGTTGATGCCGAAGCGCATCGCCGTCGCCAGCTCCTGACAGTTGAACATGAAGCCGCCGTCCCCGCCGATGTAGATGACCGGACGATCCGGATGCGCCACTTTGGCACCCAGCGACGTCGGGTAACCGTAACCCAGAGTGCCCTGGTAGCCCGGCTGTATGATGGAGCGTGGCCGGTACGCCGGGAAGGCCCAGAACGAGTAGAAGTGCAGCTGCGTGACGTCGAAACAGAAGATCGAGTCCTCGGGCACCGCGTTTCGAATGGCGTGCGCGTATTCGCTCTGCGGGCGGTACTTGGCATCCAGGGCGCGGTGCTTCTCGAGTTTCATTCCCGCGAATTCATCGTGACGCGGGCCGCGGCCGATGTCGAGGCGGTCGAGCGCGGCGCGAAGCGCCGGCATGACCTGGGTGGCTTTCGCGACGATGTGGACATCGGGTGCCCACGGCTGGATCGACTGCGCGGGGTCGACGTCGACGCGGATGAGCTTCACCCCGTCGTCGTGGCCCCAGTACAGCATGGGATATTCGAAACGCGTGCCGACGGCGAGCGCGACGTCGACCCTGGGCCAGTAGTCGTTGCCCACCTCGCCGGTTTGCGCGAGCGGGTGTCGCCAGTCGACGGCGCCAAGCGCGTGCGGCGTCATGAAGACCGGCGCCTGCAGCTGCTCGGCGACGGCCAGCAGCGCCTCCTCGGCCCCCCAGATTCCGCCGCCGACGAAGATCGCGGGGTTCTTCGCTTTCGCGAGCAGGGACGCCGCCCTGGCGATGGCCGTCTCGTCGATCGCGGATTCCGGCGGGGCGGCGGCGGGGGAGGACGCGTGCGGGCTCGCGAGGGGCATCGCCGCAATGTCCATGGGCATTTCGACGGCAACGGGCCGCCGTCGCCCCTGATCCAGCTGCTCGAACGCGCGGTCGATGACCGTTGCCGCTTCCTGCGGACTGCCGATGTGTCCCTGCCACTTGGTCACCGACGCCAGGGCCGTCATGGGATTGGGCACCTCGTGCAGCATGCCGAGTCCCTTTCCAATGAAGGCGGAGGGGATCTCGCCGGTCAGCGACAGCACCGGTGAGTTGCAGGCGTAGGCGGTCGACAGCGCGCCCATGGTGTTGAAGACGCCCGCGCCCGGCACCACCAACGACACGCCCACCTTGCCGGTGGACTGCGCGTAACCGAATGCCATGTAGGCGGTGGCCTGTTCGTGACGGGTGTGAATCACCCGAACCCGGTCCTGCCGTTCGTACAGCGCGTCGAAGACGAAGTCGAGCTGCAGCCCGGGCAGGCCGAAGATGTCCGTGACGCCGTGTCGTATGAGGCCGTCCACCACCTCCGTGGCGCCATTGACCGGGCGCTTCCCGGTGTTGCGATCGGCCGGCGAGCTCATCCGTGGGCCCTCGTGCGGATGGTGACGTTCTTCAGATCGGAGTACTTGTCGATGGCGTGCAGCGATCGATCGCGTCCGAATCCCGATTGCTTGAATCCGCCGAACGGCAATTCGACCACGGGCCCGGTACCGCCGTTGACATTGATGTTGCCGGCCACCAGTCGACTGGACATGAACATGATGGTATCGATGTTGCTGGACCAGACACTCGCGCCCAGCCCGTACTTGGTTTCATTCGCCAGCGCGAGCGCCTGCTCTTCGGTGTCGAAACCCATCATGCACAACACGGGGCCGAAAATTTCCTCCTGCGCCAGCTCGCTGCGGGGGTTCACGTCCACCGCCACGCTCGGTCCCAGGTAGAAGCCGCCCTCGACGCCCTTGACCTGACGGCCGTCCACCGCGAGGCGCGTCCCGGATTTCTCCGCGCGCTCGATGCGGCCGCAAATCTGCTCGTGCTGCCGCTGGTTGATGATGGGGCCCATGTGGTTGGCGGGGTCCAGCGGAGTCCCCACCTTCAGAGCGCGGGCGCGCCCGAGCACCAGTTCCTGGAACTGCGCCATGACGCTCTGTTGCACCAGAAGCCGGCTCGGCGCCTCGCAGAACTGGCCTTGATTCGTGAACATGATCCCGACCGCGGCGTCCGCCGCCATTTCCAGGCTGGGTGCGTCGGCGAAGACCACGTTCGCGCTCTTGCCGCCGAGTTCCAGGCTGACCCGTTTCAGATTGCCCGCCGCCGCCGCCATCACCTTGCGGCCCGTGGCGGTGGAGCCCGTGAAACTGATGCAATCCACGTCCTGATGGGAGGCCAGGGCGTCGCCGGCCTCGCCACCACCCGTCACCACCTGCAGCGTGCCCTCGGGCATTCCTGCCTCGAGCGCCAGTTCCGCGAACCGCAACAGGACGAGCGAGGCCTCCTCGGAGGGCTTCAGCACCACGGAATTGCCGGCCACCAGCGCCGGACCCATTTTCCATGCGCCGATCATGGCCGGCGCGTTCCACGGGACGATGGCCCCCACCACGCCGAGCGGCATCCGGGAGATCATCGCGGTGACGTTGTCTTCCAGGTGAACGAGCTCGTCGTAACGTTTGTCCAGGGTCTCCGCGTACCAGTTCAACGTGTCCACGGCGAAGCCCAGTTCCAGGTTGATCGTGGTGTCGATGGGCATGCCCATCTCACGGGTCTGCAGCACCGCGAGTTCGAAGATTTCCCGTTCGATGAGTTCCGTCCAGCGGCGCATGATGCGCTTGCGCTGTCGCGGCAGCATGCCCGACCAGGATCGGCTCTCGAAGTTGCGGCGTGCGGCGGCGACGGCGCGATCCACGTCGCCGGCGCCACACTCCGGCAGGGACGCGAGCGGCGATCCGTCGATCGAAGAGCGGGCGACGAATGTTCTGCCCGAGGCGGCGTCGGCAAGGCCGTTGCCGATGACCGCCCTGGTGGTGGGTGCCGGGCGCGCGGCGGCGACCCGGATTTTCTCGACACGATTCATTTCCGTCATCTCGGCTCCTTTGCGGCACGCAACTGCAGTGCCATGGACGCTCAGAGCGTCACCAGACGATCCACGAACAACACCCAAACCTTCCAGCCCGGCGCGGACGGCGGAAACTGGCGCAGGAACTTGCCGGACGGCCGGCCATCGATCATGTCCTTGGGCAGCACCATGCCACGCAGAAATCTCGCCGGCACATCGCCGCCGGGCGTCGAGATCACCGCCTCGATCCCGGTCTCCCACCAGGGATCGCCCGCCGCGTTCGCCCGACCTTCCTCCGAAGGCTGATTGACGTGGAAGGTTCCGGTGATCAGCGCCCGGATGCCCGGCCCCTCGTGGGTGTGGACATCGGCCGTCTGGCCCGCTGGATTGCGGATGTAGTCCAGCCGGAACAGCCATTCGCTGTCCTTCTCGATGTCCAGCGACCAGATCTCGCGGCTCATCCGCATGACCGAGGTCGCACCGCCGCCCTGCGCCGGCTTGTCGGCCTTCGAGTTCTCGACCAGATCGAAACGAAAGAGCTTCGCCCCGTGCGGCCCGGCGACGATCCGGGTTTCGCCCTCCGAATAAGCGGCCGCCGATGCGTCGGCTTCCGTCTCTCCGTTCGGCAGGGCATGCAGCGCCCGTCCGTCGATGCTCGCGGAGCCCGAATACACGTAGATCATGCGCCTCGCGCCGGCCAGGGTGGCCGCTGCGTGCGCCGGAATCTTGTCGATGTAATAGTCGAGGTAGTATGCCATCTAGTGCTTCTCGTCGGTCATCGCGGCAACGGTGGAATCGAGGGCACCGGTCCTGTCGTCGATCGCCAACGGGTGCCGGTCATGTCTCGCTCCCGGCCGGTTCCCGCGCGTTTTCCGCGGCGGACATCCGGTCGATCAGACGCCGGGCCCGCACGGCGCCGGCGTCCGCACCGAGCAACACCGGCTTCAGCTCCCAGAAGGGGCGGCCGCCCATCATCCGCTGGCATCCCTCGAGCATGGGCCCGTCCTCGTCGTGGAAGGCCCGATGCTGACCGGCCAGCGTGCCCTGCGCGACGTCCATGCCACCCGACGAGCGCGGCGCCGCCGCACCGTAGAAGTAATGAACGCTGGTGCTGGTCTCGGGGGTCAGCAGATGGACGGCGTAGAGATTCACCCCCGCCTCGCGCTGTGCGCCCATGTGCGTGCCGCCGACGTTCAGGAGCAGATTCGACGGCGCGAAGAAGCGCATGTCGAGCCAGTGGTCGATATGGGTCGCCGGGGCGAACAGTTCGCTCCACGACTTGGGCGTGCCGATGCCGGCCATCCAGTAGTTCGCCTCGATCTCGCGGTCCTTCTCCTGCAGATCGATGGTCGGGCTGGTCATGTCCTCCTGGCCGAACATCGGGTGCAGGAATGCCACGTGCGTCAAGTCCATGAGATTGTCCACGACCAGCTGATAATCCGCCTCGATGCGGATGTACCCTCCGGTGGCCGCCGCCCAGTCCGGATCCTCGAGCACCGAAAAGTCCGGGATCAGATCCGGCGAGGCGAGTTCATGCTCGCCGCACCACACCCAGACGGCACCGTGGCGCTGCACCACCGGATAGGACTTGATCTTCGCGGCACGCGGAATCGTGCCCTTGCCGATGGGATTGTGGACGCATTCGCCGGACCCGTTGAACCGCAGGCCGTGATAACCGCATTGCAGCGCATCGCCGACCACCCTGCCTTTTTCCAGCGGTGCGAATCGATGCGGGCAGCGGTTGCTGATCCCCGCCCATGTGCCGTCCTCCCGCCGGAAGAACACGATGGACTCGCCAAGAATGGTGCGGCTGAAGATGTCACGACCCGGCTCGGGCAGCCAACCGGCGACGTACCAGCTGTTACGAACGAAATTGGTCATGGCTTTGGGCCTCTCTCGCCGCAAATACACCGAGCCGGCGCGGTCACGACGCCTGCGTTCGGGCCAGCTCACCGTCGATGCGCCGGACGGCCTCGACCATGGTCTTGAGCTGGCCGAAGGCATTCTCGCGGGTGAGGTATTTCAAGCCGCAATCGGTGGACAGCACCAGACGCTCCGGTGCCACGAATTCCAATGCCGCTCGAATGCGTCGCGCGACCACGTCGACGGTCTCCACGCCGGCAACCGAATGATCGAGAACGCCGAGCGCGATGGACTTGCCCGACAGTTCGCGGAGCACGCCCAGGTCCAGGTTGGGTTGGGCCGCCTCGATGGAGATTTCCTGCACGGTGCTGTCCGCCAACTCGCTCAGGAATTCGTATGCCCGGGGTTTTTCGCCGGGACGCATGAACGCGTAACCGAAGCAGACGTGGATGGCCGTGCGGACGCCCAGCCCCTCCAGGGCGCGATCGATGACGGGGACTGCGTATCGGCGGGCCGCGGCGGGATCGTTGCGCACCCAGGGTTCGTCCAGCTGGATCACGTCGATGCCGGCCGCCTCGAGCGCCTTCGCCTCAGCGTTGACGGCGGCCGCGAAGTCCATGGCGAGCGCCTGCTCGTCGTGATAGCACTCATCCAGCGCCTGTTGCGCGAGGGTGAACGGACCCGGGAGCGTGATCTTGGTGAGACGCCGCGTGTTGGCCCGCAGGAAGCGGGCCGAATCCAGTTCGACGTTGCGTACGTGCCGGATGGGTGCCACGACGCGCGGCACGCGGGTCTCGCGTCCGGCGCGGCTCACCACCACCGCGGGACGCTCGTGATCCAGGCCTTCGAGCGCCGCCGCGAAATGGTTGCTGTAACTCTCGCGGGCGATCTCGCCGTCGCTGATCGTGTCGAGCCCTGCGAGCTCCATGTCGCGAATCGCGAGCAGCGTGGCGTCGCGGATGGCCTCCGGCCGCAACGTCTCCGGCACCCGCCACATGCCCGACCTGCTCACGCGCGGTACCAGGCCGCTGCGCAGGATGTCCTTGTCGACCAGCCAGTCGGGCTGGGGGTAGCTGCCCACCAGCGTGGCGCGCAGCGGCGATCGTTCCATCATCCTAGCCTCCGGTCGTCAAACGAGGGCGGGATATGAACCGCCGTCGAGATGGACGTTCTGTCCCGACATGTAGCCGGCGAACGTACTGCAAAGAAAAGCACAGGTCGCTCCGAATTCGCGGGGATCGCCGAGCCGCTGCGCCGCGATCGATTCCACCTGCCGCACCCGGGCCTCTTCGTAGGTGATGCTCTCGCGCGCCGACATCACGTGGGCCATCTGGATCTGCCGGTCCGTGTCGAAGCGTTCGGGCAGCAGATTGTTGATGGTCACGTTGTCCCGCACCACCTGCAGCGAGAGGCCCTTCAACGCCGCCGTCAACCCGGCCCGCGCACCGGCCGAGAGGGTCATGTGCGGCCGGGGGGTGGTCACCATGGCCGACGTGACATTCACGATGCGGCCGAACCGACGCCGGCGCATGCCGGGAAGCAGGGCGCGGATGAGCAGCAACGGCGACACCATGTTCGCCTCCAGGGCGCCCATCCAGATGTCCCGGTCGAACGTCATGTAGTCGCCGGGGTTGGGGCCTGCATTGTTGTTGATCAGGATGTCGGCGTCGGGAACGGCGGCCAGCAGGAGCTCGCGGCCGGCCTCCGTGTTCACGTCGGCGGTCACGCCGCTCACGTGAGGGCCGTGCCGCAGGGCCAGCCGTGCGACCACCTCATCGACGGTCGCTGCCGTTCGCCCGTTGATGGTGACCAAGGCCCCCTCGGCGAGCAGGGCTTCGGCGCAGGCCAGACCCAAGCCGCGGGTCGAAGCGCAAACCAGGGCGCGACGCCCGGACAGTCCAAGATCCATGTATGTATCCTCGGTGCGCGGAGTCCCCAACCGTCCGCTTCGATCGCCGGCTCTGCCGCCGGCTGATTAATTCGTGACCAAATCCTTCATCGATCGCAGAATGGCGCCGCGCCGCATGGGCACGCACGCCTCCGGAAACTCCTGCACGATCTCCGCCCCGGAATCGCGCGTCCACGCGAGGAACCGTTCCAGGTACGCCATCGAACCGGCCGGGATCTCGTGCCCGCTCGGCCGGTCGTGCAGCACCAGCAACGACCAGTCCTCGGCGAGCACGGCCCGCTTCGCGTCCTCCACCCATGCGTCCGCGGGCACGCCCTTGTCCTTCGGCACGCTGGTCCACAGGATGACGGTGCTCCGGGTGCTCTCGAGATAATCGGCCGCCCGCCGGCTCAGCAGGTGCGGACCCAGGCGTCCCTTGCCATTGGGGCGGAACAGCCGGTCGGGGCTGGCCAGATCGCCGAGCAGCGTATTCATGTCGCCGATCTCCCGCTCCACCACGTCGGGCTCCGATCGCTGACCCAGCGGCTCCCCGTGCGTCATGCTGTGGTTGCCGATCCAATGACCGGCGTCATGGGCGGCCTGGGCGAGCTCTCGTCCCGCGGGATCCCGCAAGCGGTCGCCCACCAGGAAAAACGTCGAGCGAATCGCGAACCGGTCCAGCACGCGCAGCACATGGTCGGTGATCCCCGGCCAGGGCCCATTGTCGAAGCTCAACGTCACTTTACGCATGGCCGCTCATAAAAATCGATATTTCAAAAGTATACCCATTTTGAACGATCTTACCAGCGCAGCGCGCGGAAAAGACGGAACGTTCAGCGCGCGGGGTCTCCGGGGCCCACCGGGACCGCCGCCGCCGAGCCGGTGCGGCGTTCCGCCCAGCGGCGAATCCTGCGGCGCATGAGCACGCCGCCCTTGTCGGTTCGAAAACTCAGTTCGCGAAAGTCCGACCGCCGGTCGCGACGGGACAGTTTGCTGATCCACTCGAGCGCCTGCTTGTCCTCCTCGAAGGCGCCGGTGACCCCGGCGCGCAGCACCCGGCTGATTTCGGCGGACCCGGCCGCAAAATTTCGCAGGAAGAACCACCAATAATGCGTGCGGTACTGCGATTCCGGCGTGATGAAATGATAGATGCGCGTGTCGAAATCGCGCGCGCTGCCCGGCGGCAGGGCCATGTCCGTGATCGTGGTGTGCGCGTCGCACAGCGCCGGCGACTTGAACGCCTCCCGGATGGTCCGGGTGATGCGATCGCCGGCGAGCGGGATGATGCGCGCCCACATCGGCGGTGCCGGCACGTTCGCGTACACCAGCGTGGTGTCGATCGATTCCGCACGTTCGTCGAGGTGGATGGCGGCGGCGCTTTGATCGGGAACGCCGATGCTCGACCGGTGCAAATGCTCGAAGTGTGAAAGATCCTGAAGATTTTCGTGCAGACCGACGTAATTGGCGGCCACGTCGAAATAGCCGTCGACGGACGCCCAGCCCGGCGTCGTCAGCGGGAAATAATCGGGCAGGGCGGACGGGTCCGCCCGTTGCGCATCGCCCATCCAGATCCAGATCAGGGGCGCGCGTTCTACCAAGGGATAGCAGTGCACGCCGAGACTCGCGCGACCCGCGGTTCCGGCGGGAATGCGCACGCATCTGCCCGTGCGGTCGAAGGTCATGCCGTGGTAGCCGCAGCTCACCGAGTCCCCGTCACGGCGTCCCTTGGACAGCGGAAACGAGCGGTGCGGGCAGCGGTTGTCCAGCGCCACCGGCAGGCCGTCGGAGGCGCGGTAGAGCAGGACGCTGCGGCCGAGCAGCCAGCGCGCGAACAACCCGTTGGTCACCTCGTCGCTGCGCGCCGCAACGTACCAGCAATTCTCGATCAACGGCGTCTGTGCATCCGCCAGGGCGCCCGTGTCTCCCGGCTGCTGCGCGTCGGTCATCGTGGCTGGGCCTGTTCGAGCATGCTGCGACGGTTCGATCATGAGGACTCCCGCCGCAACAGTAATCGATCAATCGCTTGAAATCAAAAATTAAATCGATCTCTTGATACCAAGTGAAATATGATCGATATTATATCGCGCTGGCTGAGTCGATCCATTTGCCGCCGCGTTGCGCGCGCACACCGGGGGAATCTTCAGATGAAATTACGTGTCCTTGCTGTCCGACTGTTGATGACGGCAGCCGCGCCGGCGTACGCCGCCGACGTTGACAGCGCGTCCCAGCCGCCAAACGCCGAGCCGGTGCTGGATGCCATCACCGTGACGGCGCAGCGCCGCTCCGAGAATTTGCAGGACGTGCCCATCGCCGTTTCCGCGGTGTCCTCCGCACAATTGGAGGCGAGCGGCATCACGGACCTGCGCGACCTGAGTCTGCTGGTGCCGGGCCTGACGTTTTCGAATACGCAGGGCAACGCCACTCCCCGTCTGCGCGGCGTGGGGTCCTCGGCCGTCGGACCCGGCATCGAGCCCGAAATCGCGGTGTACGTCGACGGCGTGTATTACGCGTCATCTGAAGCGTCGCTGTTCTCGTTCAACAACATCGACCAGGTGGCCGTGCTCAAGGGGCCGCAGGGAACGCTGTTCGGCCGCAATGCCGTCGGCGGACTGGTGCAGATCACCACCCGCGAGCCCACGCAGGATTTCCACGGCAACGTGAGCGTGGGGTACGGCAACTACCAGACCGAAACCGGCTCGCTGTACGTGGCCGGTGGCCTGTCCGAGACGCTCACCGCCGACTTCGCCCTGCAGGCCACGCACCAGGGCGAGGGCTACGGCAGGAATCTGGCCACGGGACAGGACGTGAACAAACTCGATCACGAAGTCTCGGCTCGTTCCAAATTCGTGCTGAAGCCGGCCGACGGCACGAAGATCGCGTTGACCTTCGACTATTCCGACACCGCCGGCAGTACCAACGTCATCCGCCTCGACAAGGGCACGGTGCCCGGCGCGGGAACGGGGCCGGCCTACGGCGGCTCGCCGTGGGACATCTCGGCGGACTATGCGCCTTATACCGTGGTCACCTCGAAGGGCGTGGCGTTGAAGGTCGATCAGGATGCCGGCGCCTTCAAGTTCTCCAGCATCACCGCCTATCGAACGATGGACTACCACAACGGGCTCGACCTGGACTCCACCGCCACGGCCTTCCAGGCCATCGAACAGATGCAGCGGGATCGGCAGATCACCCAGGAATTTCAGCTGCAGTCCGCCGCCTCCTCGGGCCTGCAGTGGACCACCGGCTTTTTCTACTTCAATTCGCGCGGCGCATTTGAACCGCTGGATTTGTTGTTGACCGGCGGCCCGACCAACAATCCGGGCTTTCCGGTGAACGTGGTCGCGACGGCCACCGTCCAGCGCACCGAGTCCTATGCGTTGTACGGGCAGGCCACCTACGAGGTGCTGCCGCGAACCAATCTCACCCTGGGCGTGCGCGACACGCAGGAGAACCGCTCGCTCGACGGTGCGCAGACGGTGGACATCTTCTCCACCACGCCCGTGGCCGTGATTCCGACGCCCGTGGGCAACAAGATCAGCGAGAACAAGCCCACGTTCCGGATCTCGCTGGACCATCATTTCACCGACGATCTGATGAGCTACGCGTCCTACAACCGCGGTTACAAGAGCGGGGGTTTCAATGCGGGCTCGGTCACGGACGCCCCGTTCAAGCCGGAGACCCTCGACGCGTTCGAGCTGGGCGCGAAGAGCGATCTCGCCAATCGTCGCGTCAC
Organism: uncultured Steroidobacteraceae bacterium; assembly: GCA_964657955.1. Taxonomy (GTDB): domain Bacteria; phylum Pseudomonadota; class Gammaproteobacteria; order Steroidobacterales; family Steroidobacteraceae; genus Bog-1198. The sequence goes on from CAZZWZ010000038.1 coordinate 11,566, forward strand.
CGTGAATGCGGCCGGTTTCTACTACAACTACAAGAATATCCAGACGCAGTACATCGAACCCAGCGGTGCCATCGGCATATTGAACGGCGCCAAGGCGGTCATCTATGGTCTGGACACGGACCTGAGCGCGGCCGTGACGTCGCAGTTCAAGATGAATGCCGGGCTGGAGTTGTTGCATTCGAGGTTCGGCAGCTTTCCCACCAACGCTCCCTTGTCCACGACGGCGGGCGGCGTCCCCGTGGTGCTGGGCAGTGCCACCGGCCATCAGCTGGCCGTGGCGCCGAAGGTGACGGCCAGCCTGGGTGGCGATTACACCGTGCCCTTGCCGGCAGGCTCCCTCGACATGAATGCCGCCCTGGACCGCAGCAGCGGTTGGTACACAGAGGTCGACAACAGGGTCCGGCAGGACGCGTTCACGGAGGTCAACGCCGCGCTGCGCTGGACGTCGCCCGATACGCGGGTGAAGGTCTCGTTGTGGGGCAACAACCTGAGCAACGAGGCCATCCGGACCAACGGCACCACCAGCTCGTACGGCAATCACGTGTCGGCGTATGCGCCGCCGCGTACGTACGGCGTGAAATTCGACTACGATTTCTGACCCGGACGGCCGCCCGCGCGGACGGCCTCCGTCAGACGGGGACCGGCGTCACGAGGTCGCGGCCGGTCTCACGCAACGCCAGGACGACGATCAGACCCAGTCCGAGTCCGCCGATGGCCATGTGCAGGATGTACTGTATGCCCCAGTGCTGCGCCACGAATCCGGCGAGCACCGGCGCCACGCCGCCGCCGAAGATCTCACCGATGCCGATGACCAGACCGGACGCCGAGCTCATCAGCGCCGGGGGAACCGCTTCGACGCTCAACGGACCGGTGGTCAGGCCGATGAGGTTGTGCAGGAAGAAGGCAGCCACGAACAGACACGCAAACAAGATGCCCACGTCGGCTCCCGTGCGGGCGAATACCAGCAGTCCGCAGGCCGTCCCTACGATGTCGATCACCGCGACGACTTTTCGGCCGATGTAGTCCGATGCCCACGGCATGACCACGTCGCCCAGGGTTGCACCGAAACCGATGGCCGACAGCACGATTCCCATGCTGGACAGGCTCATGTGCAGATAATCGCTCAGGTACGCCGGCAGCAGGGCGGTGAGCACGACGATGCAGTTGAGCCAACAAAACATCGCGACGATGTTCAGGCGGATGTTGCGATACCGGAACAGATCGCGCCACAGATGGGCCGCCGTGTCACGGACCGTGGTGTGCGCCGCGGCTTCGCTCAAGGTCATGGATCGCAGGGTTTTGGACATGGCGTAAGCGACCAGCAGGCCGGGAAGGGTCACGAGCAGGAAAATCCAACGCCATGCCAGTACCGTCAGCAGCTGCGTCACCAACAACGGCGCGAGTGCCAGTCCGAACAGCGGCAGGGCGGCCTGCTGGATGCCGACGTTGCGTCCATGATGCGAGGGGTCCGACGCTTCGAGCGTGGCCACCAGCGCCGCGGGGGCATAGGCGCCCTCGAAGGCGCCGATCAAGATGCGGACCAGCACCAGGCTGATCAGACCGGTGGCCAGGCCGCTGGCGCCACCCATCAGGGAGAACAGCACGATGGACACCACGACGACCTTGCGCGTCCCGACGCGATCCGCCAGCGAACCGGCCAGGATGGAGAACAGTCCCCAGGAGATGGCGAGGCTGCCCGTGATCAGGCCGAGATCCTGGTAGGTGAAACCCAGTTCCCGTTGCAACACCGGAAACATCGGCATGATCATGAAGCGTTCGAAACCCACCAGACCCAGACCGCACGCGAGCAGCGCCACGGTCTTCGTTTCACCGGCCGGTACGGCCGTCTGTAAGATGGCCATGCCGTTACGGCGCAATGACGAAGTTGCTGAAGCCGCCGTTGCGCGCAGGCAGGTTGTCGATGGCATCGTTGACGCCGCTCAAGGGAAAGCGGCGATGCTCGAGCACGGACAGGTCGAGCGTGCCGGCACGCACCATTTCGGCGAGCGCCTGCCCCTGGCCGATGGTGAACCAGTTGTTGCCCAGGCAGGCGATCTGGTGCGCCTGCATCCATTTGACGTCCAGTGCCACGGGGTCGTCGACGCCGTTGACGTTGACGAAGGCTCCGCCGCGTCGCAGGGCGTAAATGGCCTCGATCATCAATTCGCCGGACGCCCCCGGCCCCAGGCAGTCCACCACGCCATCGACCCCGTAGCCGCCGGTGCGCTCGCGCGCCCAGGCGTCGATCTTGCCCGTGCCCAGCGTCAGGATTTCGATGCGGCCCGGCGCGAGCTTGGTCACGCGGGCGATGAGATCCTGATTGCGGGCCGTGCCCAGAATGCGCGTCACCCCCATGCCGAGCGCGATCAGACAGGCGCCCAGGCCCAGCGTTCCGGTGATGCCGTTGATGAGGATGGTCTTCCCCGGACCCGCCTGCGCCCTGGCGAGCGATGCGTACGCGGTGCCCAGATAGCCGAAGCGGGCCGCCGCATCGAAACCGAGATTGTCCGGGATGCGGACCAGGTTGCGCTGCGGCGCCGTGATGTACTCGCCCATGCCGCCGTAGGGAAACTGGTCGTACAGCTTCTGGGAGTCGGGACCGAAGCCGAAGTAGCCGCGAAACGTGAAGTTCTGGCAATTGATGGAATCATCGGCGGAGCAGGACGGGCACGACCCACAGGTCAATCCGGGACTGACGTACACCCGGTCGCCGGGTTTGAAATTGTGCTCGCTCTCGCCCACCTTCCTCACCACGCCGGCGACGTCCAGCCCGAAGATGGCCGGTAATCTCGGCAGCGGCAGATAGGGCAGCTTCTGCGCGAAGAACGCGAGCACGTTGCGCAGATTGGGCACGATCCCGCAGGCCTTGACCTCGATCAACGCCTCGCTCGCGCGCGGCGTGGGAATGGGCATCTCCTCCAACACCATGGGTTTGTCGAAAGCATGCAGACGCGCGGCAATCATGGTGTCCATTCGAGGCCCTTCCAGCTAGAAGTGATATTTGAAGTCGACGCCCCAGACCCGCGGCTCGGCCCGGAAGACGAAATTATTGGTTCCAGGCGGTCCCGGAAACCCGGGACCCGGATTCCATTCGGCGTTATAGCTCTTGTTCAGCAGGTTCTTCGACCAGGCGGTGACCGACCACACTGCGCCTTCGACGCCGATGCGCATGTTGACCAGATCCACGGGGTTGCGCACGGAGCGGTTGTCGGGAAACCAGTAGGTCGGTCCGATTCTTTCATAATCCGTACGGATCACGGCGCTGACGCCGTCCTTTCCGGGGATGGGCCAGCGATATTGCGCGCCCGTGTCGATGGTGTATTTGGACACCAGCGGGGCCTGGTGGCCTACGTCGCTGGCGGCGCGGTCCGATTCGCGGATGTTGCTGTTGGTGAAGCCCACGTCCGCGTGCACATCGAACCCCTCGACCACGCGCGCGCTGGTCTCGAGTTCCAGGCCCTTGTAGATCACGCGGCCGAAATTGCCGAGATTCTGCGTGCCCGTGGTCGGGTCGTAGATGAAGAAATACGCGCCCCGGTCGACGGTGTGGTAGACGGCGAGATTGGCGCCGACGCGCCGGTCGAAGAACTGCGTCTTCACCCCCACCTCGGCCGTGTCGGCGATCTCCTTGTCGTAATAGTCCTTGATGCCGGGGATGCCGGCCGCGCCGACGCCGGTTTGATTGAAGCCGCCGCTGCGAAAGCCGCGGCCATAATCGGCGTAGGTGACGATGTCGGGAGTGACCTTGTAACGCAGGGTGACTTTCGGTTGCAGGGCGTCCCAGCTGCGCTGCCGCACCTGGCCCGGATAGGCGCTGCCGGCGAGCTGCGCCGGAATGAACTGTATCGGCGTCTTGGTGATGTTCTTGCGGTTGTCGTCGTCGTAGCGCAGCGCCACGGTGCCTTCCAGGGCGTCGGTGATGTCGTAGCTCAGATCCGCGAAGCCGGCGTAGGCAAAGTTGTCCTGCTGGTCGGCAAGATACGCGGTCTGCGGGTTGTACAGCGGCAGCGGTGTGTAGGTGATCTCGGGAATCCCGGTGCCGTAATCGAACACGTTGCCGGTCGAAATGAATCGGTCGGTGTAAATCCCGTACGCGCCGACGATCCAACGCAGACGGTTCTCGGTGGGCGACGTGAAGCGCAGTTCCTGGCTGTAGGACTGGTTCTTGAGGAAGGTCGCCTGCGCCTGATCATGGCCGTACAGCTGATACAGCGCCGACTCCTTGATGGGCAGGAAATTGAACTGGTCGCCGTCGAAGAATTCTTCGACCGAATCGTAGGCGCTGATCGACGTGAAGCGGCCAAACGCGGTGTCGTAATCGAGCTTCAACGAGGTGTCGTACAGGTCGCGCCGATCGATGCCGGGATTGTTCACCTGGATGGGCACGATGGTGTTGGAGTCGTTCGTGATCGAATAATACACGGCCTGGGTGATGACGTGCGACAGTGAAAAACGCAGGTCCGCCTTGAAATCCGTGCTCGGTTGCCATTGCAGATTCACGCGCGCCGAGATGTCGCGGAACGGATCGGCCTTCTCGTGCAGGTAGGTATTCTCGAGGTAACCCTTGGTGTCGAAAACCGAGAAGGACGTGCGAAATTTCAACGTGTCGGTGTTGCCGATGGGGCCGCTCAGATCGCCGCGCACCTTGTAACCCGGACCCGAGTCGTAGCCCAGCATGACGTTGCCCTCGAGCTTGTCCGTGGGCTGCTTGGTGTCGATGATGATGGCGCCGCCGATCGCGTCGCGGCCGTACAGGGCGCCCTGCGGCCCCTTCAGCACCTCGATGTGCTCGATATCGTAGAGCTCCTGGTTGAACTGAGAAGGATTGGCCAGCTGCACCCCGTCGATGAGCACCGCGACGGACGGTTCGCTGTTGCGGGCCTGCGAGATGCCGCGGACCACGACGAACGAGGTGCCCTGGTTTTGCGTCTGCACCAGCGTCATGTTCGGCGTCATTTCGACGAAATCCTGCGGCCGTTCGATGCCGGCGGATGCGATCTCCGAGGCCGTGAACACGTTGATGGCGATGGGCACGTTGATCAGCGACTCCGCGCGCTTTCTCGCCGTCACCGTGATCTCTTCCAGGCCGCCGTCCTGTCCTGCCGCCGGCTCGCTGCTGGTCTGTGCATGGGTCGGAAGGGCGGCCGCCACCATCAATAGTCCGACGAATCGATCCAGGTTTTTCATTCTCTGCTCCCCCCATTCGAGCGCTGTCGTGACGATTATCGTGTTCGATCAATTGAGCTAATCAAGAAAATGATCGATTTTATTTGCGGTTAATCGTAAACCATATTTTTTTTCGGTG
>CAZZWZ010000039.1:0-16843 GCA_964657955.1 uncultured Steroidobacteraceae bacterium
CACGCAGCTGGCCGGCTACAAGTGCCCCAAGCAGATTCATTTCGTCGACAGCCTGCCGAAGAACGGCGCGGGCAAGGTGCTGCGCAAGGCACTGCGGCAGCAGTTCGGCGGCTGACCGGCGCTTGATGGGCCGCGAATGGCGAACCGATCGACCGGGGAGCGCCGTTAACCGCCGCATGCCGGGCCGCCGCGAAGCGCCAATCGACGCGTTTTGCGGTATCGTCACGGGGTCGAGCCTCGACCGGCCGTCAAGGCGGCGCGCGGCGGACGATGCTCATGGCGAATACAGTCGAAATCACCTCGTAATGGCGAAGAAAAACCGGGCGTTGGAAGGTCAGCGACTCTCCAAGGACGACTGGATCGACGGGACCATCCGCTATCTGTCGAGCCGCGGCGTGGGGTCGTTGAGGGTCGATGTGCTGGCGGGAGAACTGGGCGTCACGAAGGGAAGTTTCTACTGGCATTTCGACTCCCGCGAGCACCTGCTGGCAAGCGTTCTCGCCGCGTGGCGAAAGCGCATGACGAAGGACATCAATCATTGGATCGAAGGCGCGGTCGGCGAGCCGCGCTTGCTGCTCAAGAAGCTGTTCAGGATCGGCATCTCCTCGCGCCTCGACGTGCCGGGCGGCCCCTTCGAACTGAGCCTGAGAGACTGGGCGCGGCACGATCCCGACGTCCATGAAATCGTCAGGCAGGTCGATGCGGAGCGCGTGGCCATCCTGAAGAAACTGTACCTGGACGCCGGACTCGACTCCGAGGAGGCGGACGCCTACGCACTCATGCACATGAGTTTCGTGGCCGGCGGCCGCATGATGCTGTTCGGCTCCGACCCCAAGGAGATCGAGCGGCGCCGGCGGATCGGTGAAAGATTCTTGGTGCCGAAGGCGCGGAACAAATCACCGAAAGTCGCCGCCGGAAAAAAACCGCCGCGTCCCTGACGTTTCCGTCCGCGCCCGGCGCGATCCGCCGCGGGTCATCCCGCCTTGCGCAGCGGCGCCAGCCCGATGATCTCCCGTGCTTCGGCAGCGTTCGCCGGCTCCATGCCCATCTCCCGTATGATGCGCACGATGCGTTCGACCAGCTGTACGTTCGTGGCCGGAACGCCTTTCTCGTAGAACAGATTGTCCTCGAGGCCCACCCGGACGTGGCCGCCCAGCAGCAGGGTGTTGATCGCCGCCGGGAGCTGCGCCGGTCCGATGCCGCTGGTGCAGAACACCGCATTCGGCGGGAGCAGATCGATCATCATCTGCAGGATCCGCGGTGAATAAGGCAGCGCTCCTTGAAACGCGCGGTCGCAATTCAGAACGATGTTGAAGAACGGGTTCTTGTCGTATCCGGCATCGATGAGAGCGGTGGCGTCCTGCAGGATGTGCGCCGGATTGAACACCTCCCACTCCGGCTTGATGCCCCTGGCCTGCATTTTCTGGGCCAGTTCGAGACAGCGCGACGGCGCGGTGTTGAGCAGCAACTCCTTGCCGCCGAAGCTCGCGACGATGGTGTGCGAATCGAGCGTGCACATCTCCGCCCCCGCCTCCAATCCCTTGAGCCGTTCCTCCCACATGATCTCCCAGTAGCCGTTGGCCGCCTGGCGGGTCATGTCCCCGTCGACGCCGCCGCCGGTGGAATTGTTGATGACGATGTCGCAGTACGAGCGGATCAGATGGTTGATCTCACCGTAGATGCCGGCATCGCAGGTGGCGCCGTCATCGGGGCGCCGCGCATGCACCGCCACCACGGACGCACCGGCGTCGTAGCATCGATGCACGTCCTCCGCGATTTCGCGCGGTTGCGTGGGCAGATGCGGATTCTGGGATTTTTTCGCCATGCCGCCGGTGGGCGCGATGGTGACGATCACTTTGCGGCTTGCCATGATAACTCCTCGGGTGACGACGCGGTTTTGTCCTGCAACGAGAAACTGCCGGCCGCCCGTCAGGCAGCCGGGCGGCAGAACTCCGGGTGTTCCAGGGCCGCGAGGGCCCGGGCCGCGTGCAGATGGAATTCGGGTTCGTAGTAACTGGCGAAGAAGCCGGCGAGTAGCCGCTTCTCGCGATTCGACGGTGCGGCGGCGGAACCGGCGGCAGCCGCCATGCGCAACCACATCCACGCCATCGCCACCCGGCCGACCAGGTCCAGATACGCCTTGGCCGCGAACAGCGAACCACCCTCGCCCGCCGTCCCCGCCGCGATCAGTTTGTCGGAAACCTGCACCAGTACATCCAGACCGGTGCGCAGCACCGCGGCGTTTCGCGCGCATTCCGTGCGTGCGGCCAGGGATTGCAGATCGGCGCGGACATCGGCGACGAACAGCGCGTAACCACGGCCACCGCGCTGCAGCCGGCGTGTCACGAGATCGACGGCGTGGATGCCGTTCGTGCCTTCATAGATGGGCAGCACCCGGACATCCCGCAGGAACTGTTCCGCTCCGCTGTCGCGCACGAAACCATGGCCGCCTCTGATCTGGATGCCGAGATCCGCGACGTCCACGGCGTTCTCCGACAGGGTCGCCTTGCAGATGGGCAGCAGCCATTCCAGTCTCGTCCGGGCATCCTCGCGCGCGTCCACCGTGGCGGCCTGTCGCGCCAGGTCCATGTGACGTGCGGCCTCCAGGACCAGCGCCCGGCCGCCGTCGGTCAGCGCCCGCATGATCAACAGCATGCGCTGCACGTCGGGATGCTCGACGATGGCCACCGTGCCGGGGCGGCCCGCCGCCCGACCCTGCCGTCGCTCGGCGGCGTAGGCCTGGGCGTGGGCGGTGGCGCAGGCGCTGATGCCGACGGCGTTCAGCGCCACCTCGATGCGCAATTCATTCATCATGGTGAACAGGCAGGCGAGCCCGGCCCCTTCGGCGCCGATCATCGTCGCTTCGGCGCCCTCGAAATCCATCGCGCACGTGGGCGAGCCGTGCAGTCCCATCTTCTCCTCGATGCGCGAAACGTTTGCCGGATTGCGCTCGAGCAAGGTGCCGTCGGCCGTGAACCGACGGCTGGGGACCAGGAACAGGCTGAGCCCCTTGACGCCGGCCGCCGCCCCCTCGATCCGCGCGAGTACGAGGTGAAGAATCTGCTCGGTCAGATCGTGATCGCCGCCGGAGATGAAGATCTTGGATCCCCAGAGGCGAACCCCCCCCTCCGGCGACCGCACTGCGCGGGTGGTGATGAGTCCGACGTCCGAGCCCGCCTGCGGCTCCGTGATCGCGATGGTTGCCGTCCATTCGCCGCTCGCCAGCCGGGGCACGCAGAGCGCCGAGAGCTCCGGGTCGGCGTGGGCGAGGAGCACGGACGCCGCCGCTCGAGCCGAGACCGCCACCATGGCAAAACCCAGATCGGCACCGCCCAGCATGGTGGCCACACAGGCCTGCAGGATGAAGGGCGCACCCTGGCCGCCGTGAGACCGCGGCGCACTCAGTGAAGACCAGCCGTTGTCGCACCATGCCCGGTAGGCATCCTTCCAGGCGGGCGGCGTGGTCACGCGACCTTCTCGAAACGTGGCGCCCAGGCGATCCGACTGCTCGCTGATCGGCGCAACGGCACTGCCGATCAATTCGCCGGCGGCCGACAGCACCTGAGCGGCCGCTTCCTGATCGAAACCGTCGCCTCCGCGCGGCGCCAGCACGCCCTCGCAGTCGATCACGTCGGTGAGCAACCATTGAAAGTCCTCGACCGCCGCATCGAAGCGGGTCACGTACCCTCTCCCGGGGCGGCAACGTCCGCCTTTCCGCCGCCATTGCCGGCCCCGCGCGGACGACTCAGGAAATCCTGGATGCGATCGTGTGCCTGGGACGAGGCATGCGACAGACTCGCCGCCATGCTCTCGGTGAACAGGCCGTCCGCCGCCGACATGTCGGCGATGCGCGGCAGGGCATTGACGATCAGGTAGTTCACCAGGGGCGCGTTGGCGGCGATCGCCGTTGCCGTTTCCAGGGCCACCGCGTCGGCCCTCCCGTCATCCACCAGCTGATGGATCAACCCGATGCGTTCACCCTGCTCGGCATCGACGCGGCGGCCGGTCAGCATCAATTCGGTCATCCGTCCGGAACCGATCACGCGGCTGATGCGCACGCTGCCGCCGCCGCCGACGAACAGTCCGCGACGCGCCTCGGGCAGCTGGAAAAAGGTGGTTCGATCCGCGATACGAACGTGGGCCGTTGCCGCGAGTTCGAAACCGCCGCCGATCACCGCGCCGTGCAGCGATGCGATCACCGGCGGCCCGTATTGCAGGCGCTCCTTGATGGCGTGCCAGCGCCGGGACACCTTGTGCACCTCCAGCGGCCCCCGGTCGACCTGCTCCGACAGATCGAGGCCCGCACAAAAATGCGGCCCGTTCGCCGTCAACAAGATGGCGCCCACGGTCTGATCCAGCGTTTCGAGCACCTGTTCGAGCTGGCTCGCCATCGCATCGTTCAGCGCGTTGCGCTTGGCGGGCCGGTTGAGGGTGAGCCGCAGCACCGGGCCCTCCCGGCCGACCACCCAGGGCGGGGTGTTTTCGGGCGGGCCCGCGGACAGACTTGAATGGTTCATGAAGCGTTCTGAAGTTGCGCGAATTGGCGGCACGGCGATCCGCGCTGGGCCCGCTCGACTGTACCTTATAGTATGGTCTGCATGGCCCACCCGTCAATGCGACGTGGCGCACCCGTCGATGCGCGGCCCCCGGTGCCCCGCCGGTCCCCGGTGGCGATTTACCGCACCAAATGGTATGGTCCCAGCCCAAGGTTTCATTGCAAAGCGCGAAAAACCCCGCGCGGGGCCTGCCTGCCCTTGCATTCATTCGAGGATCAGCCATGGCATCGAACGTCGCGACCCCCCTGCTGAAGCACTTTTACGATCGGCTGGACGGCCACAACCTGGCGCCTCTGTGGGAAAGCCTGCACTCCCTGGTCACGCGCGAACCGACGACGCCCGTCAAACCGTTCAAATGGGACTACGACAAGGAGCTGCGTCCCCTCATCATGGAGGCCGGCGACCTGCTGTCGGCGAAGCAAGCGGAACGACGGGTGCTCATCCTGGAGAATCCGGGATTGCGCGGCCTGGCCTCCACCACCCACACGTTGTACGCCGGCGTGCAGTTGATCCTCCCCGGCGAGGTGGCGCCGGTGCACCGGCACACCCAGTCGGCGCTGCGTTTCGTGTTGCAAGGCAAGGATGCGTACACCGCGGTGGACGGCGAACGCACCGAGATGCGACCGGGAGATTTCATCACCACGCCGAGCTGGACCTGGCACGACCACGGCAACGACACGCAGGAGCCCATGGTTTGGCTGGACGTGCTGGACATTCCCATGGTCCGGATGCTGGACGCGAGCTTCGCGGAGCCCGGCCGCACCGACAGCCAGACGGTGACGCGCCCGCTCGGGGACTCGGATGCACGGTACTCGAACAACCTCTTCCCGGTGGACTGGCGGCCGCAGACGGGCAATTCTCCCATCTTCAATTATCCCTACGCGCGAACCCGGGAGTCCCTCGAGACGCTGGCACGCCACGGGCCACCCGATCCGTTCCACGGCTACAAGCTGCGCTACGTGAATCCGGCGACGGGTGGCTGGCCGCTGCCGACCATCGCCACCTTCATCCAGCTGCTGCCGAAGACGCTGCGGACGGCCCCGTATCGCAGCACCGATGCGACCATCCACACCTGCGTCGAGGGCGAGGGCGAGACCCGCGTGGGAGATGCCACCATCCGCTGGAAGGCGCGCGACATCTTCGTCACCCCCGGCTGGACCTGGCTGAGTCACACCGCTTCGACGGATGCGGTGCTATTCAGCGCATCGGACCGGCCCGTGCAAAGCACGCTCGGCTTGTGGCGTGAAGAGCGCGGCGGCGCGGGTTGACGCCCCGCCGCGCCGCGTGCAGCCACGATCGATTCAGCCCAGCGTGCCGATCCGGCTGACGGGGCGCAGTTGCGGCCCCCTCAAGGGGCGTCTTGGACCTGCTGCTTCGATCGTCCGATGGACCATGCGAATCCCACCGCGGCACCCAGGTCGCTGCGGCTCTTCAGGAGCGGGCTGTCCACGTTCGCCGCCCCGTCGTAGCCGTTCAAGTCGAGGCCGAGGAAGACGCTGAACGACGGCGTCACTTGCCGAAAAGCGGTGAGCGCCAATGTTGCCCCGAGGTATCCGGCGTGCGCATCGTAGGCCGGACGGCCTTCCCGGGCATACGCGGGATCGACTTGATAATAGAAGCGCTGCAGGCCGGCAGTCCCGAATTGCACTCCGATGCTCGCCCGTCCACTCCATTTGCTGCCGAAGATCGCCCGTTCTTCATAGGCGATATCCGGCGCAAAAATCGCGCCTCTGCTCTGGAAACGAGACGAGAAATTGCTGGAAAAGGCGGCACGAACCGGGACGTCGACCAGCAATCGCGAGGTCTCGGTCGGCTTCGATACCGTGATTTTTGCCTTGGGCCCCACTTCGACCAGGTAGTCCAAAGCGGGCATGCCTGCACGCGCGCCGCCCGACGAATTGCTCGACAAGCTGCCGCCGCCGCTCAATTCCCATTCGACGTTGCCGCTCGATTTCTGCAGGCGCGGTCCATTCGCGTCTGATCTGAAAAAGTCGCCGCGATAGATGAAGTACGGCACCGGCAGTCCGCGTACGCGGTATTGATTCGAGCCCGGGTAGTCCGCCACCGCCCCTGCGAAGGCGCCCACCCCCGCCTCCCACAATGGTTTGGATCCCGCATTCGACGCGTCGGCGGCATCCGCCGCTGGCGGCTCCGCGCCGTCGGCGTGCGCGCCGGCGCAGTGCCCCGCCGCCAGCAATCCGGCGATGGCGCAGGACGCCCAACGCAGGCTGGCGGACGCCGGCGGATCAGGATCATTCATGTAATCGACTCCGGGGCGATGCAAGTTATCGTCATCGTCGCGGGTCGTACCTTACGGGTGCCCAGCCGAACCTGCAACCGGGGGCTCGCGGGCAGCCCGTGCGGCGACGCTCAACTTTCGCGTCTGCCTCAGTTCGCGCGGCCCGCCAGCAGTTTCAATGCCCACTTACTGAACCTGGGTTGTTCGGGCGGCGACAGCCCGGTCTCGGCGAGGCATCGGGATTTCAACTCGTCGATGGAGTCGAAGCCGCGATCGAACATCTGTACCGGGCCGCGCTCCTCGATCGATCTTGCGCGCAGTGCCTTCGTGGCCTCGACATTCACCTCACCATGGACGTCGATGACGACGCCGTAGCGCTTGGCTCCCGCCGCCGAGATCAGCCTGGCATCGAAGTCGAACTTCACCTTCTCCACGTCACGCGTGAACGGATCGCCGCACCCCCCGCCGCCCCAGGTGTCGGCGATCAACAAATCGCCGGGTGCCACCTTGACGTGATCCAGTTTCGAGTGCAGCAGTTCCTCCGTGCCATCCTGACGGACGAGCAGTTTTCGGCTGCGGGCACCCGGCAATCCGCCGTTCACGCCCCAGGGGTACGTCAGCCAGCGATCGTCATGAATGGAAATCTCCCCGGGCTCGAGAAAACGATAGCCTATCCGCAGGCCGTTGCCGCCGCGATTCTTGCCGGGGCCGCCCGTATCAGCGATGGTCTCGTAGATGTCGATCCGCAGCGGAAAGTAGCTCTCCAGAAACTCGTTGGGTACGTTGGTGAATGACGGCCAGAGCGAATGACCGTCAGGACCGTCGCCGAAGGGCTTGCCGGGTATTCCGCCAAAGGTGATCTGGTACAACTGGAACCAGTCGCCGTGCTTGTCGTAGCCGGAGTACATGAAATGCGGCGAATCGGAAAAACCCGCCGCGCACATGAACTGGGGATTGCCCTGGCCGAGAAGGCCGCCGAGGATGTCGAACACGCGACCCAACGCATGCGTGCGGCAGGAGAGGGCCGCCGGCTTGAGCGGTTTCAGCAGCGTGCCCGCCGGGATCCGCACCTCCATCAAATCGTAGAATCCGTCGTTGAACAGGATCTGCGGGTCGAACACCATGATCATGTAGACGCCCGCGAACATCTTGAACATTTCCTCGTTCAACAAGAAATTGATGGAGGAAATGGACTGCGGGTCGGTGCCGGAGAAATCGAAGATGCACTTTTCACCCTCGCGCCACATCGCGCAGGCAATTTTATACGGACCCATGTTGAGTCCGTCGTCGCACAGATAATCCTCGAAATACTGGCGCTCCTGCGGCACCGTGCGCAGGATGAGTTCGCGCATCGCCTTCTTGTTGCGGGCGAGCATCTCATCCATGGCCGAATAGAACACGTCGTCGCCGAAGCGCTGGCTGATCTCCAGGCAGCGGGTGCCCGCGGTGCGCAGCGCCGCGATGATGGCGTTGAAATCCGACAGATTCCAATGCGGCAGCCGGCAGTTGTGCAGCATGATGTTCAGCACGTCCTGATTCAGGACGCCCTGCTTGAATATTTTCACCGGCGGAGTGGTCACTCCTTCCTCGTAGATGGTGCGGGCGTCGGTGGGCAGCGAGCCGGGCACCTTGCCGCCGACGTCCGTCATGTGCCCGAACATCGCCGCCCAGGCGATCAAACGACCGTCACGATAGATGGGCATCAGCGTCAGCCAGTCGTTGGCATGGCTGATCGCGCCGCTCACCGAATAGGGATCGTTGGTCAGGAAGATGTCCCCCTCCTCGATCGTCCCGTCGTAGCCCTCCATGAAGCCCCAGATGAAGGACCCGAACTGCCCCACCACCATCTTCCCCTCGAGATTGGCGATCATCGGGAACTCGTCGTGCTGCTCGCGGATGCCGGGCGACATTGCCGTGCGGAACAGCACGGTGTCCATCTCGAAGCGTGCATTGCGCAGCGCACTTTCGATGATGTCGATGGTGACGGTGTCCACCGCGACTTTTTCGATGCGCCGGGGGTTGCTCTGGATGATTTTGGCAGGCATGCAGCGTCCTCAGGATCCTGTGTTGGACCGTTTCGACCGGTCGGGATAGATCAGCACGTTGCCCAGCGCATCCACCTTGCCGTGATGATCCGGCAGGATGACGGTGGTCGAGTCCATTTCCATGATGATGGCCGGACCGCTCACCACGTTGCCGGCTTCGAGCCTGGCGCGGTCGTACACCAGAGCCGTCACGCGTTTGCCGTCCATGTAGCTCGTCTGTCGGCCGACGACGGCGGTTTTCGCATCCGCGGAGCCGGCCCCGATGGCGGCGCGCTTCAATTCGATGCCGCGTCCGTGCACGGAGGCGCGCAGGGTGACGAGTTCGTGTTCGAGCTCCAGCGCGAAGGTGAAAAGCCGCTTGTGCTCGGCATCGAATTGCTCGGAAATCGCCGCGAGTCCCCGGGCGGCGAGGTCATCGAGACGTACCGCGATCGTCAGCCGCAAACCTTGTCCCTGGTATCGAAGGTCCACCTGGTAGCTCGTCGTGATTTCGGCAGCGGGAACGCCGTCCCGCTCCAGCGATCCTGCAGCCGCTGCTGCCAGCTCCTGCAGAATCTCGGCGAGCTCCTGCGCGCTGATTTCGGAGAACTTCTTGACGTACGTGCGAGCGCGCTCGTCGCGCACGGAGGTGGTGGCATCGCCGAGGGCGCACAGCACGCCGGGGCCCGGCGGAATGATGGCCGGCCACGAGCCCAGCAGCCGTGACAGAGCGTTGGCGTGCAGCGGCCCGGCTCCGCCGAAGGCGATCAACGCATAGTCGCGAGGGTCGTAGCCCTGCTCCACCGACACCAGGCGCAGTGCGCCCACCATGTTCTCGTTGACGATGTTGTAGATGCCGAGTGCCGCCTCCTCGAGCGACAAGCCGAGTGCGGTGGCCACCTTCTGCACCGCTTGCGTCGACAAGTCACGCTTGAGGGCGAGGTCGCCGCCAAGCTTCTGCATCTCCGGCATGTAGCCCAGCACCACGTTGGCGTCGGTCACCGTGGGCTCGGCTCCGCCCTTGCCGTAGGCGGCGGGTCCGGGATCGGCACCGGCAGACTGGGGACCCACGCGCAGCGCCTTGGTCAACTCGGGTACGTGTGCGATGGAGCCGCCACCGGCACCGACGGTACGGATGTCGACGGACGAGGCGCGCACCGTCACGTCGCCGATGGTGGTCTCGCGGCGCAGCCGCGGCTGCCCATCCTGGATCAGCGCCACGTCCGTGGAGGTACCGCCCACGTCGACCGTGAGCAAGTTCGGGAACCCTGCCTGCACCGCAACCCACAGCGCGCCGGTCACGCCGCCCGCGGGCCCGGACATGAGCAGATTGACGGGATAGCGCACGGCTGCGTCGGTGCCGGACAGCCCGCCGTCCGAGCGCAGGATGTGCAGTTTGACGTCCTGGGCCGTACGCTCGATGCTCGACTTCAAATTGTCGATGTACTTGGAAACCTTCGGACGCACGTAGGAGTTGGCTACCGTGGTCACGGTCCGCTCGTACTCCTGCATTTCGGGCACCACCTCGCAGGACAGGGAAACCGGGATGCCGGGCAGCACCTCCATGGCGATTTCACGCACCCGCATCTCGTGCGCCGGATTGGCAAAGGAGTTGATCAGCGATACCGTCAGCGCTTCGATCTGCTTCTGCCCGAGACTTTGCAGGTCGGTGCGCAACTGTGCCTCGTCGAGCGCAAGCACCACCTCTCCCTGCGCGCTCATGCGTTCGCAAGCCTCGATGGTGCAGGACAGCGGCGCCATGGGCAGGGATTTATTGTAGATCACCCAGCCCCCCAGCCCCCCGGGCACGAAGGAGCGCGCGATCTGCAACACCTGACGATAACCCTTGGTGGTCACCAGGCCGCACTTGGCGCCCGTGCTGGTCAGGATGGTGTTGGTGGCGACCGTGGTGCCGTGCATCACGTGATCGATGGCCTTCGCGTCGATCCCCGCCTTGTGGCACACCCGGTCGATGCCGTGCAGGACACCGATGGATTGATCCGCCGGGGTGCTCGGCACCTTGGCGGTGAACACCTGCCCGGATTCCTCGTTCACCAGGAACAAGTCGGTGAACGTTCCGCCCACGTCTACGCCCAATCTGTACGTCATGGTCTCACCTCGTCGAAGTGTCGCTGCCCGCGAGGGAAAACCCCTGCCTTCATCAGCATGCCCGGCAACGGACGGCCGATCCGTTCCTGGAGCCATCGTCCCGTCTCGATCACAGCATCGATCGACACGCCGGTGGCGATGTGCATGCGATCGAGCAGGTATAAAAGGTCCTCGGTGGCGATGTTGCCGGTGGCGGCCGGCGCGAACGGACAACCGCCGATGCCGCCAACGCTCGCGTCCAAACTATCGATGCCCGCCTCGACGGCCGCGTAGGCATTCGCGAGGCCGGTGTTGCGGGTGTTATGGAAATGGCCGCGCAGCGGCATCCCCGGCAGCGCCTGGCGCAGACGCCCCAGCAGGTCGGTGACCTGGGAGGGCACGCCCACGCCGATGGTGTCGGCAATGGCGATTTCCACCGGCTCCGCGTCGGCGCAGCGTCTGGCGAGGTCGATGACGTGCCCGGGATCCACTTCCCCCTCGAAGGGACACCCGAAGGCGGCGGAGATGGTCACGTTGGGCTTGATGCCCGCGGCACGCGCCTGGCGGGCGATACGGCACCAGGCAGCGATCGACTCATCGGTACCCACCCCTTGATTGCGGCGATTGAAGGTGTCGCTGGCCACCACCGCCATGCCGATCTCAGGGCACCCGGCCGCCT
Organism: uncultured Steroidobacteraceae bacterium; assembly: GCA_964657955.1. Lineage (GTDB taxonomy): Bacteria > Pseudomonadota > Gammaproteobacteria > Steroidobacterales > Steroidobacteraceae > Bog-1198. The sequence goes on from CAZZWZ010000039.1 coordinate 11,587, forward strand.
GTGCACGTTCGAACCCTCGCTGGTTCAACACCAATCCGATGTAGGAAACCCCTGCGACGTCCCTGAGCGCGGCCATCACCGCCTCCGCATCCGCCATTTGCGGCACCTTGACCGGATGCACGAAGCTGGTCACTTCCAGTCGCCGGATTCCCGATTCGATCAGTCGCTCGATCAAAGCGACTTTGGTCAAGGTATCCACGGGCGATTCCTGGCTTTGTAAACCGTCGCGGGGCCCCACTTCGACGAGTTCCACTTTCATTTAGTTTCGATATGTATACAATATTTTGGAAGCCTAACTCATGTACCGCGGCACTTACAAGTGAAACAGCCACGAGATTAGAAGTTAAAAGTTGATGATCGGCGCGGACCGCGAGAAAAACGTCGCTTGCGGCGAAGCGTTTTAATGTATACATATTTTTCGACGTTGAGATGAAGGGAGCATCATGAACAGGCCGGTTGAGTTCACCCAGGGCGCCTTGTCGGATTTGCGGGTATTGGAATTGGGCACGCTGCTCGCGGGGCCTTTCTGCGGCCAGATTCTCGGTGACATGGGCGCTGAAGTCATCAAGGTGGAGCCGCCGGGCAAGGGCGACCCGATGCGCGTGTGGGGGCGGCACGAGGATGCCAAGGGACCCTCCCTGTGGTGGGCGGTGGTCTCGCGCAACAAGAAATCGATCACGCTCGATCTGCGGCAGCGCGAGGGGCAGGAAATCCTGAAAGAACTCGTGGCACAGGCAGATTTTCTGCTCGAGAATTTCAGGCCCGGCACGATGGAAAAGTGGGGCTTGAGTTACGAGAATCTGAGCGCCATCAATCCGCGTCTCATCATGATTCGTGTTTCCGGTTACGGTCAGACGGGCCCTTATGCACACCGCGCCGGCTTCGGCGCGATTGGCGAGGCGATGGGCGGCATGCGTTACGTGGTGGGCGACCCCTCGACGCCGCCGTCGCGCATGGGAATCAGCATCGGCGACTCACTGGCGGCGACGTTTGCCAGCGTGGGCGCGCTCGCCGCGCTCCATTACCGGGAAAAGACCGGACGCGGCCAGGTGGTCGATTCGGCCATCTACGAAGCCGTGCTCAACATGATGGAATCCTTGGTGACGGAGTTCGACAAAACCGGCTACATCCGGGAGCGCACCGGCGCGATCCTGCCCAACATCGCGCCGTCGAACGTTTACCCCACGCAGGACAGCCTGGTGCTGATCGCCGCAAATCAGGATACGGTTTTTCAGCGCCTGTGCGAGGCGATGGGGCGCGCAGAACTCGCCCAGGACCCGAAATACTGCAGCCATCGCGCGCGCGGGCGGCACCAGCAGGAGCTGGACGGCTTGGTGGCCGCCTGGACGGCAACCATGTCCACGAGGGACGTGCTCGCGTCGATGGACGAACACGGCGTCCCTGCCGGCTTGATCTACCGGGCGCCCGACATGATCAGCGATCCGCAATTCGCGGCGCGCCAGTCCATCGTCACGGTCAAACACCCCGAATACGGCGACTTGAGGATGCAGAACATCGCTCCCAAGTTGTCCGAGACGCCGGGGACCATTCGTTCCGTGGCCCCGGCACTCGGACAGCACAACGAGGAGGTTTATCGGGGACTGCTGGGTATCACACCGGAGCGCCGGGAAGAACTGCGGCGCAAACAGGTGATCTAGGGGCCATGACGGGCCAACCTATCCCCATGCCGCACACCCTCAGCTGTCGACCAGCCCAAGATCGTCCCTGCATACGTGGAAGGCGCGGCGAATGTGCGAGATCATCACCGACTTCGCCCAGTCGGCATCATGTTGCGCGAGGGCGGAAACGATCTGGGCATGTTCCGCCACGCTGCGACTCAGCTCTTCGGCGTTGTAGCGCATCGCGGTACGGTGCACGATGGGTTGCAGCACCAGGCGCTTTATCATCTGCGAAAGCTGATCGGAGGCCGCCGCCTCGACGATTTGCCAGTGAAATTGCGCATTCATGAGCAGGAAGGCATCAATGTCCGGCAGCGGCCTCTCGACGGCGCGATGCGATGCCTCGACATTGCGATGCATGAGTTCCAAGGTCTCGGCGGTGACCCGCTCGGCGGCGCGGGCGGCGGCATGCCCCTCCAGCATGGAACGCAGCGTGAACAGCTCCTCGATCGCCTCCGCGGTCCAGCTGCTCACGAAGGAGCGCTGGCTGTCGCTGCGTTTGATGAACATTTCCGCCTCGAGCCGGTGCATGGCGTCGCGGATCGGCGTCCGGGAGACGCCGCAAATCTCCGCCAGCTCGTCCTCTTTCAACTGCGCCCCCGGCTGCAGGGTCCCATCGAGAATCTTCATCTTGATGAGATCGTAAGCACGGTGACTTGCCTTGGACATGCTGCTTCGTTCCGGAGTTTGGTGGCTCAAGTATAGTTGCAATTTCCCCGGCCGGTATGAGGCCGGCGTACGGACACAGGAGAACCGTTTGAACCAGGCACTGGAGGAAAACTATGCAAAGGGAGGCTTCGGCCACCGGTTGGTGCTCGGCCGCAGGCCCGCCCTGCTGGTGATCGACTTCGTCGAGGCCTATCTCGCGGCCGGCTCCCCGCTCTACGCGGGCGTCGAACCCGTGCGCGACGCGGCGATACGGCTTCTCGAGGGCGCACGCGACCGGCGAGTGCCCATCTTGCACACCTGCGTGGAATATGAACCCGGCGGGCGCGACGGCGGGGTGTTCTTCCGCAAGGTGCCTGCGTTGCGTTGTTTCGAGCGCGGCCTGCATCCGGATCTTGCCGCGTTCGCGGCAGGTCTGGAACCTGCCGCGGGCGAGACCGTTATCAGAAAGCAATACGCCAGCGCGTTCTTTGCCACCTCGCTCGCGTCCACCTTGACGGCCATGCAGATCGATACGGTGTTGATTGCCGGCTTGTCGACCAGTGGTTGCGTACGGGCGAGCGCCGTGGACTGCTGCCAGCATGGTTTCATTCCCGTGGTGGTGAGAGATGCCGTCGGCGATCGCGCCGAAGGGCCTCACGAAGCGAATCTGTTCGATTTGCAAGCCAAGTATGCCGAGGTCGTGTCGCTCGCGGATGCGCTGAAATACCTGGATGACGTCACCGCCGGTCGCAGCACGTTGCGCGAAACTCGCGCGCCTTGAACAAGCTTTTCGGCGAACGCCCGGCCATCTTCGCATCATGCCTTTTCGTCTGGTCACTCACGAACATGGATCAGGCGTTGTTCGGCTATGCCATTCCGGGGATCCTCACGGAATTCCACCTGCCGTTGTCAGCGATCGGTGTGGTGCTCGCCGTATCGTTCATTGCCACCGCCGGCATCGTCATCGTGGCCGGCGTGGCTGCCGATCGCTACGGGCGCGCGCACGCGCTGGGTGCGCTGCTGCTCACGTCGGCGTTCGCGGTGGGTCTGCAGGGTTTCGCGGGCGGTATCGTCTCGCTCACGGTGTGCCGCGCGCTGGGGTTCGGTTTGAGCGGAGGACTCTCGCCCATCACCAACGCGCTGGTGGTGGAGAACGCCGTGCCGCGCTATCGCGGCATCGCCATGGGACTGTTGCAGTGTGGCTATCCTCTGGGCTGGTTCTTCGCGTCGTTCGCGGCAGCCCCGCTGCTCGCGCATTCCGGTTGGCGCAATGTCTGCTTCCTCGCCTTTCTGGTCGCTCCGCTCGCCATACCGATCACGACGGTATTGCGGCGTCAGTGCGTCGATTCTCCACGCACGAACGACGCTGCCCGAGCATGGAACCCCCGGCCCGGGCCCATCGGGACGTTGCTGTCCGCACCTCACCGGCGCACGGTGCTCGCCAGCATGACGATGTTCTTCCTCTTCGGCGGCGCGTACGCCGGCTCCGCGTTCTTCTTTCCGACGTTCTTCACACAGTCTCGCGGTTACAGCGAGGCGGACGCGGCCTCAGTGGTCGGCCTTTCGAACGGCATTGCCGTTTTCGGCTATCTGGGCGCCGCCCTGGTGGGTGAATTCGTGACGACCCGACGGACCGTATTCGTGCTGTGGTGCCTCGGAGGCGCATTGGCCCTGGCGGGGCTGCTGTGGCTTTCGCACGACCGAACGTCGGACATACTGTGGTACGGCGTCACGGCGGCGCTGTTCTTCGGCTCGCAGGCGGTGGCGCAGGCATTCGTTGCCGAGCTGTTCCCTTCCTCCATACGGACCACGGCGCTGGCGCTGTGCATTTCAGCACCAGTCAGCGTCGGACTCGCGTTGTTTCCCCTCATCGTTCCGGCCGTGGTTTCCGGCCTGGGGTGGCGTGCCGGCATGTCGGCCGTCGTCATCCCCGGTCTCGTCGGTTCGGGACTGGTGGCACTTCTTCTACCGAACATACCCTCAGGACAATCCATACGATGAGCAGACCGCACGTGGAATTCATCTTCTCCCAGGCGCTCGCCTGGCAGCCCAGCCGCTTCCTCGCCGGACGCGAAACCACCGAATGCAAGTTGTTGAGCCGCGACGCCGAACTCGGCGAGGCGTCCGCCATCGTTCGGTTTCCACCGTCCTGGTCGGCATCGGTGACGGGAACGCATCAAGAAGAGGTTTATGTGCTCGACGGTGAGCTTTCGATCGCGGGTGCCGCGCTGCGTCGCGATGGTTACTTTCGTGTGCCGGAGGGCGTGACCCACCGGTGGGAAAGTGGCCCGGGCGCGACCGCTCTGGTTTTCCTCAACGCCGTCGCGCCGCAGGACTCGAAAGCGCTGGTCGCCATCGACGTGCTCCGGATGCACTGGGACCGCGGCGGCGTTCCGCCGGAACTGTCGTTCATGGGAATCGGGCGCAAGGCTCTGCACGTCGACGAGGACGGCGGACTGCACCGCACCTGGTTGCTGTCGGTCGCGCCGCAGATCGAACCCAGCGGTGCGATGCTCGCCATCGAGACGCATACGTGTGCCGAGGAGATGTTCATGCTGGCGGGCGACATCACCGGCCCCCAGGGTGAAATGACCCCAGGAGCCTATTTCTGGCGGCCCCGGGACACGTTCCATGGGCCGTTCGGATCCCGCAACGGCGGGTTGGCGCTGGCACGGTTTCGTCACGGATCCCAGCACACGGTATTTCACGACGAAAGGCGGCCTTTCGCCTTCGAGGCCCCTTATCGCCCGCTGCTGCCCACGGAATCGATGGGACTCGCGGCGGGACGTCCGACGCCGGCGCCGCGCTACTGATGGCGCCGTTTCGAGGCGGGTGCGGGGGGTGACGGACCGGTCCCGTTCCATCATGATCGTCGTGCTCGCCGGTGCGATCCTGTTCGCGACGAACGGATTCATCTTGAGCGGGCTGAC
>CAZZWZ010000040.1:0-8187 GCA_964657955.1 uncultured Steroidobacteraceae bacterium
CGTATCTGGGACTCAGCCTGGAGGCGGCGGGCAACAAACCGGCTGCGCTCGACGCCGCCGGCGTGGACGTCGGTCGTACCCGATCATGCGCGGTGCTGTGTACCGGGTTTCTCGCCGGACTCGGCGGTGCCTACATGGCGAATGTCGGGGCGGGCCTGTTCGTACCCTTCATCACCGGGGGCGCCGGCGTCATCGGCATCGTCCTCGCGATGTTGGCGCGTGGCCGGCCGATCTGGGTGTTGATCGGTGCCGCGCTGTTCGGCGTCAGTCTCGCGATGACGACGGCCCTACAGGTGGCCGGCATCGACATACCCACCGACGTCGTACAAATGCTGCCGTTCGCGGTGGTGATGCTGGTGCTGGTTCTGTTTGGCCGCAACAGCCTGTTGCCGTCCGCCTTGGGCACGCCGTATTTGCGCGGCGAGCGCTGAAACGGCTTGAAACGGCTGAGGACGGGAGAGTTCACATGACGATTGCACCGGAGCAGAAGCCGCTGTTCACGCTGACCACGGGGCCCGTGGACGCCTATCCCGAGGTATTGCGCGGATTGTCGGGACCGGTGCTCTACGACTACGATCCGGCCTTTCTCAGTTTCTACGAACGCGTCACGGAGAAGCTGCGCACTGCCTTCAGGACGCTGCACCCGCCAGTGATACTCCAGGGCGAGCCGGTACTGGGCCTGGAAGCCGGCGCGTTGTCGCTGATCGCCCGCGACGACGTCGTGCTTAATCTCGTGTCGGGCGTGTACGGGGCAGGGTTCGGCTGCTGGGCGCAGCGCAGTGCCGGCGAAGTCATCGAGATCCGCGTGCCCTTCGATGCAGTCATCGACCCGGCGCAGGTCGCCGCCGTGCTGAGGGCGCGGCCGGAAATCAGCGTGGTCGCGGTGTGTCATCACGACACGCCCTCCGGTACCATCAATCCGGTTGGCGAGATCGGACGCATCGTGGCGGCGCACGGCGCCTATCTCTTGGTGGATGCGGTGTCGTCGTTCGGTGGCATGGAGGTGAGTCCGGACGGCTGCCACGCCGACCTTTTCGTGACGGGACCGAACAAGTGTCTGGGCTGCCCGCCCGGGCTGTCGCTGCTCGGCGTGACGCCACGCGCGTGGGAAAAAATGCAGCGCAACGCGACGGCCCCGCGCGATTCCATCCTGAGCATTCTCGACTGGCAGCATGCGTGGCGGCGGGACCGGCCGTTTCCCTTCACGCCCTCGATCGCGGAAATCAACGCGCTGGATGCGGCGCTCGATCTTTATCTGTCCGAAGGGCCCGAGCAGGTCTGGGCGCGCCATGCGCTCACCGCGGCGGCGTGTCGCGCCGGGGTGCTGGCGATGGGGCTGGCCCTCTGGGCTGTCGATGCCGTCACCGCGTCGCCCACCACGACGGCAGTGCGCATCCCGGCGGGAGTCGAGGATGCGGCGCTGCGGGCCGCAGCGCGCTCGCGCTATGGCGTGGTCTTCTCCGCAGGGCGAGGCGAGACACTGGGCAAGCTGGTGCGCATCGGCCACATGGGTCCCACCGCCCAGCCTATGTACGCCGTGATCGCCGTGACCGCCCTGGGCGGCGCGCTGCGCGCCCTGGGGCATCCGCTGGACGTCCCGGCCGGCGTTGCAGCGGCCCTCGCCGTCATCGACGCGGACCTCGCCGACGGTCGCGCGGCCACTGCAGCGATAACCCCTTGACCGCTAGATCCTGGAAATCCCTCACGGTCGCCCTGGTGGCAGGCTGGGTGTCAGCCGCAACGGCCACGCCCAGCGACGTGCTGCTGTTGCGCGGACATATCTACACCGGGAACAGGACGGCGCCATGGGCCGAGGCACTCTCCATCACGGGTCCGCGTATCGACGCGGTGGGCAGCGAGGCACAGTTGCGCTCTCACCGCGGGCCGGCGACGCGGGTGATCGACCTGCATGGCCGCACCGTGATTCCTGGGATCGTGGATTCACACATCCACGTTTGGCTGGGAGCCCTGGCACTGCACGGGATCAATTTATCCACCCCCAAAGCCAGCATTACGCCCTCGAAGCCCGCACTCCTCGCCGCCCGGATCCGGGATTACGCCGCGCGCCACCCCGCGGAGAAGATCATTTTCGGCCGTGCGGACTTCAGTCCTACCCCGCCGTTTGCACCAACGCATGCGCTGCTGGATCGGGCGGTGGACGACCGGCCCGTCATAGTGCACAACATCTCCGAGCACGCCGCATGGCTCAACTCCAAGGCACTTTCCCTCGTGGGACTCACCGACCAACCGCTGCCCGATCCGGCGGAGGAACAAAACGTCGTTCGCGACGCCAGCGGCCATCCCACCGGCGTGTTGATCGAGGCGGCTCTCGAGGTCGTGGAGCGCTACGTCCGGACGACGTTGTCCACGGAAGAACAACTGGCGATGATCCAGGCTGCGACGCGGCAACTGAACGGATACGGGATCACCAGCGTTGTGAACGCCACCGGGGATCTGGCGGAAATCAAGCTCTACGGCACGCTACGTGACCGCGGGTTGCTGACCGTGCGCACGCGTACCGCCTTCGGTGCGGTGGCCACGCCGCATCAGCTCACGCCTCAGTTCCTCACCGAACTGGAAGAGGCCCGAACCACCTATCACGACGAATGGGTGTCGGCGAATCTCGTCAAGTTCTTTGCGGACGGCTTTACCGGTCTGCTGGCGCCCTTGGTGTACCGGCCAGACCAATTCAAAACGCTGGTCTTGGAGTTGGACAAGCGCGGCTACCAGCTCATGACGCATGCCACGAGGTTCGACACCGTCCACATGGTGCTGGATGCCTACGAGGCCGCCGAGCGCACCAACGGCCCGCGCGATCGCCGTCTGCGCATCGAGCATAGCTCGTCGGTACGCGATACTGATTTTCCGCGCTACGCCGCTCTCTCGGTGATCGATGTCACCTCACCCGCGTTCTGCTGCGGCGAGTCGGGCACCAACGCCGATCCCAAGGAGCCCACCGCGAGCGACCAGTGGCGTACCTTCCTCGAGGATGGGGTGGCCTTGGGGTTCAGCAGCGATTGGCCTTGCTCGTGGCCCCCTAGTCCCTTCGTGGGCATCCAGTCGGCGATCACGCGCAAAATCTGGCGTTCTGCCGACACGGCCGACATCATCGATCTGCCCTTGGACGGCGCCGCGATGGCCGGGGCGCGTGTCACCGGAAAAACATACGCGCCGCGACAGCGGCTCACCGTGCGAGAGGCGGTGGATGCCTACACGCGAGGTTCCGCGTATGCCGCATTTTCCGAGACTCAGGTGGGCAGTCTCGAGGTGGGCAAACTGGCGGATTTGGCGGTGCTGTCACAGGACATTTTCGGCGTGCCGCCCGACAGGGTGGCAACAACGGTTGTCGTCATGACCATGGTGGGAGGCCGCATCGTGCATGGCGCGATGCCATGATGCGATGAAGACAGGAACAGGCGCTGCGGTCGCTCCGATGACGGCGCCACTTCCGGACCATTGAGCCGGGTGCCTTAAAGTTCGAACCAATCGGCACGGGGGATCCACGATTCTTATTGTCATGTTTCATCTATAGTGCCAGTATTGAACCATAATCGAACTTGGTTCAACACGAGCGGTGACGGTCGATCGACGGCAGCGGGATGAACTAAGAGGGTCTTCGAATGCAGCGGACCGGAAAGCAGAGAGCTTCGTGGATCGTCGGTGGCATCATGCTCATCACGGCTATCGCAGCGGCCGCCGCCGACACGTCCGACGAACTCGAAAGCATCATCGTGGTCGGGCAGAAGGAGAACCAAGGGTTGCAAAAGGCGCCGGAGGCAATCACGGCGCTGTCGGCGGACACACTCAAGCAGAACGGAATTCGCAACTCCACGGACCTCAACGGCATGGTGCCGAGTCTTGTGATCGGCGAGAGCGACGGCTACAACTTCGATCTGTCGATCCGCGGCATCGGCCTCAATTCTCCGCAGGACGACGGTTCGCCGGCGTCCGTGTCCCTGCACCAGAACGGCATCTTCATTCCGAATCCGCTGTCGTTGAGTCTGGGCTTCCTAGACATCGATCATCTCGAAGTGCTGCGTGGGCCCCAAGGGACGGTTTTCGGTCAAAATTCGGTGGGCGGGACCGTCAACGTCATCACCGTTCAGCCGACGCTCGACGCGGTCAAAGGATATGCCGATCTGGAATTCGGCTCCTTTGACCTCAAGCATCTTCGAACGGCGATCAACCTGCCGCTCTCCGGCACCCTCGCGATCCGCTTCGCCGGCGATTTCATCAAGCAGGATGGGTATGTCGTGGCAACCGAAGTGCCCGGCGACTTCCATCTCAACGATGCGCACAATTATCACCTACGTTTGTCGGCGCTGTTCCAGCCCAACGACGCCTTCAACGTGGTTGCGTCCGTGGAATATGCCAAGGTCGTACAGCACGAGCCGGAAAGCAAGAATATCCTCGACCCGAATTCGGACCCTTACCGGGAATCCAGTGATTGGCCAGGTGTGTATGACATCGACCAGACGATCGGCACGGTCATCGCGACCTACGATTTCGATGCGATGACGTTCAAGTCGCTGTCGAGCGTCCAGTACATGAACCAGGGCGGATCGAACTCGGAGGGCGGCCTCGACCTTGCCCTATCGACGGCGCTATACGGCGGTGAAAACGTCCAGTTCGTGCTGCACCAGAACTACGCGGTGACGCAGGAGTTCGATCTGGGTTCCAAGCCCGGCGGTCCGCTCGACTGGGTGGTGGGCGCATTCTATCTGAACACCCGAACCACCGACGGATACGACCAGTACCTGCGCAATCCCCAGGAGCCGGGGGCGCCGGACATTCTCAACAATGAGCAGGAAAATCTCGTTTCCTCGCAGCTAGCGGCCGGCACGTTGTATTTCGAGAGCTCGAATGCTTTCCGGCGCACGTCGGTTTCCGGCTTCGGCCAGGGCATTTACCACCTCACCGATCAGCTCCGGGCCACCGCAGGGTTCCGGTACACGGTGGACCACAACAGCACCCTGCTCGACAATTACTTCGGCGATCCCGGCATCGGTGGTGGCATCGTGCGTCTGCATCAAAAATCCGACAAGCTCACATGGAAGGCAGGACTGGACTACCAGATCACCCAGGAGAATCTCGTCTACGGCAGCGTCTCGACGGGATTCAAACCCGGGGGCGGCAATCCCGGGACTGCGCCCGCCGTTGTGCCGGCGAATTATGCGCCTGAAACCATCACCGCCTTCGAGGCGGGCTCGAAGAACGCTTTCTTCGACAAGACGCTGATCGCAAACATCGCCGCCTTTTATTACATCGACAAGAACATGCAGTATCATGCCGAAGACTTGATCAATTTCGACGGCGGTGTGGACAATCTGCCCAAGGTGCGCATCTACGGAATCGAGGGCGAATTCACCGCTCTGTTGCCGTATCATTTTCGTCTCAGTGCGAATCTGACCGCGGAGAAGGGGAAGATTACCTCGCATGTCTCGACGCTGGACAACCTGGCGGGCAACGCGGCCAACACCGCCTTCGCAACCCAGTACGGTTATCCGGCGTTGATCGACGCCGAGTTCGGCATCCCGAATCCCACGGTGCCGAATGGTCCGGCGCTGCTCTCGGGGCTCCGGGCTCAGGGCTATCGCGACGTGTACGGCAACGCACCGCCAAACCTGCCCACCTACACCGCTGCCCTGGCCTTGGCACAGACGTCTACTTTCGGCGACGGATCATCCCTGACGTCGCGGTGGTCTGGCAGTTATCGCGATCATTATGCGGACACCGTGTTCGGTAATTCCTTTTTCTACACCACCCCCAGTTATGTTCTGATGAATCTCTTCTTCGATTACAAATTCACCGACTCGAAGCTGGATTTGACCTTCGCCGTCCAAAATTTGGCGGCTCGCAAAGAGGTGAGCTATCGTTTCACGAATCAGTACGGCGGCGAGACCACCCAGACTTGGTTTCCGCCGCGGGAGTACATCATCGGCATTGGTTATCGGTTCTGAGCGCGATGTCAAACGAAGGGAATAAGGACAAGCGGCGCGAAATCGTGCGCAAGACTTTCGCTGCGGCCGTGGCTGCAGGCTGGGTGGCCGCCGCCTGGGGTTTCGGCGCGGTCGGTTCGGCCCTCGCAGCCGACGTCAAGGCGCTTGCCATCATGCTGCCCGAGGAACCCACGGATTTCGGGTGGAACCAGCAGGCCTTCGAAGCTGCCAGGGCGGTCGCCTCGAAGTACCAGCTGAAGTTCATGCCGGCCTCGGGTCTTGGCTACGGGGACGTGCACGCAGAGCTTCGCGAACTCGCGGACGACGGGGCAAGCCTCATCATCGCCCATGCCAGTGGCTACAACACCGCTGCGCCCGAGATCGGCGCGGAGAAACATGTCCCCGTCGCCATCGTGGATCGTCCCAAAGACAGCAGGCCCGGCGCAGTCGCGGACTACACGTTGTCCGGCCGCGACGGAGCGTATCTTGCGGGTCTGCTTGCGGCGCGGATCACCCAGACTCACGTCGTGGCCATCGTCGTTGCGGCCGAGTCGCCGCCGTGGAACAGCCAGTCCGCAGCCTTTGCCCAGGGGGTGCGGGCAACCGACCCCGGCGTGAAAGTGCTGTACGCCGTGATTGGTCCCGCCGCTTATGCCGACGTCGCTGGTGGCCGCCGCGTGACCGAATCGGCCATCGGCGCCGGCGCGGATGTCGTCTTTGGCCAGGGTGACCGTGCGAGCTTCGGCATGCTGCAGGCAGTGGACACCAAGCCATCGATCAACGGGGGCAAGGTATGGTTCATCGACGAACTCGGCGACAAAAGTTCGCTCGACAAAGGACACCTGCTGTCGTCGGTCATCTGGAATCTGGTGCCGGTCTATGCGGCCATGGTCGAGGATCTCAAGGCCGGCAGATTCGGCACGCATCCCTACTCCATCCACCTCGCCGACGACTCGGTGCGGCTGCTGCACTCGAAGTATATCCCGGACAAGGTGTGGTCCGAAATCGAGGCCACGCGCACCCGGATCATCGGTGGCGACGTGAAGGTCGATCCGGTATGGGACGCGGTTTCCGTGCGCGCGATGATGTCCTCGGTGGCAGCACCGCCCAAGTAAACCAGTGTTGCGCACCGGCCGCCGGTGCTCGAATGAGCAGGAGTGTGGTGTGATGCCGGATACACGGGTCTATCTGCTGGACGGTGGTACGCTGGTGATCGACGGGTACCACGCGTTCTGGAACCGCGGACCGGCTGGAGAGCTGCGTTTTCCATGTTACAGCGTGTTGATCGACCATCCCGATGGGCGTTACCTGTTCGATACGGGCTACGACTTCGATCACGTGATGCGGGTCTTGCCCTTCGAAAAACCCGTTCAGGACCCTTCGCAAACCCTCCCGGCACAACTCTCGGCGCTGGGACTGAAGACCGGCGATATCAATTACGTCATCAACTCTCATTACCATTTCGATCACTGCGGCGGCAACAAGCATTTCCATCGGGCTTGCACCCTGTGCCACGCGAAGGAACTGGAAGCCTCCGGTAACTGCCAGCCGTTCGAGCATCTCGGTTATTCGGACCTGAGCTTCGCGCCGAACCTCGCCGAAAAGCAGGGCCGGCAACTACCGCCCGATCCGGCGCTCGACCTGTATACGCCAAGATTCGAGACGCTGACGGGGGATCAGGAAATCGCAAAAGGTTTGTGGCTGTTCGAGACGCCGGGGCACACCGCGGGACACTACAGCCTGATGGTGGAACTCCGCAATCGGCGTCCGATGCTGTTCACCGCCGATGCGTGCTACAGCAAGAAGAACATGGATATGATGTGTATCTCGAGCTTTCATCTGGACCCCACAGCCAGCCTCAACTCGATGAAGAGGCTCAAAGGGCTCGCCGAGCAGCACGACGCCGAGCTTTTTTATTCGCATGATCTCGCGAGCTTCGCGTCCTACCAGACGGGCGTCGACTTCTATTCCTGATGTGTCGCTCGAGGTCTGACGGGTGTGGCCACCTGCCCCAGCAGGCTGCTACCAGCGGACCATCCCGGCATCGACATTGAGCGCCTGGCCGGTGATCCAATGCGCCTCTTCCGAGGCGAGGAAGGCAACGGCCGGTACCACGTCCTTCGGCAGCCCGCGGCCTTTGATTGCCTGCAGCATGTCCACGAACTCAAAGGCATCCTTGTGCGGCGAATCTTGTACGCCCTCCGTGTCGATGAGGCCGGGCGTGACTGAATTGGCGGTGATTTTGTAC
>CAZZWZ010000040.1:8197-16824 GCA_964657955.1 uncultured Steroidobacteraceae bacterium
ACTGGCCCAGTTCCGACGCCAGCGCGCGCGTGAAGGTTAGGACTCCGCCCTTTGATGCCACGTAGTGGGCCATGTTCGGCGTCCCGGCGAAGATAGAATTGGAGCTGAAATTGACGATCCGGCCGTATCCGCGCCGGCGCATCAGGTTCGAGCCCGCGCGGCACATCAGATAGAGGCCGTCGAGATTGACGCGCAGCACCCGACGCCATTCCGTGAAGCTCAGTTCATCCCATTTGACGAAGGGCACGATGGCCGCGGCGTTCACCTGCACGTCGAGCCTGCCGAATTTGTCCGCGACCGCGTCGAACAGCGTGGCCACGGACGCCTCGTCGCCGATGTCACACCCGATTCCCGCGGAATCGCCGCCGATGGTCTGCGCTGTCGCCGCGGCGCCCGCCGCGTCGATGTCCACCGCGACCACCGTGGCGCCCTCCTCGCCGAGCCGAAGCGCAACCGCTTTGCCCATGCCGCGCGCGGCGCCGCTCACGACGGCTATACGGTGTTCGAATCTGTGCATAGACTCTGCTCCTCGATCTCGATGCGTGGCTTGGACTCGATGATACTGCGGCCGCGAAATTGGCGCCGTAGACCTAGTTGACTCTACCCAAGGTGCCCGGCAGACTCCATTGGTACCACACTGGGCCCGGTGGTTCTAAATTTTTGTCAGTGGCTGGACCAATGAGTCAACTTGGTACATGGAGATCTGCTATGCAAACGCGATGGATGGCTCCGGACAATGATCTCTCATTAGTGTGCCGGGCGGTGCAGCAGATCGCCACGCATGGCACCGCGTCCGGACGGCCACACTTCCGGCTGCGGATCTCGTGGCGGCGTCTGGTGAGGATCGGTGGGCTCAGTGCCCTGACCTGTCACGGCGCAGCTGCGGGGCCGCTCGTTGATACGGAACAGTACGATCTGCAGGAGATCGTCGTCACCGCTGAAAAGCGTTCGTCCACCGTGCAGAAAACCTCCATCAGCATGACCGCGATCAGCGGCCAGGATTTGCAAGCTCGTGGGGCGAGCGCCGTCGAACAAGCTCTTCAGGAAGTGCCGGGGGTCTCGTTTTCGTCGGGTGGTCCCGGTCAAACGCAGTTTGAGATCCGCGGACTGTCGCAAAACGGGGGCGAATCGCCCACCGTTGGGTTCTATTTGGATGAGACGCCGGTGACGCCACCCGCCCTTTCGTCGAATGGAAAAGTCAGCATCGATCCCGACCTGTACGACCTTTCCCGCATCGAGGTGCTGCGAGGTCCCCAGGGAACCTTGTACGGCGCGGGAGCCATGGGCGGCACCATCAAATTGGTCACCAATCCGCCGGACCTTACTGCTTTTTATGCCACCGGAGAGTCGATTCTCTCCGGAACGCAGGGCGGTGGCGTGAACTACCGTCAGAACGCCATGGTGAATTTGCCCATGGCAGACGGCAAAGTGGCCGTGCGCTTGGTCGGTACGCAGTCGCACACCAGCGGGTGGATAGATCGAATCATCGTTCCCGATTTTCCCCTCGAGTCCAACGGCACCGGCAACGGCTATTTCGGCAACACGCGCGGCGACGTGGCGTCGATTCGGCCCACCCAGATCTATCGCAACGTCAACGATGAGACACTGACCAGCGGCCGCGCCAGCGTGCTGTTCCAGCCGGTGCAAGAACTGTCCATCACGGCCGCCGTCTTTTATCAGCGGATAGAGCAGGGTGGCCCCAATGCCTACGACCTGCCGCCGGATACGCCGGCTCATTATCAGCCTTTCGACCTGAGGGAGCCCTACTCGGACCGTTTTACCGTGTCGAGCCTGGGGGTCGAGTACGCATTTGCCGGAATGCAGCTAACCTCTGCGACCAGCTACCTGTCGCGCTTGACGAATCTGACCCAGGACAACAGCGAGCAGACCCAGAATTTCTTGAACCTCGGCGCATTCACCCTCGCCGCCGGCGGTTTCGGCCCCGTTCAATCGGGCGAGGCGGACCCCACGCGACAGTTCAGCCAAGAGATTCGCCTGGCTTCAAACGGCGAGGGCTCGCTGCAATGGCTCACCGGTGTGTTCTACAGCAGTTACCGTGCGTTGCAGAATCTTTATTCGAAATCCGATGCGGTGCTCGCGGTCAGCGGCGGTGCGAGCGACTACTTGTTCCAGTTTTACGCGCCCACGGAGATCGTGCAGCGTGCTTGGTTCGGCAATGCCAGCTACCAGGCTTCCGATCGCATCAAGCTGACGGCAGGGCTTCGTTACTTCTCGTACAGCCAGAGCGAACACACGGCCGGTTCCGGCTTGTATTACACGGGATCGCTGGCCACCAGCTACGCCTCCGGTGCCGCAAGCGACAAAGGCATCAATCCGATGGCGACCCTGTCGTACAGCCCGTCCGACGACGTCATGCTGTACACGACCGCGGCCAAGGGCTTTCGCGAAGGCGCAGGAAACATCCCGGTTCCCACCGGCAATTCAGGACAACCCCTGCAATGTCTTCAAGACCTGCAGGCGTTGGGCAGGACCTCGGCCCCCCTGACCTATGGGCCGGACACCGTCTGGAGCTACGAAATCGGTGCGAAATCCAAACTCTTGGACCAGCGCTTGACGCTCAATGGGGACATCTATTACCTGAAATGGTCGAATGTGCAGCAGCCGGTGGCGCTGGCATGCGGAATTTCCTTCACGGACAATGCGGCGGATGCTGCGGTGAAGGGCGGCGAAGTCGAGGCAACGCTCAAGCTTAACGCACATGTCCGTCTGATGCAGAACATCGGCTTCGCCCATGCAGCTTTCACGCGCGATTCACTCGAATCCGGCATCGTCGCCGGCCAGAGGCTGCTCGATGTCCCGGAATGGACCATCAGCACAGCGATCGAATACCGGATCGGGCTCAACGCCACCGACGAGGTGAGCGGCCGGCTGAGCAACAGCTACGTCAGTTCTTCGGACGAAATCACCTACGGACCCGATCACCTGCCTTCGCGGGACCTCACGTCACTGCGTCTCACGTATCAACACCAGGACCTCTCGGCAGCGCTGTTCATCGACAATTTGCGCAATACGCGCGCAGTCTATCAATACCTTCCCTCGGTCTCCTTCACCTCGCCGGGCTTCGAGCGCGCCGCCATCAGCCAGCCGCGCACCATCGGGATCGATTTGAATTATCGTTTCTGAGGCGATGCTCAAGTGGTGAGCCCGCAGCTGAAGTGGTCAGACGCTCCGCGGTTCAATGCGGAGCCGAAGGCGCGCTCCCGGTCCGCCCGCCGCCGCATCACCCCAGCCAACGTCCGAAAAACCGCAGCGTCCGATCCCACGCCTGCTGCGCCCATGCGGGATCGTACTGCGTGTCGGGAATCCGTCCCGGACCCACGGCAGTCTCGTTGGCGAACGCATGGTGCGCGAGATAGCGATGAAATTCGTAATCGACGCCGGCCGCGCGTAGCTTTCCTTCAAGCCCGTCGACCAGCGTCTCCGGGAAGAACTGGTCCTGCGTGGCCCAATGTCCGAGCAGGGGTGCCGCGATCTTGCCGGCATCGACGTAGTCGAGCGGCGGACATCCGTACCAGATCACCGCGGCGTCGACTTCGGGAGCCGCGCAGGCGCTGAGCAGGGTCAATGCGCCGCCCATGCAAAAGCCAGTCACCCCCACCTTGTTGCTGCGCATCTTCAGAAACTGCACGGCGCCGCGGACATCCTGTGAGGCGGCTTCGCCGAAATCCAGGTCGGTCATCAGGTGATTGGCTTCCTCGGCCTCGGCCGTGGACTTGCCGCGATACAGATCGGGCACCAGCGCCCGGTAGCCGGCAATCGCCAGCCGGTCGGCGACCCCACGAATCTGTGCGTTGACGCCCCACCATTCCTGGATGACGACGATGGCGGGCGCGCCGCCACCCGGCGCGGCCTTGACCGTCGCGGGGTCGGGCTCTGCGAGATAGCCTTCGAGCGTTTTGCCGTCCGGACGGTTGAACGAGACCATGGTTCCCATAGAGATACTCCGCTGTCTAATGTCTTACGGCCTGATGCCTCACGCTGCGGAAACAGTTTCGCATCTCGTCGACGAAAATGCCCGGTTGTTCGAGCGCGGCGAAGTGGCCGCCGCGGTCGATCTCGTTCCAATAAATCAGGCGGTGCATGCACCGCTCGGCCCAGGTTCGCGGCGCGCGGTAGATCTCCTTGGCAAAGATGCTGCAGCCGACGGGAACGTTCAGGTCCACGGCGCCGAAGCCGCCGACGAAGCTCTCCCAGTAGATCCGCCCGGACGAGGCGGCGGTGTTGGGCAGCCAGTACATCATGATGTTGTCCAGAATCTCGTCCTTGGTGAGGATGGACAAGGGGTCGCCGTCGCAGTCCATCCACGTCCGGAATTTTTCGTAGATCCAGGCCGCCTGGCCCACCGGGGAGTCGGCGAGCGCATAGCCCACGGTCTGCGGCCGCGTCGACATCTGCTTCGAATACCCCGAATCCCAGCGTTCGTAGCTCTGCAGGGAGGCGAGCATTTCCGCCTCGCGCGGCGTCAGGTTGTCGTAGGGGCCCTCGGGCAGAACCAGGGGCAGGGTGACGTGGATGGCCGCGAGCCCGGGGGGGTGCAGGGCGCCGAGCATGGTGGTGATGCCGGAGCCCCAGTCGCCGCCCTGGGCGACGTACCGGTCGTAGCCGAGGCGCGACATCAGCGTGTTCCATGCGTGCGCGATGCGTTGCATGTTCCACCCGGGCTGCTCCGGCTTGTCGGAGAATCCGAATCCGGGCAGCGACGGCAGCACCAGATCGAAGGCGTCCTCGGCGCGTCCGCCGTGCGCCGCCGGATCGGTGAGTGGGCCGATGATCTTGCGGAACTCGAGCACCGAACCGGGCCAGCCGTGGGTGATGAGCAGGGGCATGGCGCCGGCGTGCGGCGAGCGCACGTGCATGAACTGAATGCCGAGTCCGTCGATCCGGGTGCGGTACTGACCCATGCCGTTGAGCAGGGCTTCGCAGCGGCGCCAGTCGTACCCATCGCGCCAGTGTTCGACGAGTTCGCGCAGCCGGCCGAGCGGCACGCCCTGCGACCAGTCCGACACGGTTTCTCGCTCGGGCCAGCGGATGCGGTCGAGGCGCTGCTGCAGATCCTCGAGTTCCGTCTGCGCCACCTCGAGTACCAACGGAACGATGGGTTCGGACATTCGCGATCCTTTCAATCCCGGCCGGGTGCCGAGCCACGCACGTCGAAGGCGATCGCCAGGCGCTCGCCGTCGTCGAACGGCAGCGTCGAATGCCACATGGTCGACGGAAACAACACGAGCCTCGCGGGTTTGGGCTGGATTTGCAAGTACGGCGCGAGCTCGAGACCCAGTTCCGGCGGCGGCGCACCGAAACTGATCCAGCCGGCGGGCGGCGTGCCCATCCGCTCGCCGGGCAGGGCGACGTAGAAGGCCGAGCTGATCCAGCCCGCGGGATGCGTGTGACTGGCGTGAAAACCCTCGCTCTGCAGCCGCACGGACCAGCTTCCGTCGAACAGCACCCGGTCGCGCCGTGGGGCGAGCAACGGATGCGACGCATCGCGCGGCGGCAGACCGGCCACGTAGGCCGCGACGGCCTCACGGATTCGCAGCCGCGCGGTGCGGAGGATGTCCTCGTGCCGGAAGAACAGCGGCTGGCCGGTCTGGGTGCCGCCGCGGACCGACTGCTCCAGATGCGGGGCCCGGTCCGTATGCAGGGTGCGCAGGAGCGTCGCGAGTTCGTCGAGTTCTGCGGTGGAGAATTGCAGATCGAAGATTTTCACGTGGGGCGGCGTGCCGTCGAGCCAGCCGGCGCGTGCGCTGCCGAGCGAGCGCCAGGCCAGGGACAGATAGGGCCACGCGTGCCGGCCGGCAGGCGACCGGCACAGGCGCAGCCCCACGCTCTCGGCGTCGCCGAACCGGCCGCTGCGCAGATGATGGCGCATCCGGCAGATGTCGAGTCCCGTGTCCTCGATGGCCGCGGTGCGTTCGATCAGCGCGTGCGCGCGCGCGAGGTCACCCGACTCGGTGGCCACGTACAGCCTTGCCGGCAGGTACGAATCGGCGCCGCCCAGCCGTTCACCCGCGTCGAGCACGCGGCTCGCCGAGTCCCAGTCGCGGCGCGCGGCGACGGCGTAGAACCACGCGAGGCGGAGCGCAACGTTCCGCGGCTGTTTCGCGGCCGCGGCGGCGTATGCCGCGACGTAGCCGTCCGCGTGCCCCGCCCGCCATCGCAGGTCCGACAGGGCTTTGTGGCCTTCGAGCCAGTCCGGATGCTCGGCCAGCGTTCCTTCGAGCAGCATCCCGGCCCGCTCGGCCGCGCCCTCGGCCTGCAGCGCTGCCGCCAGCTGCTTGACGACGCCGAGATGATCCGGCGCCGCGGCATGCACGCGGGCGAGGGATTCCGCCGCCGGCAGGCCGCAGACAAAGCGCACCTGCGCATGATCGAAGACGATGCCGAGATCGTCGGGTGCGAGCGTCTCGGCCCGCGCCAGGGCGGCGGTGGCCTCGACCATGCGCTGCGCGTCGCGGTGCTCGAGTCCCCGCTGCCGCCAGACCGCGGCCTCCCCGGGTCCGTCACCCCATGGGTCGGTCGTGCTCAAGGCGGGGGTGTGTCCACCAACAACCACACGCCGTGTGCCGGGATACCGGCTGCGAAGGCGGCGGTGAGCGGCGGCAGGTCCTTCTGCCGCCATACGTCGCGCAGGGACGCGCCGGCCGCCAGTTCCTTCACGTGCCCGGTGAGCCGCAGACGGCGAAACCGATCGGCGAAGTTGAACACCCCCACGGCCCGCCGTCCGTCGGCGAGTTCGCGCACCCAGATCTGCCAGTCGTCGGACGACCACGCGCGGTGTGCGGCATGGCCGAGCGGGTCCTGGTCGATGGCGAGCACCTCGTCGTTGACCAGGAGATTCCGGGTGAAGGCGTCCAGATGCGTGAGCTCGTTGCCCAGCAACAGCGGCGCGGCGAGCAGCGACCAGAAGCTGATGTGGCTGTACTGCTCGTCCGGCGTCAGGCGCGAGGGATGCAGCGCACCGCCCCAGCCCACCTCGCCCACCACCAGCATGTCGGGGTCGTTCCAGTGCCCGGGTTTTGCGTAAGGCGCCGACAGGTGCTGCGAGTCCATGATCTCCTTCACCGAGCGCCACGTGTCCTCGATGTCGCCGGTGGTGCGCCACAGATTGCCGCGCATCTCGGCGCCCCAGGTCCACACGTCGCCGAGGCCGTACTGGCACAGGCTGTAGACGATGTCGCGCGGTTCGGCTGCGAGCGCGGCGCTCATGAGGCGATACGGCGCCTGGTAATCGGCCACCGTCGGCGTCTTCGGCAACCGTTCTTCGTAGGAACACTGATCGTACTTCAGATAATCGACGCCCCAGGCGGCGTAGGTGTCGGCGTCCTGCCGCTCGTGGCCCAGCGATCCCAGGAATCGCCCGCAGGTCAGCCGCCCGGGCGAGGAATAGATGCCGAAGCGCAGGCCGCGCTCGTGCAGATGCGCGCTCAAGGCGCGCATGTCGGGGAATTTCGCGTTGGCGCGGATGGCGCCGTCGGCGCCACGCTCGGGCGCCTGCCAGCCGTCGTCGACGTTGACGAAGGTCCAGCCATGGGCGGCCAGCCCGGAATCCACCAGCGCCTGCGCCACGCCGCGCACCTTGGCGTCATCCACGTCGAGACCGTAGGCATTCCAGCTGTTCCAGCCCATGGGCGGGGTGAGGGCGAGCAGGTCGCCCACGCGCAGCGTCAAGATGCGCCTGGCGCTGCCGAGCGCATTGTGCACTTCGATTTCGACGGGATAGTCGCCCGCCGCGCGCACCCGCCCGCTGAGCACGCCGCGCGCCGCGTCGAGCACGAGGCCCGGGGGCAGTCCGGCGGCCGAATACCGGAGCGGCGGGGTGCCGGTGGCGGCGATGCGATAATCGACGGGCGAACCGGGCCGCGCGCCGAGCACGGCGGCACCGTTGAGCCGCGGCTGCGGCGACTCGGCGGGCGTCGCGAGATACGGTGCGTGCAGGATGGCCCTGGCCACCGTGCCGGTGCCGGCCTCGGTGAACCGGAAGCGCACCTCGATGCCGGCACGCTGCGGCGCAGTCACCGCCAGTTCGGCATGGCCGTTCGCATCCACGTGGAACGGCGCGCCGGCATGCGCGAGCACGCGGCCGGCCGCGGCGTCGTAGACGTCGTACTCCATGCGCCCGTCGAGCACGACCGGAAAGCTGTTCTCCCAGCGGGTCGCGGCACGAAAATCGGACGCCCCGTACACCACGGGCGTCCTGCCCAGGTCCAAGCTCAGTCCGTCGACGATCTCCGACAGGCTCAAGGTGGGCATGTCGCGATAGAAGCCGCCGCCGCCCGACCCGTCGTAGACGCGCACGGCGATGACGTTGTCCGCATCCCAGTGAACGAGACCGGAGGCCACGTCGACGTAGTAATCGCGCAGGCCGTTCCAGCGCGTGGCATAACCACGGGGGTCGTCGGGCATCTGCCCCATCGAACCGATCTTCCTGCCGTTCAAGAACGTCTCGTCCACATCGTCGATGCTCGACAGATACAGGTGCAGGCGCTGCGGCCAGCGCACGCCGGCTTTCAGGCTCGACGGCAGGCGCACGTGGAACCGGTACCAGGAATAACCGTCGTAGGCGGGAAAGCCTTGTTTCTCGTAATTGGCGAGCGTGGAGATTTCCA
>CAZZWZ010000041.1:0-16650 GCA_964657955.1 uncultured Steroidobacteraceae bacterium
CCGCGCCCGCACAGGGCATGGCCACGGCCCGGTTGCAGGGCAGCCAGTGCGTCCAGTCTTCGTAGCCGGTGTGCAGCGCGCCCTCGATCAGCACGCCGCGAAATCCCGAACAATCGACGAACAGCTCCCCGGCGATGCGCCGGCCGTCGGCAAGCTGTACGCTCTCGACGTGACCGCTGGCCGCATGCAGCTGCACGTCGGCGATCCTGCCCTCGATCCGCCGCACGCCGCGTTCCTCGGCGTATTCGCGCAGATACCCCGCATACAGGCCGGCGTCGAAATGGTAGGCGTAATCGTACGTCGAGAGCACGTGGCGCTGGTCTGCCACCGGCGGTGCGAAGCGGGCGTTCGCCGCGGCCGCCCATGCCATGCAGTAATCGTCCAGCCCGGAGGCGTGGCCGGCCGCGTGCGCCCGTTGCCAGTAATGATGCAAGGGCACCACGTCGAAGGGGCGGCCGTAGGTGCCGAACGGATGGAAGTAACGATGCCCGCGCCGTGCCCAGTCCACGAACTGGATGCCGAGCTTGAACGAGCCCTGCGTGCGGCGCAGGAACTCCGCCTCGTCGATGCCGAGCGACTGATTGAACAGCTTGATGGGCGGCACCGTGGCCTCGCCCACGCCCACGGTGCCGATCTCGTCGGATTCGACCAGCGTGATCGCGCAATTCCTGCGCAGCGCATTGCCGAGCGCCGCCGCCGTCATCCAGCCGGCGGAGCCGCCGCCGACGATGACGATGTTGCGGATGCGGCGCTCTTCGCTGCCGGTCACTGCCTGCTGCCCGTCACTGATTCACCCCCGTCCAGCCCGGGCCGAGATCTGTCGCGGCAGGCGCGTCACCGCGAACAAACCCCCCGCGTCGGCCGCGAGGGGGCCACGTCAGAACTTGTAGCGCACCGAGACGTCGATCAGGCGCCCGTAATAAGCCGAGCTGTCGAAGACGCCCAGCGTCGGGGACACCTGCGCCTGGATGCCGCCGCCGCCTGAATTGCCCAGCTTGTTGAACAGGTTCGACACGTTGACGCCCAGCTCCAGCTTGTCCAGCGGCCGGTAGATGCCGAAGACGGACACCAGGGCCGAGCCCGGAACGGACAGCGTGTTGTCGTTGGTGGTGTACGACACGTTGTGCCCGGTGATGTTGGCGCCCACCGCGAACATCCCCGAATCATAACCCGGCGAGATGCGGTAGAGAAACGACGGCAGTCCCTGTGGTTCCTGGCCGACGCTCGCCGGATCGCCCGGATTGGCGGTGATCTTCGAATTGGCGTAGGTCAGATCCGCCACCATGAAGAAGCCGAGATAACGGACCGAACCCGTGAACTCCACGCCCTGGCCGCGATACTGGGCGCTGATGTTGGGGTCCTGCGGCGGGTTCTTGCTCGCCAGGGTGAAATCGTAGTTGTGCTCGGTCAACGTGGTGTGGAAGAGCGTGGCTTCCACCGTGTAGTGCGCGTCGGCGAAGCTGCCGCGGTCCTTGATGCCCAGTTCCTGCTGGTTCAGGAAATTGAGCGCCACCGCCTGCCCGTGCTGGCTGAGCGACCCGTCGGCGCCGAAGTCTCCGCTGTACAACAGGCGGTCCGCGTTGAAGCGGCCGCCGCGGCTGGCGCGGGCGAACACGCTGGTGTCGTTGTCGATGGAGTACAGCGCGCCGAACGACCAGGACGTGTAACCCTTGGTGTAGTTCAGGGTGTCGGTGGCGAAGGTTGCCGTGTTGTAGGTGGGCAGGCTGGCGCCGACGCTGCCCTTGGGCGTGAGCGCATCGACCACGTTCACGGGCAGACCGGCCGTGGGGGCGAAGCTGTTGCCCTGGCCGCGCACCGTGTCGTAGCGGACGCTGGGGTCGAGGTCGAGCCGGCCGATCTTCGTGTCGAAATCCAGATAGACGGCATCGTCGGTGTAGCTCAGGTCGTACGAGCGGCCGCCGCAGCAACCTCCCCACTGATTGTTGTAGCCCGACAGGCCGTTCGCCGTGAGCTGCGCGGCGGTGCCGCCGGCGCCGGCCACGCCGAACAGGTCGAGGGGCACCGAATTCTGCGAGGTGTTCAGCGACGTGTACGAATTGTTGATGCGCCAGTCGGCGGCGATGGCCTGCCGATCGTGGAACCAGCCGAGCTTGGCCGCCGAACTGATGTCGTCGTTCCAGTCGAATTTCTCGGAGAAGGACAGGTCGTTCACCGAGCTGCCGATGTCGCGCATCGTGGTGTAGGCCTGCGCGCCGCTGCTGAGGTAGGGGCTGGTGTATTCCTGCCCCTTGAGCGGGCCGGCGGTGTAGAGGATGGAACCCACGGGGACGTTGTTGACGGTCGAACCGAGAACGCTGGAGGTGAGCGTCTCGCTCGTGAACTGGTTCGCGAACGTGCCGCTCATGATGGTGTAGCGGAAGCTGTCGTTCACGCTGATGCCATGGTCGAAGTCGTAGTGGAACTGGCCGCCCACCGCCGTCGCGACCGGGTGGATGCCCTCCATGTTGACCAGCTGCTGCGCGCCGCTCTGGTTGAGCACGGTGAACTGTTGATTGTAGATGCCCGCGCTCGAGTAATGGCGGGCGTCGAGGCCGGGCAGGACGCCGAACCCCGTGATGTCGCCGTTGTGGATGGAGGCCAGGGTGGGCATCGACGTGTTGGTCGGCTCCTTGTCGTCGAGGCGCTTGAAGTTCAGCCGGATGAAGCCCTTGCCGTCGTCCAGGTCCTTGGTGATGTTGCCCTTGATCTGATAGCCGCGGGCCGCATCGTAGTCGAGACTCTGCGGGCCGCCGCCATCCTTCATGAACCCGCCGACGTGGAAGCGCACCGTGTCGCTGAGATGCGCGCCGTAGTCGAAATCCAGGCGCGTTTCGTCGTAGTTCGCGCCGCGGGTGAGCAGAATGGAGCCGCCCTCGGTCTCACCCGTCTTGCTGACGTAGTTGATGATGGCGCCGGGCGCCTGCGAGGCGAAGGTGGATGCCGAGCCGCCGCGCACGGCCTCGACGCGCTCCACGTTCTGGTCGAAGCGGATCCAGTAGTCGTTGTTGCCGAACTGGATGTCGCCGAACAGCGTGACCGGCAGCCCGTCTTCCTGGAGCTGCACGTACTCGGAGCCGCCCGTGGAGACGGGGATGCCGCGAACGCCGATGTTGGAGTTGCCGCCCGGGCCGGCGGTGTCGCCCACCTGGATGCCCGGGATCATGCGCAGCACCGAACCCTCGCTGCGCGGCGTGAAATCTTGGATGGCCTGGGTGTCGACCTGGGTGACCGAGATGGAGCTCCGCAGGCGGGACTTGTCGCCGGCGGCGGCCGTCACGACGATCTCGTCCAGTCCCACTCCGTTGCCGCCGTCGATGGTCGCATCGGTGGCGGCCGCGGCAGGAGCCGCGGTGGCGTCGGCGACGGTGGCCGGTTGGGCGGGCGGCTCGCCTTGCGCGAACGCCGGCGCCGCGGATGCCATTGAAAGCGCGGCCAGTATGGCCAGGCGCAGCTTGTCGTTGGTGACTTCTCCCATAGATCCCCCATTTGTCGCGATACCGCGCCTCCGCTTGCGGAGGCAACCCTTCCAGCCCGCGGCAAGTAGAGCAAAGATTGAAAACGATTGCAATCACATCGCTAGAAATGGCGCTTCAGACGACTGTCGGTTTTATTTGCCTCACCAAGGACGGGCGGCGGCGGGGTATCGGCGCAGGTGTTGTAATTGCGCGACACTTGGCGGTAAATCGTTGGGGCCGTTGGCGCACCGAACGGAGGCATCGGAGGATGCGGCCCCTCGTCGGTTGCAATCGTTTGCGGTCAGAGTCACCGCGCGGTGGACCCGGGGGGGCGCGGTCAGCCGAACGCGCGCATCCCCTGCTCGAGCCGCGCACGACATTCGCCCACCATGCGTTGAATGAGGACCTCGACCGTGGGTACGTCGTCGATGAGGCCGACCACCTGGCCGCCCCACACCAGACCGCCTTCGGGATCTCCCGACACCAGCGCCGCGTGGCCGCGGGCGCCGGCCACCAGCGGATGGATCTCCGGGAATTCCACGCCGCCGGGACGCCGCTCCAGGGCCACCACCGCGTCGGAGACCGAATTCTTGAGGCAGCGCCCCGTGTTCTTCAGCGTGCGGAAGATGAGGTTGGTGTCGCGCTCGCTCTTCTCCACCATCATGCGCTTGATGTTGTCGTGGATGGGCGCCTCGACGGTGGCGCAGAAGCGTGTTCCCATGTTGACGCCGTCGGCACCCAGAACCAGTGCCGCGGCGAGGCCGCGGCCGTCGCCGATGCCGCCCGATGCGATCACGGGCACGCGCAGCTGCTTCGCGGCGATGGGAATCAGCACCAGGCCGCCGATGTCATCGTCGCCCGGATGTCCCGCGCATTCGAAGCCGTCGATGGACACGGCGTCGACACCGCGGCGTTCGGCCGACAGGGCATGGCGCAGCGCCACGCACTTGTGAATGATGCGCACGTCGGCGGCCTTGGCCTTGGCGATGAATTCTACGGTCAGATTACCCGCCGTCTCGATGATGCGGATGCCCGCCTCGATGGCCGCATCGAGATAGCGCTCATACGGCGGCGGCTTCGCCGCGGGCAGCATGGTGAGATTCACGCCGAAGGGCTGCTGCGTCATGCCGCGGCAGCGTTCGATTTCCCTGGCCAGGTCTTCGGGCGTGGGCTGCGTGAGCGCCGTCAAGATGCCGAGGCCGCCGGCGTTGGACACCGCCGAGGCCAGTTCCGCGCGACCCACCCACTGCATGCCACCCTGCACGATGGGGTAGCGGATTCCGAGGAGGCGGGTCACGCGTGTGTTCATGGACGCTGCCGCCGGGGTCGATGTCGATTGCTGAACGTTCATAGAGTTTCCAGATGAAGTGGATGCCTGTTGTTCGACCGGCCCCGCCCCGGCCAAGGCCACCCCACCGCGGCGCCCAGCCACAACGGTATCATGGCCGCATTCCATGGGTCGCGGCCGGCAATCGACGAGGAAGCGCGAGCGATGTTGAACTATGACGCGGTGAAGAACTGGGACTTTGCTCCGGTGGTGCAAACGTACACGGAGCGTGATTCCATGCTGTACGCGCTCGGTCTGAACCTGGGAGCCGATCCCATGGATCGCGGCCAGCTGCGGTATGTGTACGAAAAAGACCTGTGCACCATCCCCACCATGGCGTCGGTTCTGGGCGGTCCTGGATTCTGGTGGCGCGATCCGCGCACCGGCGCCGACTGGGTGAAATTGGTTCACGGAGAACAGGTCGTCCGACTTCACAGGCCGTTGGCCGCCGCGGGCACGGTGGTGGGGCGCAACCGGGTGGTGTCGATCACGGACAAGGGCGCGGGCCGGGGTGCCGTGGTGGTGATACGGCGGGAGATCACCGATCAGGCCGGCGAGCTGATCGCGGAGGTGACGAACGGCATCTTCCTGCGTGGCGACGGCGGCTACAGCGGCGGCGCGGCGTGCAGCGATCCCGGCCCAACGCCGTTGCCGGCACCGCCGGCGGGGCCGCCCAGTCACGACGTGACGCTGCGCAGCCTCGATCAGCAGGCCTTGATCTACCGCTTGAGCGGCGACTACAACACGTTGCATGCGGACCCGGACATCGCGCGCGCGGCGGGCTTCGCACGTCCCATCCTGCACGGCCTGTGTACTTATGGAATGGCCGCGCACGCGGTGCTCCGCGCGGTGACCGACTACGATGCAACCCGGATCAAATTCCTGGCGGTGCGTTTCACCGCGCCGGTATATCCCGGCGAGACCATCCGGTTCGAACTGTGGCCTCGGGGCTCGAACGCGTTCCACCTGCGGGCCCGGGTCGAGGCGCGCGAGACCGAGCAGCGCGGCGCGAAGACACTGTCCGGCGCGGCCGCCTTCGAGCGGCCGTGACGCCGCGATCGGCCGTGATGGCGGCGCTACACCGAGGCAGGCTGGGTGGCTCCCCCCTCGTTGGCCCACTCGTCCTCGGCCGCCCGGTCCGTGGCGACGGTCGTCTGTTTCCCCTTGAGCTGTTTGACCGCAATGTACAAACCCGCCAGTGTCAAAACCAACAATGCTCGACGCAACATAAAATCCTCCGGCAATCGATGTTGAGGGTGCGGATCGCCGCATTTCGCGGGCGCTCCGGGCGATATTCGGAAGACTAGCACTTCGACCGGCCGACGCCTGTCGGAATCCGGGAGGTTCGGGGTGGGTTGGTGCCCGGCAGCGTGCTGTCAACCGACCGGATCGAAACGCGTTCCCTGTGACATCGGCCGTACTCAGATGGCCGTGCCCGGACGGCCGAGCTCGGACAACGAGGCCAAAACAGACCAATCGGAGAATCTCATGAAATCGACCAACGTCTTCGTCATCGCCGCCGCCATCGGCGCCTGCTGCGTTCAGGCCGCGACCGCTCAAACGGCGCCGGTTCCGGATCATCCCCGCGTGAACGAAGTGAATCAGCGGCTCGACAATCAGCAGCAGCGCATCCAACAGGGGCTTGCCAGCGGGACCATGTCCGAGAAACAGGCGGCGCGCGACGAACGTCACGATGCCAACATCGCGCAGCGTGAAAGTGTCGACGAGGCGAAACATGGCGGTCATCTCACGGCCGGCGAACAAAACCGCTTGAACCGCGCCGAAAATCGCAACAGCCGGCGCATTCATCGGCAAAAACACTAGCGTCCCTCCGCAGCGGTGGAGATTCCCGGCCCCGGCGTGGCCGAGGGCCGGGAGTTTGAGTAATCGACACCGTCGATCCTATACTCGGCGATGATCGAGGCGCACAGTCGGGCGACGACGCGAGCCACCCGATGGGCCGCGGCGGTCTTCTCGACGGTTGCAGCGTATGCAGGGGCCTCCTGCGCGGCCGCCGCGGTGGCCGGTGCGCCCCCAGCCCCGGCCGGGGCCGCAGCCCCAGACTCCGGTATGGGCGTGGGCGAAACCACCCTCCCGGCCTCGTGCGAGAACGCGGTGGCCCAGCCCGATTATGCGTCGCCCGACGCCGCCCCCAACGTCCGGTTCTTCAAGGAGTCGCCGCTGCCGGTGCTGCCGGTGACACCGTCCTGTCTGGGCATCGACATCCAGCCCTTCGGGACCTACGTGGCGGTGGCCGGAACGTTCAAGACCGAGGCCCGGAAGATTGACCTGCTCCGGCGGTTCGGGGCGGTCTCCAAGACGCTGCAGGTCACCTATTGGTCGGTGAGCGAGCACCGGTGGCGGCCGTTGCTCAAGAGCGCCGCGGCCACCACCGAGGCCGGCCGGCCGCGCGAGGACTTCACGGGCGAGGAGCTCGAAAGCGGTCGTGAACTCTACGTATCCCAGACCGACGGTCGCTCATCCGGCGCCACCGTGTTTCGGATGCGCCTGCGGGAGAATGCCGCGCGCCGCTTCGTGATCGACTTCGAGAACGTCTCGCCCGTGCGCTGGTGGACGCTCACGCTGTACCGCCCCGGCGAATTGCATTCGGTGTACGTGGTCGTGCAACGCAGTCCGGAGGTCTGGGGCTACTATTCGCTGACCACGGTGGGCAGCAACTGGCTCGAGGGTCACGAAAGCTCGTACATCAATCGCGTGGTCGCACTGTACCGCCATTACACGGAAAGCCCGGCCGACCCGCTGCAGCCGCCGGCGTCCTGAGCGCAATGCTCGGCCGGCGGCCTTCCCGCTGCCTGACGTTGTGCGGCGAAACGAACCGCGACGTGCGGTCGCTGCCGTGGCGGCCACGCAATCGCAAGGTGGCTGGTGTACCATGCCACCCATGCCGCAGGATCAATTTAACAAAGGGTTGACGGTCATTCTCGATGCGGTCCACGCCGCCCTCGCCGAACGCGGCGTGGAGGGTGCCACCGTGAAGCATCGGGGCGTGGGCTCACTGCCGGGAAACGTCGTGGTGACCCTCACCGTCGCGGACAAATCCGCCGATCAGCTGTTCGAGCGCCAGGAAATCGACGATTCGGGCCAGGCCATCGATGCGCCTGCCGCGATGAAGGTGCGCCTGCTCGTGAGCCAATTCGTCCGCTGACCGGCTTTTCGCGATCCCTCGCATCGGACGAGAACGCTTGAGCAACCACCCCGTTCCCGGCGCCACCGCCGCCGCCAAAACCGTGGTCATCGTCGGTGGCGGATTCAGCGGCGCCGTGTTCGGCCTGAAGCTGCACCGGCAGTGCCCGGGCTGGCGCATCATCATCGCGGAACCGAAGAAGGGCCTCGGCCGCGGCGTCGCCTACGGCGCCTGTGGTCCCGACCATCTGCTCAACGTGCCGGTGAGCCGCATGGAAATCGGCCTCACACCCAGCTTCGCCGAGTGGCTGCAGCGGCGCCGCGCAGCGCTCGCCGAGGCGCTGGTGGAGAGCGGACTCGATCTGTCCGCGGCCTTCGTGCCGCGGCGCTTGTTCGGTGATTATGTCGAGGAGCGGATCAACGAAGCCTTGGACAGCAAGTCGGCGGCGGGATTGAGCAGCGTCCGCGGCGAGGTGGTGCGACCGCTGAACGACCGACGCGGCGTGTTGCTCACCGACGGTCGCGAGATCGCCGCCGACATCGTGGTGCTCGCGATGGGGAATCTGCCGCCGCGGCCGCCGGGAGGCCCCGACGCATGGCTGTACGACAGCGGCTTTTTCATCCCGGACCCCTGGGCCCTCGACGCGTTCAGCGATACCGACGTGGTCGAACCCTTGCTCTTGATCGGCAGCGGGTTGACGGCGGTGGACATCGCGCTGCGGCTGGTTCAGCGCGGGCATCGCGGGCCCCTGCTCGCCGTGTCGCGCCGCGGACTCACGCCCCGAACCCACGCGGGCGGCGGTGCGTGGCCTGAGTTCCTGCACGACAAGATTCCCGCCTCGGCGCGCGCACTGACCAGGATATTTCGCGGGCAGATCGAACTCGCCGCCGCCCAGGGTATCGCCTGGCAGCGCGTCTTCGACGCCTCGCGTCCGTTGGTACCGAGCATCTGGAACGGCTGGAACGAGTTCAGCCGCCGTCAGTTCATGCGTCACCTGCGGCCTCGTTGGGATGTCCATCGCCACCGCATGGCGCCGCGGGTCAGCGAAGCCTTCGCGGCGCTGCAGAGCAGCGGTGCGCTGGAACTGGTTTCCGGTCGCATCGCGGGCTATCGACGCGTGGCCGGAGCCGTGGAAGTCACGCTGCGCCTGCGCGGCGGCGGCTCGCGCGTGTTCGAGGCGGGACACATCGTCAATTGCACGGGGCCCGGCGGCGACTTTGCCAGAACCGCCATCCCGCTGATCGCGGAGCTGCGCGATCGCAGGCTGGCCGTTCCGGATGCGCTCGGCGTCGGCGTCGAGACACGCGATTGTGCCGTCCTCGACGGGGCCGGTGAGGCTTCGTCGTGGTTGTTTGCGCTCGGACCTCTCACCCGCCCGGCGTGGTGGGAGATCACCGCGGTGCCGGAGATCAATCTGCAGATCGAGCGCCTGGTCGCCCAGTTGAGCAGCCCCACGTCGCCGCCGCTGACCGCAGGCGACTTCATGGACATGGGCGGCGGGATCTGAGCAGGACCGTGGCAGCCGCCATGCGCCGGTCGCACCCATCCGCGGTTACGTTCCGTCCGCGCTACGTGCCGGCGGACGCGCTCACGCGCCACACGGTGTTGCCGACGTCGTCGGCCACCAAGAGCGAGCCGCCGTGATCGATGGCAACGCCCACCGGCCGGCCCTGCGCCTCGCCCTTGGCATTGAGGAAACCGCCCAGGACCTCGACGGGCAGTCCCCGGGGCGCGCCCCGGTCGAATGCGACGAACAGCACCTTGTAACCGCTTCGGGCCTTGCGGTTCCACGAGCCGTGCTGCCCGATGAACATGCCGTGTTGATAGGGCGCCGGCAGCTTGGCGTCGCCCGACCAGCAAAGTCCCAGCGAGGCGGTGTGCACGCCGAGTGCGTAGTCGGGAGGAATGGCCCTGGCCACCAGCTGCGGGTCCTGCGGTTGCGCCCGCTCATCGACGTGCTGTCCGTAGTAGCTGAACGGAAATCCGTAGAACCCGCCGTCGCGCACCGACGTCATGTAATCCGGCGGCACGTGATCCCCCAGCTCGTCGCGCTCGTTCACCGACACCCACAAGGCCTTGGTGTCCGGCTGCCAGGCCAGTCCCACGGGATTGCGCAGGCCGTTGGCGAAAATTCGATGGCTGCCCGTGGCGGGATCGATCTCCCATATCGCATCGCGGCCCACCTCGGCCTCCAGGCCCTTCTCGCCCACGTTGCTGTTCGACCCCACGCCGACATAGAGCTTCTTGCCGTCCGGGCTCGCGACCAGCGTCTTGGTCCAATGGTGATTGATGGGGCCCGCGGGCAGCGCGACCACCTGCGTGGGCGTCGCCGTGATCTCCGTCATCCCCGGCTTGTACGGCACCTTGACCACCGCGTCGCTGTTGGCGACGTAGAAGGTGTCGCCCACCAGCACCATGCCGATGGGCGAATTCAAGTTCTGCAGGAAGAGATGCCGCTCCACGTGCTTGCCGTCGCCCGTGGTGTCGCGCAGCAGCGTGATGCGATTCGCGCTCGGCTCGTCGCCCGCGCCCGCGCGCTTCTGCGCGAATTTCTGCACCACGCCGCGCACGCCTTTCGCGTCGTCGGGCTTCGGAGGTGCCTCGCTCTCGGCCACTAGAACGTCGCCGTTGGGAAGCACGTAGAGCCATCGCGGATGCTGCAGCCCCTGCGCGAGAGCCGCCACCTTCAACCCCTTCCCCGGTTGCGGCATGGCATTGCCCGCCCAGCCCACCGCCTTGGCCACGTTGAGCGTGGGCACCACGGACTTGTCGGGCGGCGGCAGCACGGGCGATGGGCCGTACTCCCCGGCCGTCGGCTGCCAGGCGTCGGCGATCGCCGCGACGGGATTGAATGCCGCCATCGGAGTCAATGCGCCGAAGATCATCCAGCCGAGAATGCCGGGGTGGCGCAGAGTAGTGGACTGTTGCATGTGAAATCTCGCGTGAGTGTGAATGTCGCCGTCCGCGTGTGATGTCGCCGTGCGCATGAATCTCATCGTAGGCGTCCATCGCGTGCAGGGCGTGAATCTCGTGGTTGGCCATGAATCTCGCCGATCGCCACGCCTGAACTCTATCGATGCCACGTGCGCTTGCGTGTCCAAGGAGTTCGCCGCAGTGCATGCGTTATGACGCGTGCGCTCGTCGGTGCGATCCTACACCCGCGCGTGGCGCGGCTGAGCTGTCCGAAATACCCTACGTCAGGCAGTGGCGCCGCCCGCACAGTGCGCGGGCGGCAATCAATTACAGTGCTCGTCCTGGGTCGACGTGTCGACCCGACGCGCTTCCGTGTTCGCACGGTCTTTTTTTGGCGATCCATGTTAACCATCGCGGGTGCCCCAGGTTCCTGCGGACGTGTTGCCGTGGAACGGTTTTTCCTTCTCGGCAATTCAACCGGCCCGATATCAGAAGGAAATACTTCGTGAAAAAGTCTCCCGCAAAAGCCTCCGCCAAGTCTCCCGTGAAGTCCAAATCCGCCTCGAAGCCTGCTGCTGCCGCCGGCGGGGCCAGGGCGTCGAGTCCCACCGCGGTCGGCAGCACCGTGAGCGGACCCTCCCATCCCGACGCGCCGAAAACCGACATCGCAGCTCACGGAGCCGATCAAGAGACGCTCGCAGCCGCCATGCCCTTCAACGAGGCGAAGGAATCCGAGTACGGTTACGAGAATGCCCTCGAACCGGCGACCGGTGCGACCATCCCCATGCCGTCCGCCACGGCCGGCGCGGGCACGCTGAGCGAGAAGAATTCGACGGCCAAGACCGGCCCCGCGGCCCTCGAACCGGTCGCCGTGGGCGGGGGCCTCGAGCGTGTGCGCGTGAACGCCACCGATCAGGTGCTCACCACCAATCAGGCCGTGCCGATCTCCGACAACCAAAATTCGCTCAAGGCCGGTCTGAGAGGACCGACGCTGCTGGAAGATTTCATCCTGCGGGAGAAGATCACGCATTTCGACCACGAGCGCATACCCGAGCGCATCGTGCACGCACGCGGATCGGGCGCCCACGGTTATTTCGAGTGCTACGAACCTCAGACCGCGGTCACCAAGGCGGCGCCCTTCGCGGCGGCCGGCAAGGTCACGCCCGTGTTCGTGCGCTTCTCCACGGTGGCGGGCGAACGGGGCTCCGCGGACACGGTGCGGGACGTGCGAGGATTCGCGGTGAAGTTCTACACCGACGAAGGCAACTGGGATCTGGTCGGCAACAACATCCCGGTGTTCTTCATCCAGGATGCGATGAAATTTCCCGACTTGATCCATGCCGCCAAGCCCGAGCCCAACAATGCCATCCCGCAGGCGGCAACGGCCCACGACACGTTTTGGGACTTCGTCTCCCTGATGCCCGAGTCCACCCACATGTTGATGTGGATCATGTCCGACCGCACCATTCCGCGCTCGCTGCGCATGATGCAGGGATTCGGTGTGCACACGTTCAGGCTCATCAACGCCAAGGGCGAATCGGTCTTCTGCAAATTCCACTGGAAACCGCTGTCCGGCACCCACTCGCTGGTCTGGGACGAGGCGGTCAAGATCGCCGGCGCCGATGCCGACTTCCACCGTCGCGACCTGTGGGAGGCCATCGAGTCCGGCCACTATCCCGAATGGGAACTGGGCCTGCAGATCTTCACCGAGGAGCAGGCGGAGGGCTTCAGTTTCGACGTGCTCGATTCGACGAAGCTGATCCCCGAGGAGCTGGTGCCGGTCACGCCCGTGGGCAAGATGACGCTCAATCGAAATCCGGACAACTTCTTCGCCGAGACCGAACAAGTGGCGTTCTGCACGGCCCACGTGGTGCCGGGAATCGATTTCAGCAACGATCCGTTGCTGGCCGGCCGCCATCACTCGTATCTCGACACGCAGATCTCGCGTCTCGGCGGCGCGAATTTCCACGAACTGCCGATCAATGCGCCGCTGGCGCCGGTGTTCAACAACCAGCGCGACGGCCAGCACCGCCAGGCCATCCCGCGTGGGCGCGTCTCGTACGAGCCCAATTCGCTCGGGGGCGGCTGTCCCTTCCAGGCGGGCATGAAAGGCTTCGTCTCCTATCCCAAGGCCATCGTCGCGGCCAACGAGCCCGTCGACAAGGTGCGCGGCAAACCGGAGAAGTTCGCCGAGCACTACAACCAGGCGACGCTCTTCTTCGAGAGCCAGACGCCGGTGGAAAAGGCCCACATCATCGCCTCCTTCCGCTTCGAACTGAGCAAGGTCACGGTGCCCGCGATCCGCGTTCGCATGGTCAGCTCGCTGGTGAACGTGTCGGCGGAGCTCGCCGGCGCGGTGGCCGACGGCTTGGGCCTGGAATTGCCGGAGGCCATGCCCCGGGCGACCGAGGCGTCGTTCAAACCGGAGATCATGACATCGGCGCCCCTCTCGCTGATGGCGTTGCCCGGCAGCGGCGTCGCCACGCGCAGGGTGGCCGTGTTGATCGCGGACGGTGTCGATGCAGCCTCGCTCGACGGTCTGCAGCGCATGCTGACCGATGCCGGCGCAGTGACCCGATTCATCGGGGTACGACTCGGCACCGTACGCGCGACCGGCGGCGCGACCATCGAAGCGGATGCGACGCTCGAGAATTCGCCGGCGGTGTTGTTCGACGGGGTGATCGTGCCCGACGGCGCCGCGGCGCTGGTCAAGTCCGGACACGCGGTCGAATTTCTCAAGGATCAGTTCCGGCACGGCAAGACCATGCTGGCGCTGGGCGATGCGGCGGTGTTGATGAACAAGGCAGGCATTGCGAAACAGGAGGGCGACGGCGGGCTCCTCATGGCCGAGGCGGGCGCCGCGCCCGGCAAAGCCTTCATCGCCGCGCTGGCGAAGCATCGGCACGTGGCACGCGATCTCGATCCGCCGCCGGTCTGAGAGGCCGGGGCACCGCGCCACCCGCGCCGGTGAGCGCGCGCACCGGCCCGAGCCTGTCGCCGGGCGGTCGGCTGGGCCAATCGCGCTGAGACTGACTACGCCGCAGGATCCCGGGCGGTTTCGTCGGCGGCCGGCGCATCGGTGGTCTGATCGTCGGCCAGACCCCGTTGTTCGATGGCCGTGATGACCTGCGCCGTGTCGGCATGGGTCTTGAGCGCCGCGGCGTGCGGATCGTCGCGATCGCGCACCATCGGCAGATCCTGGCGCAGCTCCTCGATCAGATGGATCAGCTTGGTCACTTTCTGTTCGGTGAGCAGGTTGACCTGCAGTGCCAGGTGCGTGTGCTGTTGCTCCAGCCGCGATTGCCGGCTTTGATCGATCAGGACGATGGTCGTGGTGCCCAGGGCGAGCACGCTCATGATGGAATCGAGCAGATTGAACGGCGGCGGGTCGAACGGCACCATGCCGAAGTAGCCGGCGACGCTGTTGACCGCCACCCAGATCGCGCCGATGCTGATCAACGACACCAGGTACAACGGACGTCCGATGAAGCGGCTGATGGCCTGGATGCGCCGCTGCACGGGCGTCGTCGATTCCCATTGACGGCGCTGCATCGCCACCACGCTTTCGATGTTCTGCTCGATGTGCCCGGGCAGGCCGCCGGTGCCCGATGGAGAGGCTGCGGTCGGATCGTCGCTGTGCATGGGTTCCTCTGAATTCATCGGCCGGTCAGGACCGTCCCGGCAGGTGGCGCGCCAAAAATTGCAGGATCGCCCCGGTGAACGCGTCGTTGTTGTCGCCGGCCACCATGTGTCCGGCATCGGTTACATCGACCACGTCGACATCGGGCAAGACGTCGCGCAACGCCTCGACACCCGCGTCGGTGACCACGTCGCTGTGCCGGCCGCGCAGCAGACGCGTGGGTATCCGGGGTGCCGCACGCATGCGGGCGGTCAACCGCGCCAGCTGATCGCTGCCCGTCGCAGCCTGCGCCGACAGCATCGCAGGATCCCAGTGCCAGTGGTAGCGGCCATCCGCACGCAGGCGCAGGTTCTTCATGAGGCCGGACGGATTGGGCGACCGTGTGCGATGCGTGTTGTAGGCGGCAACGGCATCGGCCGCCGCAGCGACGGTGGCGAAGCCCCCGGGGCTGGCCCGCATGAAATCGCGAATGCGGGCGATGCCCGCCGGATCGGGAGACAGCACGATGTCGACCAGAACCAGTGCGTGAGGCCGGAGACCCTCGGCGACGGCCTGCAATGCGGTCAATCCGCCCAGTGAGGCGCCCACGAGCGCGCAGGGTCCCGCCAGTTCGCTCAACACCCCCTTCAGATCGCCGGCATGGTCCTGCAGCGCATAGCGCCCCTGCGGCGACCAGTCGCTGTTGCCGTGCCCGCGCAGATCGTAGCCGACGACGCAGTAACCTGCCGAGGCGAGCGGTTCCACCGCCGCCGACCACGAGTGCCGCGTCTGCCCGCCTCCGTGCAGCAGCACGACCACGGGCGCGCCCGGTTGACCGAAGACGTCGCCGACGATGTTGAGGCCGTCGGCGCCGGTCCACCGCAGGGTCGTCGGCCGAGGCGCGTTGCTGATGACGGTGTTCACTCCAGAGGGTTGTGGCGCACACACGCGACCTCAAGCCTACCAAACAACGCGGCGCGGAGTGTGCCCTGTGGGACGCACCCGACAGCGGGTGACATGCCGGACGCCTTGTCGTCGGCCGGCACCGGCCGCAGACTGGCCGATCAATCATCGCCCACAGGATCATTTCCATGCGCTATCACCCCTACGGCCGTACCGGCCTCTTCGTCTCCGAACTCTGCCTCGGCACCATGACGTTCGGCGGCTCGGAAGGCATGTGGGCCTCCATCGGTGCGCTGTCGCAGGGCGACGCGGAACGCCTGCTCGGTCAGGCCGTCGACGGCGGCATCAATTTCATCGACACCGCCGACGTCTACGCGGGGGGCGTGTCCGAACAGATCACCGGTCAGGCGCTCAAGAATCTCAAGATTCCGCGTGAAAACGTGGTGGTGGCCACCAAGGTGTTCGGCGAGATGGGCAAGGGACCCAATTCGCGCGGTGCCACCCGTCACCACATCTTGGACGGCGTCAAGGCGAGCCTGCGCCGGCTGCAGCTGGACCACATCGACATTTATCAGATTCACGGCTTCGACGTGGCCACGCCCATCGAGGAAACCGTGCGTGCGCTCGATCAACTGGTGCGACACGGCCACGTGCGGTATCTCGGCGTCTCCAACTGGGCGGCGTGGCAGATCGTCAAGGCGCTGGGCATCGCCGAGCGGCTCGGCCTGGCGCGTTTCGAGTCCCTGCAGGCGTACTACAGCGTCGCGGGGCGGGATCTCGAACGCGAGCTCATTCCCATGCTGCGCAGCGAGGGCCTGGCCCTGATGGTGTGGAGTCCCCTGGCGGGCGGTCTGCTCAGCGGCAAGTATGCGAATGCGGCGCAGGTGGAGGCGGGATCACGGCGCACGGCCTTCGATTTCCCACCGGTGGATGCGAAGCGCGGTCAGGCCTGCATCGAAACGATGAAGGACATTGCAGCGGCGCACGACGTCTCCATCGCCCGGATCGCGCTGGCGTGGCTGCTGCACCAGCCGCAGGTCACCAGCGTGATCATCGGTGCCAAACGTGCCGACCAGCTGGCCGACAATCTGGGTGCCACCGAGGTGAAGCTGAGCGCCGCCGACCTGGAGCGCATCGGCAAGGTCAGCGCGCTGCCGCCCGAGTATCCCGGCTGGATGTTCGACATGCAGGGCAAGTACCGCACGTCGCAACTTGATGCGTCCCGGGAGCCGCGGACCGCCCCGTAGGCCGCGGCGCGCCGCGCGTCGCCGCGGGGGCGGGGCACTGC
>CAZZWZ010000042.1:0-6737 GCA_964657955.1 uncultured Steroidobacteraceae bacterium
CCACGCCGGGCGCCTCCGGCGCCGGTTCGTCCACCCCCGGCGCTTCCTGCGGCGGCTCTTCGACCGCCGGTTCCTCGATGGCCGGCGATTCGGCCGTCTGGCTTGCCGCGGCGGAGGCGGCGTCGTGGGCGATACGGGCCAGTTCCGCATCGAGTGCGGTCTCGAGGCCGTGCAGCCGTTCGAGCAGCGCGGGCTGATCCGTGAAGAATGCGGTGGCCTCGTCGAAGTGCAGCACCACATCCTCGATGGCACGGACGGCGTCGCTCAGCGCCGCGATTCCTGCGTCGCTCAGACCCTGGCCGCTGTCGTACGCCTTCCGGATGTACTCGTTGAGCGGCTCGGTGATGCGCATGCCGTGACGGGCTTCGGCCATCTGGGAGCTGCCGCTCAGCGTATGAACCGAGCGGTACACGGCCTCCGTCAGCGCATGCGGCGCCGCCTGGCCGGCGCGTTTCTCCAGGTAATCGCGAATTTCCGCCAGATGGCTCGAGGTCTCCTTGCTGTAGATGTCATGCAGCAACGGATCCATGCCGTGCGGCCGGGCGCTCGGCACCTCGGCGAGCGCGGGAACCGCGGCGTCCGCCGTCGCGGGCTCCACCGCGGTCCCATCGGTCGCGGCGACGCCATCGGTCGCGGCAGCTCCGTCTGCCGCGGCGGCGCCGGTCTGATCGGTGCCGCCGGTTGCGCGCGGCTCCGAGAGATCGTCGTTGGCGGCAGTGGCGGCGGTGGATGGGCCCGATTCGCCGGCAGCGTCCGTGCCCGCGGCCGCGGCGAAGGCGCCATGGTCTTCCGGGGCGGCGACCGCCGCGGGGGAATCGGTTTCGCGTCCATCGGCGTAGGCAAAGGCACGCGTCATGAGGTCGTTCACCGGCACGGCACTCGGCCGGCCCGTTTCCAGCTGCTCGACCAGATGCGGCAAGGCCGCCATGGCGCTGCGCAGCAGTCCCATCATGCCGGGCGTGCGCGTCAACGTCTTGTCGAGGATGCGATTCAATAAATTTTCGATGGACCAGCCGAATTCGGCGATGAGATGCGCTCCGACCATGCGGCCGCTGCCCTTGAGCGTGTGGAAACTGCGCCGCAGCACCCCCAGCGAGTCGAGATCCATGGGATTGCGATCCCACGACGGAAAGCTCTTCTGGATGGAGGCGATCTCCTCCTTGGCCTCCTCGATGAACAGTTCCACGAACTGCGGGTCGATGGCGTCGGGCGGGGCCGACACCAGCGGGTACGTCGCCGCGTGCATGCTCTTGAGTTGCTCGGCTCCCGGCGCATCCGTCCCCGGTCGCGGGGCTTCGTCCGCGTGCCCGTCCGGCGATGCGGAGGCCGGGGCCGACTCGTCGGCGGCGATCGCCTCGAGACACATCTGGGCGTTGTCCAGCATGTACCACGGGTCTTTGCGGCCGTTCTGCAGCGTCTCCATGTAGTATTCGATGCTGACGATGGCATCGGCCACCCGCTCGAGGCGCAGCGCGTCCGGCGTCGCCGCGCCCGGGTCGACGAGCTTGCGCACCTCCACGCCGACGGCTTCCATCAATTCCACCGCCCGCACCTTGCCCAGCATCAACAGGCCGGCCGTGATGCCGCGCAACAGCTGGGGCACGTTGTCCAGGCCCTGGGGCGGGAAGTCCGCAGGCTTGTGCACGGAGACCGAGACGGCCTCCTTGATGCGCGCCAGGTTGACGATGCACTCGCGCAGGACGGCTTCGCTCACGAGCCGGAATTCGTGGTCCTCGTCGACCGGCAATTCGGCGGCGGCGACCGATACGGGCAGGATGAGCCGGACCAGCTGGTCGTCCAGGCTGTCCTCCACCGACAACAGCACGCCGGCCACCTTGATCAACGAGGCTTCGGACGGCGTCCTGCCGTCGGTCACGATCTCGGACAGGTCGGCCACTTCCTGCTGCACGCGCTGGCGCAGTTCGCCGAGTCCGAGCACGCCGAGGGTGTCGCTGATCTTCTTGAGCAGATCGAGCTGCGGCAGGATCTCGTCCGTCCGGCCGCCCCCGCGCCGTGCGAAAATGTCGAGAACGTCCTTGACCTTGGACAGATCCTCCTTGATCGCGGCGGCGACCGTCCGCATCAGTTTGACGCTGGGAGCGGACAGGCTCTCCCGCTCCTGCTCGACGGTATCGTCCACCGGCAACAACTCGGAGAGCTTGAACGAGGCGCGCACCGCCGCGATCTTGCCGGTCACCGCGGACGCCCGGGCGACGTAGTAGAGCAGATTGTTCAGCAGATCGATGGGCGGATTTTCCGCATAGCGCGTCTCGCCCATCTCGTACAGGATCTTGATCTGGCGGTCCGCCTGGCCGAACAGCCGCTTCAGCGTGGCGCTGCTTTCCAGCCCGTTGGCTTGGACGGCCTCGAGCACCGCGCCCACCACCCACCACAACTGGAAGACCGGCTGTGACGTGGCGACGGACTCGAGCTTCTCGGCCACGCCCGCCAGGATCTCCAGGTTCTGGACGGTGCGCTCGCCGCGGATGTAGCCGAGCAGCCCCACCTGAAAACGCGGCCGGAGACGCCGTGCCCAGTGCGCCACGTCGGGTGGCGGTTCGCCCTGCGGCGGCGGTGTCGGCTGCGCGGGCTGATCGGACTTGAGGTTCAGCAACAGCAGCGTGCCTTCCGACAGCAAGGGGCTGCCGCGCACGGAACGCAGATCGTTGAGCAGGGGCAGCAACACCAGGGCCAGGTCGCGACCGCCCGAGAGCACCCGCTCCAGGTACGCGGGCAGCTGCACCATGGCGCGCATCAACGCATCGAGGCCCTCCATCTGCCGCTTCTGATCGCTGCCGGCGGCGAGGAGATAGCGGGCGACGTGCTCCATTTCCTCGGCGAGCAGTGCGGCGCCGTACACCTCGACCAGCCGCAGCGCTCCGTACGCCGAGTGCAGCTGGTCGGCGCATTTCTCCAGCAGACCCTGCTGGTCGACGCGTTCCGCATAGGCCTCGAGGGCAGCGCGCGCCTCGTTGAGCGTCGCCGCCAACTCCTTGGCGACGATGTGCAGAGTCTGAGAGCTGATGTCGGTGGCCGCCATGGGAAACGATCGAACGGCTATGCGCCCGCGCCGCTTGCCTTGCGCAACCGGGCGGAGTCCTGCTGCCCCGTGTCGTCACCGGACTGCGGCAACGCCGGCGACTGCGTCTGGGTCTGGCCCGGCGATCCCAGCGTCGTGGTGCCGGCGCCGAAATCGGGCAGGCGGAAGCCGGCGACGGACTTGCGCAGCTGCGCGGAGAGCGCCGCCAGCTTCGCGATGGACGTCGAGGTGGCGGTGGACCCCTCGGCCGTCTGCGAGGAGATTTCGCGAACCACCTGCATGTTCTTGGAAATGTTCCCGGAGGCAACCGCCTGCTGACGTGCGCTCGCCGAAATGTTCTGCACCAGATTGGCGATCTGATTCGATACCTGTTCGATTTCCTCGAGCGCGGCACCGGCATTTTCCGCCAGCAGCGCGCCGCCGACGACGTCCGTGGTGCTGCGTTCCATGGAGACCACGGCCTCGTTGGTGTCCGTTTGAATGGTGCGCACCAGCACCTCGATCTGCTTGGTGGCGTTCGCGGCACGCTCGGCGAGCCGCTGCACCTCGTCCGCCACCACGGCGAAGCCGCGGCCCGCTTCGCCCGCCATCGATGCCTGGATGGAGGCGTTCAGCGCGAGGATGTTGGTCTGTTCCGCGATGTCGTTGATGAGTTCGACGATGTTGCCGATCTCCTGCGAGCTCTCGCCCAGCCGCTTGATGCGTTTGCTGGTCTCTTGAATGGTCTCCCGGATGGCGTTCATCCCGTCGATGGTGCGGCGAACCGCGTCGCCGCCCTTGTGCGCGATGTCCACCGAATGACGGGCCACGTCGGAGCACCGCTCGGAATTGCCCGAGACCTCTTCGATGGAGGCGGCCATGTCCGCCATGGACTCGCTGGCCGAGGAGATCTGGCGAGACTGCGCGCCGCTCGCCTTGGCCATGTGCCCGGCCACGGCCTGCGTCTGCTTGGCCGCTCCGTCCAGTTGAATGGCGCTGTCGTTGATGGTGGTCACCAGTTCGCGCAGCGCCTCGATGGCGTAGTTGATCGAGTCGGCGATGGCGCCGGTGATGTCCTCGGTCACCGTGGCCTGGACGGTCAAATCGCCGTCGGCCAGGCTGGACAGCTCGTCCAGCAGCCGCATGATGGCCTCCTGATTGCGCTCGTTCTCCCGCACCCGCAATTCGGTGGTGCGACGCGCGTTCATGGACTTCAGGAAAATCCAGGTCATCGCGCCCAGGAGGACGGCGGCGACGGCGAGCAGGGTCAGGATCAGAGGCTTGTAGCTCGACTCGGCGTGTGCCGCGGGGAGGCCCCGATTTGCCATGGCGGCCAATCCCTCGGTGAGCGCCGGGAATCCCCGCACCACGGTCTGTGCCTTGGCGAGGGGTTCGGCGGCACCGATGGCCTTGCGCACCGCGGCCGCGAACTGCTGATTGCGTTGAACCACCGATTTCAGGCGTTGTTCGGCATCGTTGCCCGTCACCCGCGACAGCGCAAGACCGGATTCCTCGCCCGACAGCCCGCGCATCACTTGATTCAGGAATTCCAAGCTGTCGGCCAGCCGCTGCGCCGTGGGGGCGGCATCGGTGACGCCCGAACCCAGGCCGCCCAGTTCCTGCTGCACCCGCTGCACGGTGAGCTCGAAACGGTCCAGATAGCGGCTCAGGCCTTCGAGCTTCTGGACGCCGACGGCGCTGGCGAGGTCGCCCAGTTCGGACAGCAGCTTCGGGGCCAGCTCGCGCGCCTCCTGATTGGCCGCCTGGATGGTTTCGACGGACGACCGCGCATTGCCGACCACCGCAACCCCGTCGGACACCCGGGTCCACACCGGGTCCGCGGCGGCCTTGGAATCGTTCAGAGCGCCGCGCAGCTCCTGCAGACGCGCGTTGCTCCTGGCGAGCGCGTCGAAGGCACCGGCGTCGCCCCGCAGCGCGTTCTGCGCCTCGAACGGCAGGCGCTGCGCGACCAGGGCCAGCTGATCGGCGGGCGCGGCCGCCGGCGGCGCGTTGCGCGTCATGAGGGTGAGCACCGCGGCGCCGGCGAGGCACAGGGCGATGGGTGCCAGGAACGCCGGCAACAGATTCGATTTCGGGTTGGGAATTTCTCGCGTACTCATTCCGTGATTCCGGGGACGGTCAGCTCGCAGCCTGCAAAAAACGGGGACTCTCCACCAAACTCTTGAGACTCAACACCGGCCAGACCTCGCCGCCGCGCCGAAAGGCGCCGGCGAGGTAGCTGTCGCAGCGGATCACCGTCGGCGGCGGCTCGGGATTGAACTCCGGTCCCGCGAAGCGTCGGAAACCCAGCACCTCGTCCACCATGAGACCGGCCGGAACCTCCCGGTGGTTGACCACGACGATCCGCGTGTTGCGCCCGGGCGTGGTGGTGCCGCTGCCCAGGAACTGTCGCAGGTCCAGCAGGGGCAGCAGCTGCCCGCGCACGCTCGCGAGACCCCTGACCCAGCTCCTCGCGCCGGGGATCCGGGTGACGGCGGCGGGATAGCCCAGCACCTCGCGGGTCTCCTCCCGGGCCGCGAGAAAGGTCTCGCCGCCCATGCGGAACGCCACGCCCACCCATTCGTGGCCGCCCGGGGATTCGGGCAAGCCGCCGGAATTGATGCTGCGGCTGCGCTTCTCGAGTTCCTTCAGCAGTTCGAAAGGCCGGTCGCGCAAACTGCGCAGGCTGGCGTCGTTCCCGCTCGTGCTCGTCATGTGGCCAGCGCGGCCTGCGCCTTCTCGACCAACGCCTGTGCCGACACCGGTTTGACCAGGTAGTCCACCGCGCCTTGGCGCAGACCCCACACCCGGTCGGTCTCCTGGCCCTTGGTGGTCACCATGATGATGGGGATCAGGCTGGTCTCCGGATCGTTGATGAGCATGCGCGTCGCCTGATACCCGTTCACGCCCGGCATCACGATGTCCATGAAAATCAGGTCGGGCTTCATGGCCTTCGCCTTGCGGACGCCCTCCTCGCCGTTCTCGGCGGCGGCGGTCTTGAAACCGTGCCTCTCGAGGGCCTTCTGCATGACGAAGACTTCGGTGGGCGAGTCGTCGACGATGAGGATCAATGCCATGCGCCCCTGCTCCGTCATCTGCCGACGTGTGCTTCGATGGCGCCCAACAGCTCGTCCTTGGTGAACGGCTTGGTGAGGTAGTGCTCCG
Source organism: uncultured Steroidobacteraceae bacterium (assembly GCA_964657955.1). Lineage (GTDB taxonomy): Bacteria > Pseudomonadota > Gammaproteobacteria > Steroidobacterales > Steroidobacteraceae > Bog-1198. Next base: position 6,185 of record CAZZWZ010000042.1, read on the forward strand.
ATCCCACGATGCGGCCGCGCGCCCTGTCGAACAGTCCATCCTTGCTCGACAACATGATCACGGGAATCTGCTTGAACACCTTGTTGTGCTTGATGAGCGAACACGTCTGATAACCGTCCAGGCGCGGCATCATGATATCCACGAAAACGATGTCGGGCTGATGATCGGCGATCTTGGAAAGCGCGTCGAATCCATCGACCGCAGTAAAGACCTCGCAACCCTCCTTCGTCAACAGGGTTTCGGCAGTTCGCCGGATCGTCTTGCTGTCGTCGATCACGAGCACCTTGAGTCCCGTGAGTTTTGGATTGACCGTGATCGCACTCTCCATGGAAACCGCCCTTCAGGACTTGCGGACGCGCATTCGCACGCGCTCCTAGGTGCTGTATTCTTATGGCTTTTTAACATATCCGTTGCCCGCAAGCCACGGTTCGGGGGCGTCATTTCGAGGCAAGCGCGCGTAAACGACGGTGGCGTGGTTCACAGTTTCCCGAAGACGCCCGCACGCCCGCCACGCTCGGGGTCACACAGCCCTGCTCTGACGCGCCCAGTCTCT
>CAZZWZ010000042.1:6747-16274 GCA_964657955.1 uncultured Steroidobacteraceae bacterium
CGGCCGCAACCGCGGTCGGCCGCAACCCGCGTGAGCTAGACTGAGCAACCGTCCGCGTCATCGTGCGCTTCAGCAGAGGACCGAAGATGTCATCTCAAGTCAGCGTCGTCGTGGTCATGGACCCGATCGAATCCATCAAGCCGGCCAAGGACAGCACGCTCGCGATCCTGCTGGCGGCGCAGGCGCGCGGCTGGCGGATCCTGTACGTCGAACAGAAGGATCTGTATCTGCGCGACGGCGTCGCCTGGGGGCGGCTCGCGCCTCTGCAGGTGTTCGACGACGCGAACGCGTGGTTCGCGCGCGGCGAGGCGGCGGTGGCCCGGCTGGGCGATCACGACGCCATCCTGATGCGCAAGGACCCGCCGTTCGACATGGAATACGTCTACAGCACGTACATCCTGGATCGTGCCCGCGATCAAGGTGCCCGGGTGTTCAATCGGCCGCAAGGGCTGCGCGACATGAACGAGAAGGTTTACACCGCCTGGTTTCCCGAATGTTGCGCGCCGACGCTGATCACGCGGAACATGCACGACATGAGCGCGTTTCTCCAGGAACACGGCAAGGCGGTCTGCAAACCCCTGGACGGCATGGGCGGACGGTCGATTTTCGTCGTCGAGCAGGGGGACAAGAATCGCAACGTGGTGTTCGAGACCCTCACCGACTCCGGCCGCCGCTATGCCATCGTGCAGCGCTACCTGCCCGAGATCGTGACGGCCGGCGACTGCCGGATCATCCTGGTGGACGGCGAACCCGTGCCCTTCGCGCTGCAGCGCATCCCGAATCCCGAGGACAACCGCGGCAACCTCGCCGCCGGCGCCCGCGCCGAGAGCCGCCCGCTCAACGCCCGCGACCGCTGGTTGTGCTCCATCATCGGGCCCAGGCTCAAGGCGGCCGGAATGACCTTCGTGGGGCTGGACGTGATCGGCGACTTCGTGACCGAGATCAACGTCACCAGTCCCACGGGCATCCGTGAATTGGACAAGATGCGCGGCCTGGACGTGGGCGGCCTGTTCATCGACGCCATCGAAAGGACGCTGGCGGGCGCGTGAACGCCGAACTCTTGGAATCCGGGCTGCCGCCCGCCCACGACCGGATGCTGACCACGTGTTTCCTGGCCGCGTTGTTTCACGCCATCGTGATTCTCGGCGTCACCTTCAGCAAGCCGACGCATCCCGACCAGGATGCGGCCCTCGAGGTGGTGCTGGTCGACGACCAGGTCCCGGCGGCGGCCCGGAATCCCAATGCCCGCTACATCGCGCAGCGCACGCAGCTGGGCAGCGGCAATCTGCCGGACGCCGAACGGACGCGCATCCCGAGGTCCTCCATCGCCGCGGCGGACCGCCCCGGCATCGCCGACGGCAGCGGCCTGTCCGCGCAACAGCGGGCCGTGGACTTCGGCGACGAGGCGCAGGTGGCGACGACGGCGCCCGCGCCGCGGGTGCTCTATTTCGCACCCCCGGTGGCTGCGAAGGAAGCGTCCCAGATGCCGGAGCTCCTGGAGAAGAAACCGAACCTGGCGATGACCCCCAACGATGAGGGCATCGAACTGCGGATGCGCGGCGAGACGAAGAAGCAGCTTTGGATCGCAGCCGACACCCGCGAATCCGATGTCGCCGTTTATTTGGACAGCTGGCGGCGTAAAATCGAGCGGGTGGGCACGATGAATTTCCCGGATGTAGCGCGACGCAGGAATCTCTCCGGCACCCCGGTGATCGAGGTGACCATCGGAGCCGATGGCCGGCTCGTGCAAACGCAGGTCCGCCGCAGCAGCGGCCATGCCGAGATCGACGAGGCGGCGATGCGGATCTTGAAACTGGCGGCCCCGTACGATCCGTTCCCGAGCGACCTCAATGCCCGGCACGACGCCATTCGCATCGCGTACGAATGGCAATTCCTCGGCGGCGCGCCGCAGGGCTCGAGCGTCTTCTACGCCGATCCGAATCCGCGAGGTCCCACGCCGTGAGCAAGGCGGCCGAATCCGGCTATCTGACCAACCAGCTCCTGATCGCCATGCCGACCATGGTCGACCCGAATTTTTCCCAGACCGTGGCGCTGGTGTGTGACCACGGTCCACGCGGCGCGCTGGGCCTCATCCTGAACAAGCCCTTGCCCATGCGCATGGGCGAGGTGTTCGAGCAACTGGAAATCCAGCTCGGGGAAGGTGCCTGGGGTGCGCGCCAGGTCCTGCGGGGCGGCCCCATGCAGACGGATCGCGGCTTCGTCGTCCACCCGGCCGCCGGCGAATGGGATTCGACGCTCAAGGTGTCCGACACCCTGCACGTGACCACCTCGCGCGACATCCTCGCGGCGATGGCGCGAGGACGGGGACCGGGCGAAGCTTTGGTGGCGCTGGGCTATGCGGGGTGGGACGGCGGTCAGCTGGAGGACGAGATCCGGGCGAATGCCTGGCTCAGTGCGCCGGCGGATGCCGCCATCATATTTTCGCTGCCCTTCGAGTCGCGCTGGCAGGCGGCGGCGCGGCTGCTGGGCGTGGAGCTGTCCCGCATCAGTCCGATCAGCGGCAATGCCTAGCGCTTCCTTCGAACGGACGCCGCAACTCGTACTGGCTTTCGATTATGGGACGCGGCGCATCGGCGCGGCCTGCGGCGATACGTTGAGCCGCACGGCGAGTCCGCTCGCCGCCGTCGAGAACTCGGCGGCGGGCCCGCGCTGGGAGCGCATCGACGCGTTGCTCGCGCAGTGGCAGCCTGCCGCCATCGTGATCGGCCTGCCGTATCATGCCGACGGGTCGGCGAGCGTCATGGGAACACGGGTGCGTGGCTTCGCAGGGCAGGTCGAGAGCCGCTACCACCTGCCGGTGCACCTGGTCGACGAACGCTATTCGTCGCTCGAGGCGGCCTCGCGTCTGCGCGGCGCACGCGCGTCGGGTGCGCTGAAACGCCGGGTGGCGAGGGCCGACGTCGATGCCGCCGCGGCCTGTGTCATCTTGGAACGCTGGTTTATCGAATCACCCTGAGGCACCAATGCGCTCACAACAAGACGGCGCCGGCGGGCTGCGCCACCTGATCACCCTCGACGGACTGAACCGCGATGCCCTGACCGCCATCCTCGACCGCGCGGAGAGCTACCGGCGCCTGCCGGGACAGCCCGCGTACGAAGGCCGCGAGCTGGCCGGGGTCACGGTGGCCAACCTGTTCTTCGAGCCGAGCACGCGCACCCGTGCCTCCTTCGACCTGGCCAGCCGCCGCCTGGGTGCGCACGTGGTCAACCTGGACCTGCAATCGAGTTCACGCGCCAAGGGTGAAACCTTGCTGGACACCATTTACACGCTCGAGGCCATGAACACGGATGTCTTCGTCATCCGCGACACCGAGGCGGGAATGCCCGAATTCTTGATCGATCACGTGGCGCCCCACGTCTCGGTGATCAGCGCCGGGGAGGCGCACGTGTCGCATCCCACGCAGGGCTTGCTCGACGCATTGACCATTCGTACGCACAAACGCCGCTTTGCCGGTCTCAAGGTCGCCATCGTCGGCGACATCAAGCACTCGCGGGTGGCCCGTTCCTCGGCGCAGGCGCTGACCTGCCTGGGCACCACCGATCTGCGCCTGGTGGCGCCCGAGGCGCTGCTGCCGCCGGAGGGCGAGTTCCGCGGCGCCCGTCGCTTCACCCGGATCGAGGAGGGGATCGCGGGCGCCGACGTGGTGATGATGCTGCGCATCCAGAAGGAGCGCATGGCCCAGAAGGCCTCCCTCGACGATCATGCCTATTTCGCCGAGTTCGGGCTGAATGCCGGACGGCTGAAACTCGCCTCGCCCAACGCGCTGGTCATGCACCCGGGTCCGATGAATCGCGGCGTCGAGATCGCATCCGACGTGGCCGACGGCCCGCGTTCCGTGATTCGCGAACAGGTGAACAACGGCGTGGCCATCCGCATGGCCGTGCTGGCGTCGATCGCCACCACCCTCACCCGGCATCGACGACCGCTGTAGGGCGGGGGCACGCCGCCACGCCGGGCGTATCCACGCCGGGCGCGTCCCACGCCATGAGCGCCTGCCCCATCCGCAGGCGGCCGCCCTCGTGGATGCCGTCCGTCAGCGACATGCCCCGCGGCGCGAAGACGATGATGGTGGAGCCGTGCTCGAACCAGCCCATCTCTTCACCCTTCGTCAGCGCAGCGTCGCAGTCGAATCGATTGGGGCCGCGGTAGCGCAGGTGCAGCAGCACGTCGGCGAACCGCAGCCGGATGCTCGCCACCAGGATGGCCGCCACCGGCACCAGCGTCAGCAGGGCGCCATTGGGCAGGCGACAACCGATGACGGCACGCTCGTTCTTGCAGAACAATCTTTCCACCCGCCGCAGCGCGATGGGATTGACGTTCCACGTATCGCCGGAAATATAGTTCACGCGCTCCACCCGGCAATCGTAGGGCGCATGGAAGCGGTGATACATGCCGGCGGTCAGCCGCAGGGTCGCGAACTGCCCGTCGCGGTAGTAGTCCACCAGCGCGGGCTCGCCCAGCAGATCGAGCAGCGGATAGGGGAACCCCTTGGCCTGCAACACCGTACCCTCGCGCACGCGCCCGCAGGCCCCCACCAGCGCATCGCACGGGCTGGTCAGCACGGCGGGATCGTGGTCCACGGGGCGCGCGCCGTCCTTCAGTTCTCGGGTGAAGCAATCCCGCAAACTGGTGAACCGCGCAGTGCGCGCCTCGCTCAGGTCCAGGTCGCAGAACAGCCGCCACACCCACAGGCCGGCCGCACAGAGCCATGGATGCTCGATCCGCGACAGCCACCCGACGAACAGCGTGAGCCACCGGCGGGGAATGCGGTTGGTCAGCAGGAAATTGAGATCTTCGTGCCGGACGAGCCGGTCGATCAGGGCACGGGCGGTCATCGTAGTGTCACTCGATTGCAATACCGTTCACGCGGAGGCTCGGTGATGACAAACAGTTTGTGGTACGTGGCGGGCGCCGGGATCGCGGCGGTGCTGGCGCGCAAGGTCTGGCGCCGCGTGCAGCTGTCGCGCGCCAAGCACCGCTCGCTCGCCGGGCATTCGAAGATGGCGCGGCGCCTCGCCCGCCTGCTGCCGTTCTACGAATACGACGAGGCCCGGTTCTTCCGTGCGGACGGCGCGCCGGAAGCGGTCGCGGCGACCCGCGAACGCGCATTCCTGCGGCTGGCGGCCGAATTCGCCCGGCGCTTCCCCAGGACCAACGCGCTGGGCGGCGAGGTCTTCGATGCCATCTCCGATCTGCAGTTCACCTCGCGCTACCGGGTGCCGTTCCAGTTCAGCCGCGTGGTGCGCGAGCATTTCAAGACGGGGACGTTCCTCGACGCCTCGGCGGGCGTCACGGTCACCGATCTGGACGGCAATCGCTTCTTCGACCTGACCGGCTCCTACGGGGTCAACGTGTTCGGCTACGACTTCTACAAGGAGTGCATCCGGCTCGGCAGCGAACGCGTGAACGCACTGGGTCCGGTGCTCGGTGCGTACCACCCCGTCACCGCGACCAACGTCAGGCGCCTGCTCGAGATCTCCGGCCTCGACGAGGTCTCGTTCCACATGTCGGGGACCGAGGCGGTCATGCAGGCCGTGCAGCTCGCCCGCTATCACACCCGCCGCACCCACCTGGTGCGATTCTGTGGTGCCTACCACGGCTGGTGGGGCGACGTGCAGCCCGGCGTCGGCAACCCGCTGTCGGCGCGGCACACCTATACGTTGCGCGACCAGGACGCGCGCACGCTCGAGGTGCTGCGCACGCGCAAGGACGTCGCCTGCGTGCTGGTCAATCCGCTCCAGGCGCTGCACCCCAACGCCGGCGCACCCGGCGATTCGACGCTCATCGACAGCGGCCGACGCGCGCGTTTCGACCGCGCCGCCTATGCACGCTGGCTCGGGCAGCTGCGCGCCGTGTGCAGCGAACGCGGCATCGTCCTGATCTTCGACGAGGTGTTCGTCGGGTTCCGGCTGGCCCGCGGCGGCGCGCAGGAGTATTTCGGGGTCCGCGCCGACATGGTGACCTACGGCAAGAGCGTGGCCGGCGGGCTGCCGGTGGGGGTGCTGTGCGGACGCCGTGAGCTGATGCGCCGCTTCCGGGCCGATCGCCCCGCCGACGTCTGTTTCGCGCGGGGAACCTTCAATTCGCACCCCTACGTCATGGGAGCGATGGCCGAATTCCTCGAGCGCCTCGACGGCGAACCCATCCGGGCGCTGTATCGCGATCTCGACCGGGTCTGGGACTCGCGCGCCCGGACGTTGAACGAACGCATGGCCGCCGCGGGACTGCCGGTGCGCATCGCGCACCTGTCCTCCATCTGGACCATCGGCTACGACCTGCCGTCGCGCTACAACTGGATGTTTCAATACTATCTGCGCGCCGCGGGCCTGGCACTGAGCTGGGTGGGCACGGGCCGGCTCATCTTCAGCCTGAACTACACCGATGAAGAGTTCGCCCAGGTGGTCGATCGCATGCTCGCGGCGGCCCGGGACATGCAGCGCGACGGCTGGTGGTGGACCCACCCCGAGCTCACGAACGAGACCATCAAACGCCGCGTGCTCGGGGAGACGCTTCAAGAACTCAGCCGCTCCGCCCTGGGCTCGATCAGTTCGCCCCGCATCAGATGGAGGGGCGCCCGGCAGTAGAGCTTGGCGTCGTTGAAGGGATCCGTGATGATCTTGGTGAGCCACGCCAGGCCCGTCGTCACGTCCCGCAGGTAGAAGAGCTGCAGCGTACGGAACACCAGCGCGCCGCCGCCGACCGCCAGCCACAGTTCACCGACGTGGCGCACGAATTCCTCCCCGCCGCTGTAGGGCTGGAACAGCCCGAACAACGTCGGCGTCAACCACAGGAGCACGGGCGACAGGGCCCAGACCACGTGCAGGATCACCTTGCGGCGCAGGTTGTAGCCGACCTTGATGGCCTCCTTGTGCTCGTGGGTGGCTTGATTGACCTCATCGTAACCCTTCGGTTCGAAGAAGAAGTGGCCCGACTGGCGGCTGACCATGGCCACGAGCCAGCCGAGCAGGGCCGCCGCAACCGGGTCCTTGAACATCAGCCCGTAGGCCACGATGAAGGTGATGGCGCTCAGGAAATGCAGGGACTGGTTGATCCGGCTGTGGTGATAGTAACGGTGGTCGTCCCAGCGCTGGGTTCGCAGTTCCGCTAGAAAACTTTGCATGGATGTTCCTCGTGGGTGCTTCGAAGTTCCGCATGAATCAAATATAGGATTTGGGTTACGCGACGATGACAAATCGGGCGTCGCGAACGGTCAGAAAACTGCTGTCGGATGTTCATCCATTCGTCATGCGCGGATGCGACCGTGGCGTGACATGAGGATCATGATCGTCACCGATGCCTGGGCGCCGCAAACCAACGGCGTGGTGCGCACCCTCACGCACACCGCGGCCTGGCTGGGGCGCTTCGGGCACCAGGTGCGCATGCTCACGCCGCGGGACTGTCACAGCATCGCCTGTCCCACCTACCCGGAAATCCGTCTGTCGCTGCTGCCGCGCCGGGCGGTGCATCACGGGTTCGACGAGTTCGCTCCGCAGGCATTGCACATCGCCACCGAAGGCCCGCTGGGACTGGCGGCGCGCCGTTACTGCCTGAAGCGCGCGCTGCGCTTCACCACGTCCTACCACACCCAGTTCCCGCAGTACCTGCGCGCGCGCTTTCCCATTCCGATCGCCGCCTCCTACTGGGCCCTGCACCGCTTTCACGGGGCCGCCGCACGCACCATGGTGAGCACGGCGTCGCTGCGCCAGGACCTGTCGGCCCGCGGGTTCAAGAATCTCGCGAGCTGGCGGCGCGGCGTGGACACCGATCTGTTCAAACCCGGCGACAAGCAGTTCCTCACGCTGCCGCGGCCGATCGCCGCCTACGTGGGACGGGTGGCGGTGGAGAAGAACATCGAGGCGTTTCTGTCCATGCCCTGGGAGGGCAGCAAGATCGTCATCGGCGACGGACCGGAGCGGGCCCGCCTGCAGGCACAGAACCCCCGCACCCGGTTCACCGGCTTTCGCTTCGGCGAGGATCTCGCCGCACACCTGGGGGCCGCCGACGTCATGGTGTTCCCGAGCCGCACCGACACCTTCGGCCTGGTGAACCTGGAAGCCATGGCCTGCGGAGTGCCGGTGGCGGCCTACCCCGTGACCGGTCCCATCGACGTGGTGCAGGACGGGATCACCGGCGCATTGGACGAGGACCTGGGCGCTGCGGCACGCCGGGCGCTGTCCATCGATCCGCAGCTCTGCCGTGAACAGGCGCTGCGCTTCGGCTGGGACGCGAGTGCGCGGGAGTTCGAGGGCAACCTGGTGTTCTGCCACTCGACCCCCTCCCCGCACCGGGCCGCTCCGCGGGTGGAGCCGCCCGCCCTCGCAGGGACGACGCTCGGCCGACATTGATCGCCCGGCCGACATGAGCATTCGGCCGACTTTGGCCGCGCGCCCGGCATCATCGCTCAGCCGAAATTGATCTTCGCCTCGAGATTGGTGCGCGAATCCGCGCTGGCCAGGGCGTCTTCCATCTCGATGCGGCCCTCGCGAACCAGGTTGTACAGGGCGTTGTCGAAGCTCAGCATGCCGCGCTCTGTGCCGGTGCGGATGGCCTCCTTCACCGCGATCACGTCGCCCTTCTTGATGAGCTCCGAGACGTAGGGCGTGTTCACCATGACCTCCGATGCGGCCACCCTCAGACCCGATTTGGCCGGCACCAGGCGCTGCGAAAGAATGGCCCGCAGATACTGCGAGAGGTCCAGGAAGATTTGATTGTGCTGATCGCGCGGAAACATGTTGATGATGCGGTCCAAGGTTTCCGCGCAGTTGTTCGCGTGCAGCGTCGCGATGCACAGGTGGCCCGTGCCCGCCAGCGCCAGGGCCGACTCCATGGTTTCCTTGTCGCGGATCTCGCCGATGAGGATCACGTCGGGCGCGGCGCGCACGGCGCTGCGTAGCGCACGGGCGAAGGACTTGGTGTCCAGGCCCACCTCCCGCTGATTGACGATCGATTTCTTGTTCGAGTGCAGGAATTCGATGGGGTCCTCGATGGTCAGGATGTGGTCGGAGGACGTCTCGTTGCGGTAGTTGATCATGGCCGCGAGGGTGGTCGACTTGCCCGCGCCGGATGCGCCCACCATGAGAATGAGGCCGCGTTTCGCCATCACGAGGTCCTTGTAGATGTCGGGCATGCCGAGATCCTCGAGTTTCGGCATGTCGGCGGTGATGTAGCGCAGGACCATGGCCGGGTAGCCGCGCTGGTAGAACACGTTGACCCGGAACCGGCCGAGGCCGGGCTCGGAGATCGCGAAGTCGATCTCGAGCTCCTGCTTGAAGTACTGGGTCTGCTCGGGGTTCATCAGGCCCAACGCCGTCTGGCGCACGCTCTCGGGACTCAACACCTGCTTGTTGACCGGCAGGATCTTGCCCTCGATCTTGATCTTGATGGGCGCGTTGCAGGTGAAGAAGAGGTCGGACGCCTTCTTGTCGACCATGAGCTTGAACAGCGGCTTGATGTTCAGGACCTGGGGCTGGGGCTGGGTTTGCGGCGCGCCCTGGGGCGGTGTCGC
>CAZZWZ010000043.1:0-16168 GCA_964657955.1 uncultured Steroidobacteraceae bacterium
CCTTCGATCAACCTGAGGATGCCTCGCATGCCCCGTGAGCCTTCGCGTCTCCGCGCGGCCCTCGCCGCGCTGCTGCTCTGCCCGACGTTCGCAGGGGCATCCCATGCCGCGCCGCTGCCGCCCGCGGCCGATCGAGACCTGGCGCGGGACATGCTCAAGACCTTGGTGGAGATCGACACCACGCACGCCCACGGTTCCACCGGGGCCGCGCACGCCCTGCAGGCCTGGTTTCTGAGCGCGGGATTTCCCGCGTCGGACGTGATCTTCATCGCGCCGCAGGATCACCCGACCAAGGGCAACGTCGTGGTGCGATATCGCGGCAAACACCGCGGCAGGCCCATCCTGTTCATGGGCCATCTGGACGTGGTCGATGCCAGGGCGGAGGACTGGTCCGTCGATCCGTTCAAACTCACGCAGCAGGACGGCTGGTTCTACGGCCGCGGCACCATCGACATGAAGGATGGCGACGCCGCGCTCGCCGAATCCTTGATCCGCCTCAAACGGGAAGGCTTCGTGCCGGAGCGCGATCTGATCGCGGCGTTCACCGCCGACGAGGAGGCGGGCGGCGACGCCAACGGGCCGGCCTTCCTGCTGGCGGAGCATCGCGAACTCATCGATGCGGAACTGGCGATCAATCTGGACGGCGGCGGCGGCAACACCAAGAACGGCAGGCCGTACTACCTCGAGGTCGGGACCAGCGAGAAGACCTATCTCACCTACACGCTCGAGACCACCAGCCCGGGGGGACACGGCTCGCTGCCGGGACCCGACAATGCCATCTATCATCTCGCGCGCGATCTCGGTCGCGTGGAGGCATACCAGTTTCCCGTCATGGTCACCGCCACCACCCGTGCCGGATTCAGGCAGCTCGCCATCATCGACCCCGGGCCGTCGAGTGCGGACATGCAGGCCGTGGCCCAACCGACGCCGGACCCGGCAGCGGCCGGGCGCCTGAGCCGGAACGTGCGCCTCAACGCCCTGCTGCGCACCACCTGCGTCGCCACGCTGATCTCGGGGGGCCATGCCGAGAACGCGCTGCCGCAGCGCGCCCGGGCCACCATTCAATGCCGCATGATGCCGGGCGATACCGAGGCGCACGTGCAGACGGCGTTGGTGGGCGCGCTCGACGACCCGGCCGTCAAGATCACGCTGGACGCCGCGCCCATCGTCAGTCCCGAATCCCCGCCCACCGCGGCCATCATCGATAAAATTGCCGGGGTGGCGCACTCCCTGTGGCCGGGCGTGCCCCTCGTGCCCTCGATGGCGACCGGGTTCAGCGACGACCGGCAGACGCGCAACGCCGGCATTCCGAGCTACGACGTATCCGGCGTGTGGAAGGACGTGGATGAGAATCGCGCCCACGGGCGGGACGAGCGCGTCGGGGTGCAGGCATTCGACGCGAGCGTCGAATTCACCTACCGCCTGCTCAAGGCCATGAGCCGGGCGCAGTGAGGGCTCAAATCTCGATCTGGCGCGCGATCTCCACGACCTTCTCCGGCGGCAGGCTGAACCGGTCCACCACCTTGACCGAATTGCGAAAGAGGAACGCGAACAACGCCATCCGCCAACCCTTGAGCGCGGGCGCGACCGGCTTGCGCACCACGAGGTCGCGGGTCCCGATGAAATGCGCGTGGTCGATGTCGATTCCGGGGTCCAGCCCTTTCGCCTGGTTGAGCGCATGGCGAAGATCGGGGATCTCGAAGAAGCCGAAACGCGCCACCAGGTGCCACAGACCTTCGCCGACGTTGTCGACGACGGAGCACTTGGGCGCTTCGACGCGGGGCGTGTTCTCGAACACGATGCTCAAGGCGATCGCGTAGCGCGGCAGCGCGCCGACGAAGTTGGCGTGGTCGATGATGAGCCGCGACACCTTCTGCGTGCTGCGGGTCAGGAAAATCGTGGTGCCGTCGACCCGCGGGATGCTGCCGGCCCGCAGGGCCGACAAGAATCGCTCGGCGGTGTCGGAACTCTGCATCAATGCATCGCGCATGGCGGTGACGCCCCTGCGCCACGTCACCATGACCACGAACAGCACGGCGGCGAAACTCAGCGGCAACCATCCGCCGTCCGCGATCTTCCACAGATTCGCGACGAAGAAGCCGCCGTCGACCACCAGGAAGAATCCGGCCGTCAGCACGGCCGCCGCCGCCGGCCAGTGCCACACCGAGCGCATCGCCTTGTAGAGCAGCAGCGTGGTCAGCAGCATGGTGGTGGCCACCGCCGTGCCGTACGCGCTCGACAAGCGATCCGAGCTGCCGAAGGCCACCGTGGTGGCGATGGTGGCGCCCATCAACAGCCAGTTGACCACCGGCACGTAGATCTGTCCGTACACGCGGTCGGAGGTCTGGCGGATCGATACCCCCGGCAGCCAGCCCAGCTGCATGGCCTGGCGGGTCATCGAAAACGATCCGGTGATGATGGCCTGGCTCGCGATGATGGTCGCCAGGGTGGCGAGCAACACCAAGGGATAGATGGACCACGACGGAGCGATCTGGAAGAAGGGATTGCCCGTCGCCGAGGATTTGTCCATGAGATACGCGGTCTGCCCCGCGTAGCTGAGCAGCAGCGCCGGCAGCACCACCACATACCAGGCATGGCGGATCGGCCCCCGGCCGAAATGCCCCATGTCGGCGTACAGCGCCTCGCCGCCGGTGATGCAGAGAAAGACGCCGCCGAGCACGAGCACGCCCTGCCGGCCCGCATGCCGCAGGAATTCCACGGCGTGCCGTGGATCGATCGCCGCCACGACCCCCGGATGATGCCGGATGGCCGCGGCGCCGATGATGGCGATGATGACGAACCATGACAGCATCACCGGACCGAAGGCCCGTCCGATTTTCTCCGTGCCGAAGCGCTGCCCGGCGAACAGCACGACCAGGATGAGCACCGCCGTCGGCATCACATAGGGCTTGAAGGAGGAGGTGACCACGTTCACGCCTTCGAGCGCGCTCAACACCGAGATCGCGGGCGTGATGACGCCGTCGCCGTAGATCAGCGTGGCGCCCAGCAGCCCCATGCCGGTCAGCCATCTGAAGCCCCGGGTGAAACCGTTGGCGCCCACCAGCGACATCAACGCCAGGATGCCGCCCTCGCCGCCATGGTCCGCGCGCATCACGAACACGCAATATTTGACGGACACGGTGATGATCAACGTCCACACGATCGCGGAGAGAATGCCCAGCGCGCTCTGCGGCGTGAAATGCCCGCCCGTGGCCTGCACGACGGTCTGCAAGGTGTACAGCGGACTCGTGCCCAGATCGCCGAACACCACGCCCAGCGCCGCGAAGGCAGCCCAGCCCGCCTTGGGCGGTGCGCGCGAGCCCGTCGTACCGCCATCGATCGTTGATTCCGCCTGCATGCATCGGCCCTGGTGCAAAATTCTGCATACCATACTGGTTCTTCGGTTGGCGCGAAATGAAATCCCGTGCTTGCGTAAAGGCGCTGCCGCGCTCGCGCTCCGTGGCGGTCGCGGCGAACGTCTTCGAAGCCGACAGCGCATCGCGCCGGGCTCCTACAGCAGCGGAGTCCGTCAGCGGAAGAGACTCGGACGATGTTGCGATCCGGTATCTGAGCCACCATGCGGGAATACTTTCGCAATCATCCGAAGACCCGCGCAGCCGCGATCGTGCTGCTGGTGCTGGTGGCGGCGGTGGTGGTGTTCCTGGCGTTCTTCGACTGGAATCTCCTGCGTCCCACGCTGGCGCGACAGATCACGACACAGACCGGACGCCCCGCCGCCATCGACGGCGATTTGAAGGTGCACTTGTGGTCCTGGAACCCCAGCGCCGAGGTGAACGGGCTGACCGTCGGCAATCCGCCCTGGGCCGACCGGTCGCTCATGTTCGGCGTGAAACGCCTGAGTGTCAGCGTGAGCCTCGGACATCTGTTGCGCGGCCGGCTGGTGCTGCCGCAGATCGACGTGGTCGATCCGGTGATCGACCTGGAGCGCGATGCCAGGGGACGCGCGAGCTGGGAGCTCGGCACCAAGACCGGCACGCCCAATCACAACACGCAGCCCGCGAAGATTCCGGTGATCCGCCGGCTGACGGTGGAGGGCGGGAAGCTGCGCGTGACCGACCAGGTGCGCAAGCTGAGCTTCAGCGGCAGCCTGGTCGCCGCCGAACAATCGGGCAAGGCGGATCCCGATGCGTTCAAGGTGCGTTGCACCGGCACCCTCAACGCCAAGCCGTTCAAGCTCGAGGTCAACGGCGGTCCGCTGATCGATCTCGAGCCCGACAAACCCTACGCATTCGCCCTGTTCGTGACCGCCTCCGACATCAACCTCGAGACGCACGTCACCATCAACAAACCCTTCGACATGGGTTCGTTGCAGGCCAGTTTCGTGGTTTCCGGCAACGACCTCGCGGACGTGTTCTACCTGACCGGGCTGGCCCTGCCGAACACCCCGCCTTACCGGCTGGCCGCGAACGTGCAGGTCAGCGGGACCCGCTACGACATCGATGAACTGAAGGGCAATCTCGGGTCGAGCGACATCTCCGGCAAGGGCCGCGTCGAGACCGGCGGCAACATTCCCAAGCTCTCGGCCAGGCTGTCCTCGAACACCCTGAACATCGTCGACCTCGCGCCCACGCTGGGCCATCCCGCCACCAAGACGACGGCTTCCCTGGCCGCCGCACCGGCGCCCCACGCCAGGACCGGCAAGTCCCAGCCCACGCGGCCCGCGGAGGCCGCGCCGACGACCCCGGCCGACGAGCGGCTGCTGCCCGATGCCGAGTTGCAGGTGAATCGCGTGCGCGGCATGGATGCGGACGTGACGTATCACGCGAACGCCGTGACGGCGCCGAAAGTCCCGATGAAAGAGGTGGGCTTCCACATCGTGCTCGACAACGGGCTGCTCACCATCGATCCGGTGTCGTTCGTGCTCGATGCCGGAAAGTTCTCGGGCAAGGTGCAGATCGATGCGCGCAAGGATGTCCCGGTGACGAACATCGACGTGCGCATCGCCGGCGTCGATCTCGCCCAGTTCAAGTCGGCCGCCATGACCCAGGCGCCGCTCGAGGGCGAGCTGCAGGGCAGATTCCAGTTCCACGGTGCCGGCAGCTCCATCCACAAGCTCGCCGCCGGCTCGGACGGCGCCCTGAGCGTGGTCATTCCGCACGGACGCATCCGCGAAGCCTTCGCCGAACTGACGGGCATCAATGTGTTGAAGGGCCTGGGACTGTTGCTGACGAAGGAGCCGCAGCAGACCGACATCCGCTGCGGGATCGTCGATTTCAAGGATCACCACGGCTCGCTCAACACCACCACGGTTTACGTCGACACCTCGAACGTGCTCATCACCGGACGCGGCAAGATCGACCTGGACAGCGAACGCATCGATCTCGCCCTGCAAGGAGATCCGAAGAAGATGCGTTTCCTGCGGCTGCGCTCGCCGATTGAGTTGCACGGCACCCTGTTGCACCCGGGGGTGGGCCTCAAAGCGGACAAGCTGGCCGAGCAGGCCGGCGTCGCCGCGGCGCTGGGCGTGTTGTTGACGCCGGCCGCCTCCGCCCTGGCTTTCATCGACCCGGGTCTGGGCAAGGACAAGGATTGTTCCAGCGTGCTAGCGCAGGCGGCCGAGGGCGTGAAGAAATAAGCCGAGGGCGTGAAGAAATAATCTGACGTCCCGTCGTTTGCCGGTACGATACGGCATGCCGGTGAGTCGCCGCTCTTTCATTGCCAGCGCAGGGATCACCGCGGTGGTGCCCGCATGGCTGGCGCCCCCGGCGGCAAGGTCCCGCGACCCCGGCGCGCCCCATCCGTCGGCGGCCCGCGCGGCGATGGCAGCGACGCCGACGACGGCCGCGACGCCGCAGTATTTGTTTTTCACCCCAGCCGAGGCCCGTTTCGTCGCCGCGGCGTGCGAGCGGTTCATCCCCACGGATGCATCGGGTGGCGGGGCGCTGGCGGCGGGTGTCCCGTTTTACATGGACACCCACTTCGGCGGCGATTGGGGTGCCGGGCGGGCTGCTTACCGCCGTGGTGCCTGGCAGGCGGGCACACCCCACCGCGCGTGCACCGTATCCGTCGCCGCCTCCGTGACGACGCCGGCAGCACCGGCGGCGGCCTTTCGCACCGCGGTCGGCGTCATCGATGCCTCGTGGGCTGCGCGTGGTACCGCCTTTGATCGACTCGGCGCCGCGGATCAGGACGCCTTCCTGCGTGCGCTCGAGTCGGGAGTCGACCTCGGCGGCGTAGCGTCCGCCGGATTTTTCGAGATGCTGTTGGGCATGACGGTGGAAGGCTTCTTCAGCCATCCCGACCTCGGACGGCATCGCGCCCGCGTGGCGTGGCGCATGCGGGGGTTCCCGGGGGCGGTCAGCTCATGCGCCTGACCAACCGCATTCCGGGCGGCGGCACGGCACGATGCGACCGCTGGGGCGTGGACAGCGAATACGGGATCCTGCGCGACGTGCTCGTGGGACCCATCGATCATTTCTCCTGGCAACCGGGCAACAGCGTGGCCGAGCGCGCGCAACGCGTGGGTCTGCGCTTCGATGCCGCGACGGCGCGCGCCCAGTACGGGGAGATGCTCGCCGCCTATGCCGAGGCAGGCGTCACCGTGCACTCCCTGGCGGCGGACCCCGCGCTCCCCTACCAGCTGTTCGCGCGCGACAGCAGCGTCATGACGCCGTGGGGTGCGGTGGTGATGCAGCTGCAGAAGCCGTACCGTCGCGGCGAATACGCCGCCTGCCTGCGATTTTTTCTGGACGCCGGCATTCCCCTCTACGACCTCGTGACCGCCGGCAACGTCGAGGGCGGGGACTTCATGGTGTTGAAGCCCGGTGTCGCAGTCTGCGGCTACTCCGGCCAGCGCTCCATCGAGCCGGCCGTCCGCCAGTTGCAGGCCTGGTTCGAAGCCGAGGGCTGGGAGTTTCATGCCTATGCGTTCGATCCGCATTTCCTGCACCTGGACGTACAAATGGCCGTTCTCGACGAGGGGCTGGCAGTGGCCTGCGTGGAAGCCGTCGAACCCGGTTTGTTGACGTGGGTACGCTCGAAGGGTTTTCGCGTCATCCCCATTTCCTACGCGGATACGATGCGCCTGGGCAGCAACGTGGTGGCCCTGGGCGGCGGCCGGGTGCTGGTGCCGGCGACGAGTAGAAATCTCGTGGCGGCGTGCCGGGCCGAGGGCCTCACCGTGTACGATCCCGACGTGTCCATGATCGCCGAGGGCGGCGGCGCGGTGCATTGCATGTGCCAGGCGCTGCGGCGCGATGCCGTTCGCTGAATCGGCCCGCGAACCACCGCCTGGGACGATGCGCGAAACGTCGAAACCAACAGTCAAACGTCAGGAGAGTTCGTCATCCATGAAGCATGTGCCGTTGCCCATCGCCCTCCATCCCCGTTCGCGTCGCGCCGCCGCCGCGTGGTCCCGGATCGCCGCCTCCCATGCCCTGCCGAGGCTCCCGGCCGTGCTCGGCCTTTCGCTGGCCATGATGAGTTCGGCGGTGATCGGCCCGTCCCGGGCCGCCGCGGCCGTCTCCGCGTCAGCGACGGGCAGCGGCGAGGCGGATTTCAGGGCGTTGTACAAGGAATTGGTCGAGACGAACACCACGCTGTCGGCGGGCAGCTGCACGCTGGCTGCGGAACGCATGGCGCAGCATTTGAAGGCCGCAGGCTTCACCGACGCCGAATTGCATCCGTTCGCGGCGCCCGATCATCCGAAAGAGGGCGGGCTGGTGGCGGTGTACCCCGGACGCGACGCGAAGCTCAAGGCGCTGCTGCTGCTGGCGCACATCGACGTGGTCGAGGCGAAACGCGAGGATTGGACGCGCGATCCGTTCACGTTGGTGGAGGAGAACGGCAATTTCTACGCGCGCGGTGCGTCGGACGACAAGGCCGAGGCGGCGATCTGGGTGGATACGCTGGTTCGCCTGCGCAAGGCGGACTTCAAGCCGCGACGCACGCTCAAACTCGCGCTCACCTGCGGCGAGGAGACGTCGGGCGCCTTCAACGGCGCCGAATGGCTGACGAAGAATCGGCGCGATCTCATCGATGCCGGCTTCGCGATCAACGAAGGGGCCGCGGGTGAGCTCGGTGCCGGCGGCGAGCGGATCGCGCTCGACGTCCAGGCCGGCGAGAAGGCGTCGCAGAATTACCGGCTCGAGGTCACCAACCGGGGCGGCCACAGCTCCAGACCGGTCAAGGACAACGCCATCTATCATCTCGCGGCGGCGCTCACGCGCATCTCGTCGTACGAGTTTCCCGCACAGTTCACCGACGGCAACCGCGCCTATTTCACCGGCATGGCGAAGATCGAAGCCGGCAAGGGCGACGCCGAGACCGCCGCGGCCATGAAAGCGCTGGTCGCCAATCCGCAGGACGCCCAGGCCATTGCCCTGGTGTCCGCCAAGGACCCCACCTGGAACGCGACGCTGCGCACCACCTGCGTGGCCACCATGCTGGACGCCGGTCACGCCACCAACGCGCTGCCGCAGCGCGCCCGCGCCAACATCAACTGCCGCATCTTCCCCGGCGTCACCACCGAGGCGGTGGGCCGTCAGCTCGACGAGGTGATTGCGGACCCCGCGGTCAAGGTCGTCGCGATGGAAACGCGCGGGCCGAGTTCACCGCCGCCGCCGCTCACGCACGAGGTGCTGGGGCCGGTGGAGAAGCTGTCGGCCGAATTCTGGCCCGGGGTGCCCGTGCTGCCCATCCTGCAGCCGGGGGCCACCGATGGCCAGTTCCTGAACGCCGCCGGCATTCCCACCTACGGCATCGAGCCCGTGTTCGTTGGACCCGATCTCGGCAACATTCACGGATTGAACGAGTACGTCAACGTCAACTCGCTGCTGCAGGGACGCGATTTCCTGTACCGGCTCGTCAAGGTGTACGTGAACTGAGCCCGGCCTCATAGGCCGGGTCCTACAGGCGATCGGGGCCACGGGGCGGCCGACGATGGTCGCGAGGGTTGTTATGTTCTGGCGCACGTCGTGCCGGACTCCGGCGCTCCCATCGTCGGCAGAAGGATACGCGTGTGGACAAGTCGAAACAGTTGAACCAGTTGATCGATGGCGCGGAGGAACTGCTCACCAATCTCACCGACGCGCACGACCCTGCGATTCAGAATCTGCGCGACAAGGTCGACGACGCCATCGGCGCGGCCCGGCGCGCCATCGAGAAGCAGAGCGACGCGGCCGCCGTGCAGCTGCGCGACATTGCGAACACCATCGACGACTACGTCCACGACTATCCCTGGCTGGCGTTCGCCACCGGCGCCCTCGTGGCCGGGACCGTCGCATTCATTGCGGGCCTGACCATCGGCACGAAGAAACAGCCGGAGGCGGACGAAGACTAGAATTCGGCGCTGCGACGATGACGGTGCAGGCCCTTTTCCCGACGTACGTGTACTCCGCCGCCCTGCAACGGGGCGGCTCGCGGGTTCTCAACCGGCAGTTGTTGATGGAAAGCCGGCAGATCCGGGCGGATGACGCGGCGGGACGGCGCTGGTCCGAGAAGAACTATCCGGGCGGCTACACCTCGTACGGCTCCGCGCATCGACTGCACCGCCTGTCCCCCACCTTCGACAGCCTGCGCGTCAGGCTGCAGCGGCACGTGAAGGCCTTCGCCGACGCGCTGCAGTGGGACTTGACCGGCCGGACGCTCGACATGACCGATTGCTGGGTCAGCCTCATGGCGCGGCACGTCGGACATGGGCTGCATCTGCATCCGCTGGCCACCCTCAGCGGCACGTACTACGTGCGGGTACCGCGCGGGAGCCCGGGCATCAAATTCGAAGATCCGCGCATGGACCGTTTCATGGCGGCGCCGCCGCGGCGCGGCGATGCGCGGCGCGAAGACCGCAACTGGGTGACGGTGCCGGCGGCCGCCGGCGACGTGGTGTTGTTCGAAAGCTGGCTGCGGCACGAAGTGGCGCCCAATCCCATCGCATCCGAGCGCGTGAGCGTGAGCTTCAACTACAACTGGTTCTGACGGCTGCCGTCACGTCCGGCACGGGGCGGGGGCGCGGCGGCAACCCTTGAACTCGGGATCCGATGCCCTCAAATCGGAGCGATGAATGCACAGCGAAGAAAATCCTGGATGTGGTCGGAAGCCTGCGCCCTGCTGGATCAGGCCGAGCGGCGTCATCGGCATTTCTACGAGCTGCTGGCCGTGCCGGCCGCGGCGCCGGCCTGGGAGCCGCCCGCGAACATCTTCACCCTGGACTCCGAGGTGTTCGTCGAAGTGGCGCTGCCGGGTGCGCGTGCCGGCGACGTGACGGTGACGCTCACGCCGAGCGGTCTGCTGATCGAAGCCACCGCGCCGCCGGCGTTCGCGGCGGGCGTGAACGTGGTGCGCATGGAAATCCCCCATGGCCGCATGCGGCGCCACGTCGACCTGCCGGCGGGCCGCTATGCGCTGCGCGAACGACGGATGGAAAACGGCTGCTTGTTCCTGCATCTCACGGGTTCCATCGTATGAGTACCGACATGAAAGACATCGATCCGCCGCGGGCGGGCGCCGACCCCATGAGCGCCTCACCGGCCGGCGTCGCCGAGGACGTGCTCATCGTGGTTCCCGTGCGTGACATGGTGCTGTTCCCCGGCGTGGTGCTGCCGGTGGCGATCACCGGCGCGCGCGCGCTGGCTGCGGCGCAGGAGGCCGTTCGGACGCAGCGGCGCATCGGCCTGCTGCTGCAGACCGATTCGTCCGTCGACAATCCGGACGGCGGCGGCTTGCACGCCGTGGGCACCACCGCCTCCATCGTGCGCTTCGTCACCGCGCCCGACGGCTCTCACCACCTGATCTGTCAGGGGGAAACCCGCTTCACGGTGCTGGATTACGTGAGCAGCGAACCCTTCCTGGTAGCGCGCATCGCCGCCCACCGGGAGGGCGTCGCCGCCGGCCGGGAGATCGAGGCGCGCGGCCTGAACCTGCGCGAGAAGGCCCTCGAAGCACTGAATTTATTGCCGCAGGCACCCGCCGAACTCGCCAATGCCATCCGGGGCATCGAATCGGTGCCGGCCCTGGCGGACATCGTGGCGAGCTTCATGGATTTGAAGCCGGCGGAAAAGCAGGAGGTGCTGGCCACCTTCGACCTGACGACGCGGCTGGACCGCGTAATCGCGCTGCTCAACCGCCGCATCGAAGTGCTGAAGGTGTCGAGACAGATCGACGAGCGCACGCGGGAGGCCTTCGACGGACGGCAGAAGGAGGCCGTGCTGCGCGAGCGTCTGCGCCAGATCCAGAAGGAGCTGGGCGAGACGGGGGCATCGGACGCGGATGCCGAGGACCTGAAGAAGGCCATCCACGAGGCCGGCATGCCGGCCGAGGCCGAGGAACAGGCGCTGCGCGAACTCGCACGGTTGGAACGCATGTCGGACGGCGCCGCCGAGTACTCGATGACGCGGACCTACCTCGACTGGCTCATCGCCATGCCGTGGTCCAAGGCAGACCCCGAGCAGCTCGACATCGAACGCGCGCGCGCCATCCTGGACGAGGATCACCACGGCCTGGAGAAGGTCAAGAAGCGCATTCTCGAATTCCTCGCGGTACGCAAACTCAATCCGCAGGGACGCAGTCCCATCCTGTGTTTCGTGGGTCCGCCCGGCGTGGGCAAGACCTCGCTGGGCCAGAGCATCGCCAAGGCGCTCGGGCTGGCGTTCCGCCGGGTGAGCCTGGGCGGCGTGCACGACGAGGCGGAGATTCGCGGCCATCGGCGCACCTACATCGGCTCCCTGCCCGGCAACATCGCGCAGGCCATGCGCAAGGCGGGCCGCCGCAATCCCGTGCTGATGCTCGACGAGGTGGACAAGCTCTCCGCGAGCCATCAGGGCGATCCGTTCTCGGCGCTGCTCGAAGTGCTCGACCCCGAGCAGAACGACACCTTCCGCGACAACTATCTCGGCGTGCCGTACGACCTGTCGAAAGTGCTGTTCATCGGCACGGCCAACGTGCTCGATGCCATTCCGGCTCCGCTTCGGGATCGGATGGAAGTCATCGAATTGAGCGGCTACACCGAAGAGGAAAAGCTGCAGATCGCCCGCCGGTATTTATTGAAGCGACAACTCGCCGCCAATGGACTCACCGAGCGGCAGGTGCAGGTGTCGGACGAGGCGCTGCGCAAGGTGGTGGTGGATTACACCCGCGAGGCCGGGGTTCGCAATCTCGAGCGGCAGATCGGCGCATTGCTGCGCAATGCGGCGGTGACCATCGCGGCGGGACGTGCGGACCGGGTCGACATCGACGCCGCCGGCGTGGTGAACATCCTCGGAGCGGCGCGCTACGAGAGCGACGTGGCGCTGCGAACCAGCATCCCGGGCGTCGCCACGGGCCTGGCGTGGACGCCGGCCGGAGGCGACATTCTGTTCATCGAGTCGAGCCGCGTGAAGGGCACGGGCAGGCTCATCATGACGGGACAGCTGGGCGACGTCATGAAGGAGAGCGCTCAGGCCGCGGTGACCCTGGTGAAATCGCAGGCGGATCGGCTCGGCATCGAGCCCTCGCTGCTCGACGACGCAGACCTGCACATTCACGTGCCGGCCGGCGCCATCCCGAAGGACGGTCCCAGCGCCGGTGTGGCCATGGCGACCTCGCTGGCGTCGCTGCTGTCGCAGCGGACGGTGCGCGCCGATGTGGCCATGACGGGCGAGATCAGTCTGCGCGGCGTGGTCCTGCCCGTGGGCGGCATCAAGGAGAAATGCGTGGCCGCCGCGCGTGCCGGCATTCGCACGGTGATACTGCCGGCCCGCAACCGCCGCGATCTGGAGGATATTCCGGAGAGCGTGCGCAACCGCCTGCAATTCGTGTGGGCCGAGAAGATCGACGACGTGCTGGCCCACGCGCTCGAAGAATTGCCCGCGCAACGCGCCGCCGCCTGAGCGTCGCCCAGGCTCGGGGCCCGGGCTCAGGGAAACAGCGCGGCAGAATTGCGCGGCGAGCGGAACACCAGCGGCTTTTCCACCGTCGGCGCGCCGTCCGATGCCGCGGCGCCTGCCGTGACCGCCGCCCCCGCGGCGGCTTCGGCGCGCGCCACCGCCTCGGTGACCAGATGATGATGCGGCGACAGATCGCACACCGGATCGGCATTCGCCGCATCGCCGGTCATCAGATAGGCCTGGCAGCGGCAGCCGCCGAAGTCGCGGGTCTTCTCCGGACAGGTGCGGCACGGCGCCTTCATCCAGGCATCGCCGCGGTAATGATTGAACGCCGCGGAGTCGAACCAGGCGTGAGCCACGCTGTCGTGACGCAGATTGGGGAAATCGAGGCCCGGCAGCTGACGCGCCGCGTGGCACGGCAGCGCGGTGCCGTCCGGCGTCACGGTCAGGAAAATCGATCCCAGACCGTTCATGCAGGGTTTCGGACGCCGCTCGAAATAATCGGGCACCACGAAGAAGATCTGCATGGGCCTGCCCGCGCGCTCGCGAAAGCGTTGCACGGTGGCCTCCGCCGCCTGCACCTGCGCCCGGGTGGGCAGGAGCTGGTCGCGGTTGTGCCAGGCCCATCCGTAGTACTGCGTATTGGCGAGTTCGACGTAGTCCGCGCCCAGATCGTCGGCCATGCGCAGGATCTCCTCCACGTGATCGATGTTGAGCCGGTGCAGCACGACGTTGAGCACCATGGGATAGTCGTATCGCTTGATGAGGGCGGCCACCCTCGCCTTCAGATCGAAGGTGCGGGTGCTGCTCAGGAAGTCGTTCATCTTTCGCGAGCTGTCCTGGAACGAGAGCTGGATGTGATCCAGGCCCCCGGCCTTCAAGGCGGCGATGCGCGTCTCGTCGAGCCCCACGCCCGAGGTGATGAGATTGCTGTAGAAGCCCAGACGGTGCGCCTCCGCCACGATGACCTCGAGATCGTCGCGCGCCAGCGGCTCACCGCCCGACAGCCCGAGCTGTACGGCACCGAGCGCGCGCGCCTCGCGCAGCACCCGCAGCCAGTCCGTCGTCTCGAGCTCGGCATCCGAGCGCGCGAAATCGGTGGGGTTGTAGCAGAACGCACAGTGCAGCGGACAGCGGTAGGTCAGCTCCAGCAACAGCCACAACGGCGGCCCCGGCCTCATCGAAGCTCCACCCAGTGTTTCTCCACCGCCATGGCGAGGAAGGCGACGACGTCCCCGCGCAAACCGCTCGCGCCGAACGCCTTCTCCAGGTCGGCGGTGATGGCGTCGATGGTCGCCGTGCCATCGCAGCGCTTGAGGATTTCGCCGGCGCTGCCGTTGAGTTTCACCATGCCCTCCGGATACAGGAGCACGTGCGCGCCCTGCGCCTCCTCCCATTGCAGGCGGAAACGCGGATTGACCGCGGGACGGGACGCGGGACCGGGCTCCGGGCTCATGCGGTCACACCGTAACGCAGGGCGATGGCATCGCTCATCTGCCACAGCACGTCCAGTTTGAACCTCAGGATGTCGACGGCACGCCGCTGCAACGCCGGCGTGTCGAAATGATCCAGCGTGAAGGCCAGCCCGAACTCGACGTCGCGGCGCGCCAGACTCACGCGGCTCTGGAAATAGTGCAGCCCGGCCGGATCGATCCACGGATAGTGCGCAGGCCAGTTGGCCAGCCGCTGTTTGTGGATTTCCGGGGCGAACATCTCCGTCAGCGACGAACACACGGCCTCCTGCCAGGGCGCGCGGCGGGCGAAGTTGACGTAGGCGTCCACCGCGAAACGAACGCCCGGCAGCACCTGCGCCTGCGACTCCAGCGTCTCGCGCGAAACGCCCACCGCCTCCCCCAGTCTCAGCCACGACTCGATCCCGCCGGGATCGTCGCCGTAGCCGTCGTGATCGAGGATGCGCTGCACCCAGTTGCGCCGCACCGCGCGATCCTCGCAGTTGGCGAGCACGGCGGCGTCCTTCATCGGAATGTTGATCTGGTAATAAAACCGGTTGGCGACCCAGCCCTGGATCTGCTCGCGGGTGGCGCTGCCCGAGTTGAGCATGACGTTGTACGGATGATGGATGTGGTAGGCGCTGCCCTGCTTGCGCAGTTCGGCCTCGAAAGCCGCTCGATTCGACGTCACAGCGCAATCTCCATGCCGTCGAACGCCACCTCCACCGCGCGACTGCGAAGTTCAGCCGCGGGCGCCGAGGATTCGTCGAGGATGGGGTTGGTGTTGTTGATGTGGATGAGGATCCTGCGCGTCGTCGCCGGCAGGCGATCGAGCCATTGCAGCATGCCGTCGGCGCCGCTCTGCGGCAGATGCCCGATGTCCCGTGCCCGCTTGCGCGAGACGCCCAGTTCCACCATTTCGTCGTCCGTCCAGAAAGTGCCGTCCACCATCACACAGGCCGCGGCCTGCATGGCGGTCCACAAGGCATCGTCGATGGCGGCGAGGCCCGGTGCGTACACCGCCGTCCTGCCGCTGCCGGCATCCCGCATCACCAGCGCCACATTGTCGCCGCTGACGGGCGACTCGCGATTCGGCGAATACGGCGCGGGCTTGCTCGCCACCGGCAGCGCACGCCAGAGGATTCCCGCCACGCCGTCGACGGCGAATTCATGGTTCAGATCGATGCGCCGCCGATCCACCCCGCAGAAATGCGACAGCACCCCGAACAGCGGGTTGCCGCGCGTCAGGTCGGCGTGCGTGCTGTCGGTGCACCAGATGGGCCAGGGACGCCGCGACTCGCGCAGCATGTACAGGCCCGTGGTGTGATCCACCTGCCCGTCGACCAGGATGATGCCGGCAATGGCGGTGTCCCGGATGGCACGGTTGGGCTGCAAGTCCGGGGCGGCCTGGAGCTGGACCAGGATGTCCGGCGATGCGTTCACCAGCACGGCCGCATGCGCGTCGGCTCCCGTCACCGCGATCGATGACTGGGTGCGCGCCCGCGCGTTCAGGGTTCCGGCACGCAACCCCGCACAATTGCGGCAATTGCAATTCCACTGAGGAAATCCACCCCCTGCGGCGGACCCCAGTACACGGATTTTCACGTCGAGGTGGGCGCGTCCGCCGACCGGACCAAGCGCCCTCGGCTGCTACCGATTCGAAACGTACATGGTGATTTCCATGCCGAATCGCATCTCGACGGCCTGCGGTGTTTCCCATTTCATGAAGCTTCTCCTGTGGTGACGCATGCCCATCCTCGCCCGGAGCCCGCGCCGGTGAATCAGCAAACTCATGAAACGCGTCTCGTGATTTTCATGAGGCGGGGCCGACCGGGGCGCCGACTGGCGGGCCGGCCCCCCGACACGCCGCCCCAACCGGCAACCGGCTGGCCGTCC
>CAZZWZ010000044.1:0-9867 GCA_964657955.1 uncultured Steroidobacteraceae bacterium
CAACGAACCATTGCGCAGCCCGTGGCGTACGCCCCAGAGCGTGGCCGCTTCGAAGGCTCGAAAGGCTTGCTCGCGGTCGCAAGCGCGCAGCAGTTCGTTCCAGGCATGCCCCGCAGGGGAGGTAGGTTCGTAGAACAGGTAGGTGCAATCGTCACGGTAACAGCTAGCCAGCTCTCCCAGCGCCTCGATGACCGGATGCGGTCCAACGCTCTGCAGATCCAACGCAATGATGTGCTTCAGCAGCGGGCGGACCCGCCGCGCATTGGCCGCCAGATGTTCGCGGACTTGAGCGGCACGAGTGCGGCGCGCTTGGCGAGCGCCGGGTCGCCAGGGTGCCAATAGGAGACGCGAGCGCTCTCTATACTCGACATCCGAGACCGCCGAATCGTCCATCACGCGCGCCAGTTCACGAGCGACCTCCTCGGGCAGGTGATGATGAGGCTCGGGGCGGGCTACGGCGTGAGCCCAACTCCAGATCTCGGCGATCCGCATCTCGATCAGCCGCAGCACGGTGTCACTCTGCCGCGCCGCTGTCACCGACAGCAGTGCCGCTAGCTCGAGTGTACGTCGGGGCTCGGCAATCTCGCGAACCTTGATGGGCCGACGCCGGCGCATCCGCCGCGCGTAGGCGCGTAATCGCTGCGCCGGAATCCGATCGAGACTCGATGGCGGTGTCATGGCGCGGATCACCAGCCACTTCGACATCTCTTCATCGAGCGTCTTGCGGGATCGCTTGCGGGGTGGACGTCGCAGCCACTCCAACACCGTCATCAGTTCCGGATACTTCTCCCGCATCAGCTGACTCAGCCAGTTATCCCGTACCTTCGCCGGAACCGTCTCATCCAGATAGCGCCGATCTTGGAGCTCAATCAGACCAATCGCCCGCCGCCCCCAGTCCTCAATGTCCCGTTCGCCAGGTATCAAACAACGCCGGGAAACAGCGCTTCACGCGCCTGCTGGGCGAGCCGGTGACGATCGAGCGTCACCGCACTACCGGCGAGCAACCCATCGATCACGTGGGTCACATCGCTCGCATCATGCCGGTGAAAGCCGGCGTACTCACAAGCCCAACGCTGGTGCAAGAACAGGGTCATCGGCCGTCGGTACAGTGCGCGTAGTGTCGTCAACTCTGGCGCCGACATCTCAAGCTGCTCCCCGACGTGGCCGAGCACCGATCGTGGGACGTAATCCAAGGCATCCAGGGTCGTTCCGGTCATCCGGACGAATCCCAGCTGTAGCGCTGCACCCAGTCGCGACCGGGAACGAAATCGGCGGCGCAACACCAGTCGATCATCGCTCGACAGCGTGAAGAACCGCCACACCAGAAAGCTGCTCAGCTCCTCCGGAAATCGGCGACTCCCCAGATATGCCCACAGCAGCGAATCCATGCGCAGCCCTCCGGCGAACAAAACACCGAGGCTACGCCTTCAACCCGACCCCGCAACCGCAACATCAATACTGCAACGCAGCAGAGAAACCGCTACTTTCTGCACGAAAAGTACGCCACCCCCCGTCAGCGGCCCGACCGCCGCTCCCGCGGTCCGTGGGCCGGCCTTCAGTGCAGCCCCGCCATTTCTGGCGTCCGGGTTCCCCAACGGTTAGCATCGGCGGCATGTTGAAACGTACCGGACTGCTGACGTCGGCCGTACTCCTCGCGGCCTGCGTACCGGCCGGCCTCTGTGTCGCTCAGACCCCCGAGCAGCAACAGCTGTGGGATGCGCAGCGTGCCAAGGCGCTGGCCGACCAGAAGGCGAGCAACGAGCGGCTGCAGCAGGAACGCGACCGCCGCAAGGCCGATCCGATGGCGTGGGTGCGCACGCTCAATCCCATGACGGCGGGCGGCTGGGAATTTCGCGGAGTCGCCAACGACGGCTCGTGGGCGGCGTACACCACCGAACATCAGATGACCCGCTCCGGCAACAACGTCACGGTCTGGCTCAGGCAGGAATACGCCGAACCGCAGATGGCCGGCGAGAAACGCTACTCGAGCGTGGTCGAGAAGGCGCAGTACGACTGCGCCAAGCAGCGCGAGCGGCCGCTGCTGATGATTTATTACTCCGAGAATAATATCCAAGGCAGCGAGCAAACCGAGGAAGCCGACCCCAAGGCGGCGGTTTGGAACGCCATCGTTCCGGGCACGCGCGCGGAATTCAATTTCCTGTGGGCCTGCGGCTCGGCCAAGGCCGCGGCGCATCGCTGACCTCACGCGCTGGCGAGCCGGGTGCTGCCCGACAGCAGCCGGCGGCGATCGGCGCAGGCTCCGACGAAAATCTCGACTTCGCCGGCCTCCGACACCGGCTGCAGGTCCACACCCAGATAGGCGAGCTCGGCCGCCGGCAGCAACAACGTCACCGTGCCCGTTTCACCCGGGGCGAGCGCGATCTTCGCGAATCCCTTGAGTTCGAGCACCGGGCGCGCGACGCGTGCGATGCGGTCGTGCACGAAGAGAAAGACCGTGTCCACCGCGGCCCGCCCGCCCTCGTTCCTCACGTCGACACGGATCACCAGCGTGTCACGCCATGAAGCGGACGGCGGCACACGCAGATTCGAGTAGCTGAACCGGCCGTAGGTCAGACCGTGTCCGAAGGGGAATAGCGGTTCGTTCGCGACGTCCAGATACTTGCTGGTGAAGTGATCGCCGGGATCGGCGGGGCGTCCGCCGGAACGTGCGCCGAAGAAGATCGGAACCTGGCCCGCGTCCCGCGGCCAGGTGACGGGGGTCCGGCCGCCGGGCGAGACCCGGCCCAGCAGCACGTCGGCGACGGCATGGCCGGCCTCGCTGCCGAGGAACCAGGCGGCGAGCAAGGCGTCGGCCTGGTCGGCCAACCACGGAATCACCAGCGGCCGACCGGAGAACACGATGGCAACCACCGGCTTTGCCAGTTCCCGGGCCCGCGCGATGACCGCCTCGGCAAATTCCTGCTGGCGGCCCGGCAGGCCCAGATGGGCCCGGCTGGCCGCCTCTCCGCTCATCGCCGCGGCTTCCCCCACGCACAGCAGGATCGCATCGGCCTGCGTGCAGTGCGCGAGCGCGGGAATGATGCCGCTGCGCTCATCGCCGTCGATCTCGACCCCGGCTGCATGCAACACCGAACCCTCGCCCAGCGCATCGCGCAGACCCTGCAGCACCGTCACCTGTCCGTCCGGCTTCGCGTCACCGGACCAGGGACCCCGCATGTCGGCCGACGTGTCGGCGAGGGGTCCCAACACCGCGAACCGGGTTGCGGCCGACGCGAGCGGCAGCACCCCGGTGTTCTTCAACATGACGATGGACCGGGCACCCACGTCACGCGCGAGGCGGCGTCTCGCGCTCACCGCGGCGGCGGTTTCGCGCCGCGCACCGCGACCATGCGGTTTCTCGAACAGGCCGAGCTGTTCCTTCAGCGACAGAACCCGACGCACCGACCGGTCGATCTGCGCGAGGGTGACCCAGCCGCGCTGCAGTGCCTCGGGCAATCCCGTCCGATAGGCATTCGACACCATGTCGATGTCCACACCCGCGTTCAACGCGAGCGCGGCCGCATGTGCAGGATCCGCGGCGACGCCGTGATGAATGAGCTCGGCGATGGCGTTGTAATCGCTGACGATGACGCCTTGAAATCCCATCTTCGCGCGCAGCCAGCCGTCGAGCAAAGCGGCGTTCGCCGTCATGGGGATGCCCGCCAGATCGTTGAAGGCCGGCATGACCGCGGCCACGCCCGCAGCCACCGCGGCGGCAAAGGGCGGCAGATACACCTCGTGCACCGTCCGCTCGGAGACGTCCGCCGACGCGTACTCGCGCCCCGCGGTGACGGCCCCATAGGCGCAGTAATGCTTGGCAACGGCCGCCAGCGCGTCCGCCGCCGTCAGATCGTGGCCCTGATAACCCAGCACTTTGGCTTCCGCGATCCGGGCACCCAGCCACGGATCCTCGCCCGGCCCCTCCGCGCTGCGTCCCCAGCGCGGATCGCGTGCCACGTCCAGCATGGGGGCGAACGTCATGGCGATGCCGTCCGCTGCAGCTTCCTTCGCGGACTCGCGTGCCGTCTGCGCCCAGGTTGCCGGATCGAACACCGACGCTTCGCCCAATGGAATCGGAAACACGGTGCGGTGCCCATGGATGACGTCGAAGCCGATCAGGAGGGGAATGCCCAGGCGCGAGTGCTCCAGTGCCAGGCGCTGCATGTCGCGCACCTGCGTTGCGCCCACCAGATTGAGCAGATTGCCGATGGTGCCGTCCTTGATCGCCTGGAGGGAATCTCCGATGATGGTCGGGGGCCCGGTGACGGCGTGGCCGGCGGTGGCCATGGTGAGCTGCCCGATCTTCTCGGCCAAGGTCATTCGGTTCAGCAGTTGATCGATGCGATTCAAGATGATGGCAGGCCTCCCGCGTGACAATATGCATGAGTTCGGTTTTGATTGTCGCCTTCCCCATGTCAGCCATCGGTCCGTGGTGACCGGAGCTTCCCGCAAGCTCCGCTCGCGGGTGCATCCACGAACCCAACGTGCGGTGAGATCAATGACTCTTGTACCCGCGCGGCGTGATCAAGGCGACGGTGCGCGCGGTGCAACGTTTCTGATGGCACTTGGAGCAGCGCAGGCGTGGCACCACGTCGGCCAGTCGCGCCTGCCAGCCGGCGAAGGCGGCGAGGGTGTGCGGATCGCAGCGGCGGATGTGGCCGCAGTGACACTTCAGGTAAATCACGTACTGACCGTACTCGTCGTCCAGTTTCTCGATGCTGACGTCGCGCATGCCGGGACTGTACATCCATCCAGTTCCCGATTAAAGTGCCTCTTCTCGACGGGCTGACGTTGCGGCCTGGGCGCATGCGGCCCGGGCGGTCGGCTGCCTTCGACCGGTTGCTCATCGTGGTGGCCGTGACGGCCCTTGCATGCGCCTGCTTCGAACTGCGCGCAGCGGGTGCGGGGGTTATCGTTTCCAAGATCGTCATCGACGAAACGCCGGCCACCGTCTATCGGCCGGCCTCCGGCGCACCGTCGCCCGTGATCCTGATCGCGCACGGCTTTGCAGGTTCGCAGCAACTCATGCAATCTTTCGCACTGGCGTTCGCCCGCCATGGCTACGTCGCGGTCACCTTCGATTTCCTGGGCCACGGCCGCAATCCGCTGCCGCTCACCGGCAGCATCACCGATCCGAACGGGGCGACCCGGACGCTGCTCGAACAGACGAGGAACATCGCTGCCGTCGCCCGCACCCTGGGGGACGGCAGGCTCGCGGTGCTGGGACATTCGATGGCCACCGACGTCGTGGTGCGGTTCGCCGAAACGGCTCCCGACGTCAGCGCCACCATCGCCATCTCCATGTTCTCACCGGCGGTGACGGCCACCTCGCCTCGCAATCTCCTCGTCATCGTCGGCGATTGGGAAACCCAGTTGAAGCGCGAAGCGCTCCGGGCGGCCGGCCTGGCCACGGCACCCGGCGCAGCGCGCGCCGGAATCACCTACGGCGACCCGGCGAAGGGTACGGGGCGACGGGTTGCATTCAGCGCGGGCGTCGAACACGTCGGCGTGCTGTACAGCCGCGACAGCCTGCGTGAAGCGTTGCAGTGGCTGGATCGATGTTTTGCGATGGACCGCGGCGGCTTGCCCCTCGAAAGCCGGGGTCCTTGGATCGCGCTGCTGCTGGCGGGCGCGGTGCTGCTCGCCCGTCCGCTGTCGGCGCTGCTGCCGCGGGTGGGCACGGGCTTGGGCGCCGGCATCCCATGGTCTCGCCTGTGGCTGCCGCTCCTCGTTCCCCCGCTCGCAACACCGCTGCTGCTGCGCGTGCTGCCCACGCATTTCCTGCCCGTGCTCGTCGGCGATTATCTCGCGGCGCACTTTGCGGTGTACGGACTGCTGACCGTGGGATGCGTGGCCCTGGTGGGCCACGACACATCGGCGGCGGCGCGATCGACAGGCCCCGTGGCGCTGGTCGTCGCGACGGCGGCCGTGATTCTCTACGGGTTCGTCGCGCTCGTTTGGCCCATCGACACGTTCGTCACGTCGTTCATCCCTGGTCACGGGCGCGGGGTGCTGGTGCTCGCGCTGCTCGGCGGGACACTGCCGTATTTTTTGAGCGACGAATGGCTGACCCACGGCGATGCCGCTGCCCGGGGTGCCTATGCCGCGACCAAGATCGCGTTCCTCGCGTCGCTCGGGATCGCGGTGGCGCTCGATCCCGAGCGTCTGTTCTTCCTCATCATCATCGTTCCGGTGATCGCGGTGTTCTTCCTGGTGTACGGATTGATCAGTCGCTGGACTTACCGACGGACCGGACACCCCTTGGTGGCGGGATTCGCCAACGCCGTTGCGTTCGCCTGGGCGATCGGCGTGACCTTTCCGTTGCTGCGCGGTTGAAACCCGTGCACGGGCCCGACCCGGCCGGTCCCACCGCCGGGCCGCCCGGCGCACCCGGGCGGGCGAGCTGCGGCCTCTCACTTCACGGAGACACCCAGACCGCGTGCCAGGAAATCGGCGGCGGCCTGGTCCGCCCGCAGCCACGAATCGTGGCGCAGAAAGCCGTGGATTTCGTTCGGCAGGATGAGTTCTTCGTACGGTACGTGGCGGGCCTCGAGACGGCGCACCATGTCGACGGTCTGAACGAACGGCACATTGCGATCGTCGTCGCCGTCGATCAGCAGCACCGGGGACGTCCAGCCCTCGACGGCGGCGACGGGCGATGAATTCCACGCCGCCGCCAAGGCTTGTTCGCGATCGCCCTTCTCGTACCGCGTGACCGGCTTGCCCGTCCATTCGTCGAGCAGCCGCGACCAGTCGTGCACGCCGGCGAAATCGACGCCCGCCTTGAACACGTCCGAATTGCGTGCGAGCGCCAGCGCCGTCAGATAGCCGCCGTAGGAGCCGCCCCAAAGGCCGATGCGCCGGGCGTCGACTCCCGGTTGTGACCGCAGGAATCCGGCGGCGGCCAGGATGTCGGCATACTCCGCCGCACCCGCGAGCCCGGCGTGGTCGGGCTGCTGAAACGCGCGGCCGTAGCCGATGCCGAGCCGGTAGTTCACCGCCAGCACCACGAAGCCGCGCGACGCCAGATACTGATTCACCGCATACGCGTTGCTGTAGTACTCCATGTAGTGAAAACCCAGCAGCATCTGTCGCGGCGGGCCGCCGTGAATGAAGATGACCCCGGCCTTCGGCAGCGCCGCGCCTGCCGTCTCGGAACGGAACAGCTGACCGTGGACCCGCGTGCCGTCGGCCGCCTGGAATACCACCGGCTTCGGAGTCACCAGCTGCGCCGCCGGAAAATCCGCGGGCAGCGCCGCATCCGGCAGCACCACGCGATGGGATGCCAGGTCGACGATGCCGACGGACGGCGGCTGCCTGGCGCCGGCGCGGATGAAGGCCGCATGGGTTGCCCCGGCGGCGACCGGTGTCCACTCGATCGAATCGCCGGAGGTCAATGCCACCGCCGCGGCGTGATCGACGGGCACCTGGTACAGATGCCGCCGGGCGTCATCGCCCGCCGTGGCACCGGTGTTCGCGTCGTACACGATGGAGCGATGGTCGCCGCTTTCGGTGACGTGCTCGACCATGAACGCGCCCGGCGTCAGCAACGTGGGCGTACCGCCCGACGACGGCAGGGAATACAGATGCGGCCAATCGTCCAGGTAGGCCAGGAACACGATGCGGTCGCCCATCCAGTGCAGATTGGCCTCGCCGGCAACCTCGGGATAGGAGCCGGCCAACGTGTCCGGACTTCGCCACAGCGCGTGACCCTCGCCGCTGTCGGCGCTCGCCACCCAGATCGACCAGGGATGCGGCGTGCGCGTGAGAATCGGCTCCGGTGCACCGCCGTCGCCGGCCGTCCTCACGAAGGCCACCCGGGTGCCGTCGGGAGACCATCGCGGCGCGAGATCGTTGCCGGTGGAGCTCGCCAGATAGCGCAGCGGCACCTGTGTCGATGTGAAGATGCCGATGAACGAATGATCACCGCGATTGGAGACGAACGCGAGACGGGATCCGTCGGGCGACCAACGCAGATCGCTGTCCTTGCCACGGTCGAAGAACAGGCGTTCCGGGCGGCCTTCGCCGGAGCGGCTCCAGACATGCCCGTCCTTGACGTAAGCCAGCCGGCCGCGCACGGAGATGACCGGTGCGTCGCCGTCGTCGATTTTCTCCGGCGTCCCGCCCGTGAGGGGTACGCTCCAGATCGCCGTCGTGGGCTGCTCGGACGAGGCTGCGGGATCGGGCGCCAGATTGCCTTCGGCCGGCCAGTTGGCATCGTGATCGCCGCCCCGCACGAACACCAGGCGCATGCCATCGGGCGAGAACGTCAGCTGGGTGATCTCCTGGCCATCGTCTTCCGCATACCGCGTGACTTGCACGGGCGTGTACGCCGGGCCCCGGGCGATCCACACGTTGCGCACGCCGGCGCGGTTCGAGACCCATCCGATGACGTCGCCCCGCTCCGCCGATGCCAGCTCCGTCGTGTAGGGATAGCCGAGCACCTGCGCCAGGGTGAACGGAGTGCCGGTGCGCGCCTGCGATACCACCGTCATCGATGCCATTGCCATCGATGCAATCGCCAACGTGCGCCGAACGGTGCGCGATGAATTCATGAGCGGGTGACCTCGTGCAAAACCCGGAAAGATCTTCAAACAATCGTCACCGCGGTCATCCGTGCCGGTTATGCTGCCGGTACCGAGAAAGGGCGCCGACCATAAGAATGGACGACAAATCCGATTTGCTCAACCAGCTGCGCATCGACCGCGGTGACGACCGGCCGGAAACACGGTGGAAGTGGAGCGTCGGGCTGCTGGCGCTTCTCCTGGTCGCGGCCGGCGTGGTCTGGATGTGGCGCCGGCCCGGCGTACCGGTGCGCATCGCGGTGGCGCAAACGGCCACGGGTCCCGCCGCCGCCGCGCCCGGATCGGTGCTCGATGCATCGGGCTACGTGGTGGCGCGTCGTCAAGCGACGGTGGCCTCGAAGATCACCGCGAAAATGGTGGAGCTTGACATCGAAGAGGGCGATCACGTCGCCGCGGGGCAGACCATCGCGCGCCTCGACGACACCAATATCCGTGCGGCGCTTCGCCAGGCCGGCGCCCAGCTCGGCTTCGCCCGGGCCAGCCTGGCCGAAACACAGGTCAACCTCGCCAATGCGCAACGCGATGTCGACCGCCAGAAGAGCCTGCTTCGGGGACATTTCGTGAGTCAGGCCGCCGTCGACAACGCGCAGACCACCCTGGACGCCCTGCGTGCCCAATTGGCCACCCAGCGCAGCAACGTGGAGGTGGTGGCGCGCGGCGTCGACGCCGCCGAGCGCAATCTCGACGACACCGTGGTGCACGCGCCATTCGCGGGAGTGGTCACCGTCAAGGCGGCGCAGCCGGGCGAGATGGTCTCGCCGATCTCCGCCGGGGGCGGATTCACCCGGACCGGCATCGGCACCATCGTCGACATGGATTCGCTCGAATTCCAGGTCGATGTCAATGAGAATTTCATCAACCGGGTGCGGTCCGGCCAACCGGTGAGTGCTAAGCTCAATGCCTATCCGGACTGGCAGATTCCGGCACACGTCACGGCGTTGATTCCCACGGCCGATCGGAGCAAGGGCACCGTCATGGTACGCATCGCCATCGACCAGAAGGATGCCCGCATCCTGCCCGAGATGGGCGTGCGGGTGTCGTTTCTCGCCGATCCGCCGCCGCAGGCCGGCAATGCCGGCCGCGGAACCCCGGCGCGCGATGCCGCAGACCCGGCGCCGGACCCGGCATCCGTGACCGTTCCGGCCGCCGCGATCAGGGCGTCGGGAGCCACCGGCACCGTGTTCGTGATCCACGGTGACACGGTCGAACGCCGCGAAGTGCGAATTGCGCCTGCCGCGGGCGCGGGCGCCGCGGATGCTGGCGGCACAGGCGCGGCCGGCCC
>CAZZWZ010000044.1:9877-16135 GCA_964657955.1 uncultured Steroidobacteraceae bacterium
ATCGCGCTGGGCAATCTCGACCGGCTCGAGGACGGTGCGACAATTCGTATCGAATCGGCCGCGCCGACGCCGGCCGGCGCACGGGAGGATGCACGATGAACGAGGCGATCGTTTCTCTTCGCAACGTGGTCAAACGTTACGTCCGCGGCAGGCAAAACGTGGACGTGCTCGACGGATTGACGCTGGACATCGCGCAGGGCGAGTTCGTGGCGTTGATGGGCCCGAGCGGTTCCGGAAAGACCACCCTGCTGAATCTGATCGGCGGTCTGGACACGCCGACCTCCGGGGAGATCACCGTGGCCGGACGGCGTCTCGACCGGCTGGGCAGCGGTCCCCTGGCCAAATGGCGCGCCGATCACGTCGGGTTCGTCTTTCAGTTCTACAATCTGATGCCCATGCTGAGCGCGCAGCGCAACGTCGAACTGCCCCTGTTGTTGACGCGACTCTCGTCGGCCAGACGCCGGAGCAACGCCCTGGCGGCGCTGACCCTGGTGGGCATCGCCGACCGCGCGAAACACAAGCCGAACGAACTGTCCGGCGGCCAGGCGCAACGCGTCGCCATCGCCCGCGCCCTGGTGGCCGATCCGAAGCTGCTGGTGTGCGACGAACCCACCGGGGATCTGGATCGCAAATCCGCCGACGACGTGCTGCATCTGTTGCAGACGTTGAACCGCGAGCATGGCAAGAGCATCGTCATGGTCACCCACGACCCCAAGGCCGCCGAATTCGCGGGCCGGCGACTGCACATGGACAAGGGGGCGTTGTCGGCGGCATGAAATACCTCCCGCTCGTCTGGGCGACCCTGTGGCGCCGGAAACTGCGCACCACGTTCACACTGCTCTCGATCGTCGTCGCCTTCCTGCTGTTCGGCATGCTCGAGACCGTGGACTATGCGTTCAGTCATCCGAGCGGCGTCACCGGGGCCGATAAACTCATCACCGTCAACAAATACTCCATCACGCTTTCGCTGCCGTTCGCCGACGTTCAGCAGGTGCGCGCCCTGCCGGGAGTGGCCGCGGTCACCTGGATCACCTGGTTCGGCGCATATTTTCAGGAGTCGAAGAACTTCATCTTCGCGCTGCCCGTCGACTCGGAGAGCTACTTCGACGTTCACCGCGACGAGTTCAAGATCAGCGGCGGGGCGAGGTCCGCCTTCGACGCCACGCGCAGCGGCGCGCTGGTCAATACGGCGCTGATGCGCAAGTACGGCTGGAAGGTGGGCGACAAGATTCCGCTGCATTCCACCATCTGGACCCAGAAGCCGTCGGGATCGCTCGACTGGACCTTCGACATCGTCGGCACCTTCGACATGGCGGATGCCACGCAGGCCGGTCAGCAGGCCTCCACCCTGCTCTTCCATTACGAGTTGTTCGACGAAGGTCGAAGCTTCGGCAAGGGCCAGGTGGGATGGCTCGAAGAGCGGATCAGCGACCCGTCCCAGTCAGCCGCGGTCTCCACCCGCATCGATGCCGCGTTCGCCAATTCCTCGAACGAGACCAAGACGCAGCCGGCCAAGGATTTCGCGATGACCTTTGTGAAACAATACGGCGACATCGGCTTCGTGTTGCGGGCGATTCTCGGCGCGGTGTTCTTCACGCTGCTCTTCCTCACCGGGAACACCATGATGCAGTCGGTGCGCGAACGGATCCCCGAACTCGCCGTGTTGAAGACCCTGGGTTTCAGCGACGCGCTCGTGCTGGAGTTGGTGGTCGCCGAGGCGCTCATGCTCTGCGTCATCGCCGCACTGGTCGGCCTGGGCCTGAGCTTCGGCACCCTGCCCATCATCCAGCAGGGGCTGCAGGGCGTGGAGCTGTCGCCGCGGGCGCTCGCGCCGGGCATCGCCGTGGCCGTGGTGCTGGCCCTGATCGTCGGGCTGGCGCCCGCCGTGCTTGCGATGCGCTTGAACATCGTCGATGCACTGGCGGACAAGCGCTGAGTCGCATCATGTGGAAGCAGTTCGCGGCCATCGGTTGGATGAATCTGCAGACGCTGCCGCAGCGCATGGGCGCATCCAGCGTCATCGTCATCGGGATCGCCGGCGTGGTCGCCGTCATGGTCTCGGTGCTGGCCATGGGCGCCGGGTTCAGGCACACCCTCGCGGACGGCGGCCGCGCCGACCGGGTGATCATCTTGCGCGGCGGCTCCGACGCCGAACTCAACAGCAATCTGACGCGGTCCGACATGGCCAAGATCAGCAACGCGCCGGGCATCGCGAAGGATGCCGCCGGAGGGGCACTCCTGTCGAGCGAGCTCGTTTCGGTGGTCAACATCCCGAAAATCGACACCGGGACGGATGCCAACGTGACGCTGCGGGGCGTCGGCCTGACGCCCGCGGCGGTGCGCCCCGAGCTGATCGTGGTCGAAGGCCGGGCGTTCCGGCCGGCCGTTCGCGAGCTGATCGCCGGCGCGGGTGCCGTGAAACAGTTTCGAGGTCTGACGGTGGGCAGCGTACTGCACCTGCGCAATGCGGACTGGCAGGTGACCGGCGTGTTCACCAGCAACGGCGACGTGCATGAATCGGAACTCCTCGCCGACGTCGACACGGTGGCCTCGTCCATCGAGCGCACGGGGTACAGTTCGGGCGTGGCGCTGCTTGCCGACGCCGCTGCGTTCGACCGCTTCAAGGATTCATTGACCACCGATCCGCAGCTCAAGGTGGACGTGCTGCGCGAGGCGGATTATTACGCGGCCCAGTCGCAACAATTGACCACCACCATCAACGTCGTCGGCAACACGGTGGCCGTGATCATGGCGATCGGCGCCATGTTCGGTGCGCTCAACACCATGTATTCGGCGGTCGCCGCCCGCGGCCGTGAAATCGCCACGTTGCGGGCCATCGGTTTCGGCGCATTGCCCGTGCTGTTGTCGGTCATGCTGGAGGCGCTGCTGCTC
Source organism: uncultured Steroidobacteraceae bacterium (assembly GCA_964657955.1). Taxonomy (GTDB): domain Bacteria; phylum Pseudomonadota; class Gammaproteobacteria; order Steroidobacterales; family Steroidobacteraceae; genus Bog-1198. Next base: position 12,770 of record CAZZWZ010000044.1, read on the forward strand.
TCGCTGCTGGGGGGCGCGATGGGTGCGGGACTGGCATGGCTCTTCTTCAACGGCCACTCCGTCAGCACGCTCGGCGGCGCATTCGCTCAGGTCGTCTTCAAGCTCCGGGTGACGCCGGGATTGATCCTCACCGGCATCGTCTGGGCCTGCGTCATCGGCGTTCTGGGCGGATTCTTTCCGGCATTGCGGGCGGCCCGCATGTCGGTGACCGATGCCTTGCGTGCCGCCTGATGTGGTCGCGCCCCGCAACTCCGTCGGCGCCGGCACCGGCAGGTTTGAGGCTGATCATCGGCTACAAACTCGCGAAGGCGGGCATCGAGCTGCTGGCGGCCGCGGCATTCTTCTTTTTCGGCTCGGCCGTGTCGGCGGCCAAACTGGCCCATGCGGCCCAGTTCATCCGACATCACGTCACGGAAACGTGGAGCATCGCGCTGGCCGAACAACTCATCGACGCGTCGACCGCGAGCCACGTGCGGGTGGTGGCGCTCGCGGTGTTGGCGGATTCCGTGGTGACGCTGATCGAGGGCTGGGCTCTGCAGCGCCGTTACGTGTGGAGCCGCTGGCTCGTGATCGGCACGACCTCCTCCCTGCTCCCGTTCGAGGTCCTCGCGCTGCTCAAACATCCCAATGCCGGCCGCGCGTTGTTGCTGCTGCTCAATCTGCTCATCGTCGCTTATCTGCTGCGGCGGCACGCTGAACCCGGTCAGCCCGGACCGGCATGAGTTCCGCCGGCATCCCGCCGGCGGAGCCCATCGTTCACGCGTCGGTGGCGCACCTGCACGCCGCCGGTGCGGCACCGAATCGTGATTCACCGTGTCAGCGTTCGAATCCCACGTCGTTCACGTACCACGTCTGGCCGGTCGAACCGCTCTTGTCCTGCAGCAGGAACTTGTACATGGTGGTCAGGCCGGACGCGCCCAGATCCGCGAGCGGGATGGTGTAGGTCACGAATTTCCCGACCACCGCGTTGCCGCCGTACGGCGTGAGATCCTCCACCGACCCCACCGGGGTGTCGTCGCTGAGAACGCCGTCGTGGACGTTGTATTTGTAGATGACGAGGCCCCACTTCTGCCCGCGGCGGGTGGCCTTCAGCTGCATGGTGATGGAGGTGTAGCCGGCGATGTTGCATGACGGCACGTGATAGCCGTTGATGTTCGGTCCCACCTGCGGGCAGTACGGCAGCCAGAAGCCCCAGGGGTGGTCCACCCTGACCGCCAGATCCTTCTCGCCCGGATCGCCGGAGCTGTCGTGGTAATTGAGGCTCACCTGCCCCCCCGACCAGTCCCCGGGCCAGCTGAAAGTACCATCCCGGTAAATCCACGTCGTACTCGCGGCGAACCCTGGGGCCGAAACGGCCAAGGAAAGCGCGAACAAAGCCAGCACAGCCGAGCGTAATTGCATGTCATGAACCCCTGAGTTATCGATCATCGAATAAATACCGGGTGCCTGCTGAACGATCGACCAACCGCTGTCGTGGTTCTTCGGTTGTCGTCGATGCCCGTCAAGCCCCCGAGCGTGGGGAGCTTTTTAGCGGCTAACGCCCGGCGTCGCAACTGTCTCCAAATCGAGACGGAATTCACAGTGTCGACGACGGCTCGCGTGACGCGGTCGATGGAAGCCGCTCCTTGTGGCCCTCGATGAGATCACGCGCGCCAACCGTGGGGGCAACTGTAGCGAACGGACCCCCGATCCGGTCAACGCGCAATCCTCGTGATTTTCTGCATATTCGTGCTGCCGTGGGGGCTGCACGAGATCACCCTGCTCAGCGCAATGCCGATGCGCGGCATGCCCGCGGCGCGAGGAAACGTCTTGCCGGCGTACGATCCGCGACGGCACGGTAAGATGTGCAGCGAACGAACCCGATCAGCTGACGTGCCTGAAGACAGCACATGATTTCGAGGAGATCGACGATGTTGAAGACCTTGGTGCGGACCGCCGCGGCGGCCGGAATCCTCCTGGGCGGCCCGGTGTTTGCCCATGCCCGATTGACGAGCTCCGTGCCCGCGAGCAACGCGCATGTCGCCGAGGCGCCGACCTCGATGACACTGACCTTCGACGAACAGGTCAAGCTGGCGTCGCTGACATTGAGCGACGGCGGCAAGGACACGCCCGTCACGTTCGATCACGAGGCGAAGGCGGCGAAGACCATTGCGTTGCCGCTGCCGACATTGAGTCCCGGCAGGTACGACGTGCACTGGACCGCCGTCTCGGCCGACGACGGTCACATCACCAAAGGGACTTTCGCATTCACCGTGGGTACGCCCTAGCGCTCCGAGCGGCGCCGTGTCGCTGACCCTCTGGGACGTGGCGGACGCTCTAGCGACTGGTGTGGAGAAAGAAGACGGTCATTGGTCATGGGCAGAGAGGGCTACAGCGGTGAGAAATGGGAAAGGACAGCTCAGCCACAGGAGAGAGGCTGTGCAAAGCGCCACAAAGAGATCTTTTCATCAGGTATACATTAAAGGACCATCGCTTCTAAATTTACCACAAGTACGTCGAAGTGAAATAATGTTGTGAGAACACGATTCTCAGGTCTATATCCAACGAGATTCATCTCAATGGCAATTCAAGAAACACCTTTCGAAAAATCTCCCTACTCTTATATAAATTTAGCAGCCTCAGCCGCTCATTGTTCAGATGAGCGCTGTCGCTCGCTTGGCCGCACGGCAGATGAGCCGCGGGTGCATTGAATTCTTGTTCCAGAAATCTGATTGCTGGAATTGAGCCACCTTCTCGAATATAGAGAGGCTTCTGCGGAATATGTTGATTTCCTGTTCTTGAGGAAGACTTTTGGTGACGCAGGGGCAGGCTCGTCTCCACTGGTCCATCGCTAATCGATGACAGAGTTGACGAAGTTGCTGGAGCCATCTTTGGGCTTTTGAGCCCATGAGAAGGATCTTTTGAGGTTGGGCTCGTCGGAGATGCTGTTGCCGATTGTCTTTCCGAGCGGACAGGTGCCCAAACCTCCATGATGGCTTCGTCAAGCAGTTTGAATATCTTATTATTTGGGTCTCCGAGCCACGGCTCAGCTGAATGCTCAAAATTGATTGTCAGCGTATTGGAAGTGCTTAGCTTCTCAAAAGCAGAATGTAAGACATTTTGCAGAGCATTTTGAATGACTGTGGTAGTCTGGTTGGGTACTAGGCGAATGGAGATATGAGCCTTCGCAGCGCGAGAAATGATGGTTGAATTGGCGGGTGTTGAATTTTGGATGTAGTGAATGGTGAAGGAAGGCTCTCTCCATCTGGCCTGCAATGACTCCATCAAGGTCTCAGAGCCCATGAGATCCGGGTTCTGACGGAGTAGAGTCTTGCATATCCTCTCAAATCGTTGTTTCTCAACTCCCGATATTGGTGGTATTGAGTC
>CAZZWZ010000045.1:0-343 GCA_964657955.1 uncultured Steroidobacteraceae bacterium
GAGCGTGGGGTGTGCGTGAGCGTGGGGCCCGCCTGAACATCCGTCCGGCGTCGGTACCCCCGCGCGCGGTCGACGCGGCGCTGCTCGCCCTGCTCGTCGCCGCCTGGCTCATCTGCCATCCCTATCAGGGTCTGTCGCAGGATGCGCGCATCTACGCGGTGCAGGCGCTCGCCACGATGAATCCGGCCTTGCATGCCGACCTCTATCTACAAAATCTTTCCCAGGATCAGTTCACGCTGTTCTCGCCGCTCTACGCCGCCGTCATCCGGTGGCTGGGCTTGATCGACGCCGCGCGCACGCTGACCCTGGCGTTCGCCGCCTGGTTCCTGGCCGCCGCCTGGAC
>CAZZWZ010000045.1:353-12722 GCA_964657955.1 uncultured Steroidobacteraceae bacterium
CTGGCTCGCGGTGGGCCTGCTCGCGCTGGGTGTCGGGACGTACGGCTCGCACCGGGTGTTTCATTTCGCCGAGGACTACCTCACCGCGCGTTCGGCGGCCGAAGCGCTGGCCGTCACCGCGCTGGCCGTGCACATTCGCGGTGCCCCGCCGGCCGCGTTGGCCATCGCGGCGGCCGCATTGTTCATCCATCCGCTGATGGCATTGCCTGCGTTGCTGTCGTTGATCTTCCTGAACCTGCCCGACCGGGTGAGCGTGGGTCTCGCCGCGGCGGGCGTGGCGACGGTGCTGGTGACCACCCTCGCCGCCAATGCATCCGCGTTGCACGCCGTGCTGGGGCGCCATCCGGCGCTGGCGCTGCTCGACCCGGCGTGGCTGGCGGTGGTGCGCGAACGGTCGCAATTCTTATTCGTCCCCCTCTGGTCTCTCACCGACGCCGCGATCAACGCGCGGCCCTTCGCCTCGTTGGCGCTGTCCGCCGCCCTCTTCACGGACGCGCGCGTGCGCAAGCTGTGCTTCGCCGCCGCCCTGGTGGGGGTCTCGGGCCTCTTGGTCTCGGCCATCGCCGGCATCGCCATCCCCGGCGCCTGGCAACCGGTCGCGCTCTTCGTGCAAGGACAGGCCTGGCGCTGGGTGTGGATCACGGCGTTCGTCGCCGCCCTGCTGGTGTTCCCCACCGCACTCGCCGTCTGGCGCGACCGTCGCTGCGGCCCGCTGTGCGCCTTGTGGTTGCTCGGCGGATGGACATTGGGCGGGCATGCCCCGTGGCTCGCGACCGCGGCGCTGGTGCTCTTCCTGCTGCGAACGCGCCTGCCCGGCGTGATGCTCGGCATGCCGCGGTCCACCGCGATGCTGACGCTCACGCTGGTGTCGGGCCTCGGCATGCTGGCGTGGGCGGGCACGGAGCTGGCCGCTTTGCCGGCGGTCCGGCAAGCCTCGGTGGCGGCGCCGCTGCACCGCGTGCCGCTCCTCCTGCAGGACGCCGGGTTCAGCGCCGCGATCCGCCTCCCCCTGGCGCTGCTCCTCGTGATGGCGTGGCAGTCCCTGCGAAAATCGAGTACGGTGTGGCTGCCGGCGGCGGCATCGGCCGTGCTGATCGGGGCCGCCGCGCTTCTGGCACCCGTGCAATTACGCAACCCCGACAGCGTGGGCACCGCGTCCGAAGTTGCGCAGTTCGCGCCCTGGCGCGACGCGATTCCGCCCACCGCGAGCGTGTACCTGGCGGACGGGCGCGACGCCGCCTCGTTCGCTTGGTTCACGCTCGGGCGGCCGAGCTATCTGTCGCTGGATCAATCGGCGGGCGTGATCTTCTCGCGCGCCACGGCGCTCGAGGTCGCGCGCCGCTCCGCGGTGCTGCTGCCGCTCACGAACGAGGACTGGAAGTTGTTGTCGAAGAATCGCGCCGCCCGAGGCGGCGTGAAATCGTCGCGCTGGACGCCGCTCACGGCCGCGAGCCTGATGCAGCTCTGCGGCGATCCGCAGCTCGGCTTCCTGATCGCCCGCGAGAACGTGGGCTTCGAGCCCCTGGTGCACGAACGCGCCGGCTTGTGGCAGAACTGGAATCTCTACGATTGCCGGCGCGTGCGCGGCGGTGCGTGACCATGTCCGACGACGCCCCGCGTAAGACGGCCGTCATCGCCGGCGCCGGTCCCGCGGGATTGACGGCCGCACTCGAACTGCTGCGCCGGTCCGACATCGTGCCGCTGGTGTTCGAGGCCGACGATCAGGTGGGCGGCATCTCGAAGACGGTCCGCTACCGCGGCAACCGCCTGGACCTGGGCGGTCACCGCTTCTTCTCCAAGTCCGACTGGGTGATGCGCTGGTGGCAGGAGATCCTGCCGCTGGCCGACGATCAGCCGGCCTCGGGTGCCGCGGTGCGCCTGGCCTATCAAGGAACCTCCGCGCCCTTCAGTCCCACCGCCACGGCGTCCGCCTCGCGCGACGACGTGCTGTTGGTGCGGCAGCGTCTGTCGCGGATCTTCCATCGTCGCCGCTTCTTCGACTATCCGCTCAAGCTCGATGCGGCGACGCTCGGCAACATGGGCGTCGCGGAGACCTTCAAGGTGGGCTTGAGCTACGGGCGAGCCCGCCTCGCGCCGCTGCGGCCCGAGACCACGCTCGAGGATTTTTTCATCAACCGGTTCGGCGACCGCCTGTACCGCACCTTTTTCAAGGACTACACGGAGAAGGTCTGGGGCGTCCCCTGCCGCGACATCTCGGCCGAGTGGGGCTCCCAGCGCATCAAAGGCCTGTCCATCAGCAAGGCGCTGGCGCACGCCGTGACCACGCCCTTGCGGCGTGCCGCGCATACGGCGCCGTGGCGCAGCGAACCGGTGGGACGCATGGCGGCCGGGCGCGCGACGGCGCAGCGGCGAACGGAGACCAGCCTGATCGAAAGTTTCCTGTATCCGAAGTTCGGACCCGGTCAGATGTGGGAAGAGGTGGCGCGCCGCGTGATCGCGGGCGGCGGTGAGGTGCACCTGCGACAGCGCATCGTCGGCATCGAACGCACCGGCACTCACGTCGATGCGGTCATCGTGCGCGACCACGTCGGCGCGGACCGACGGGTGGCCTGCGATCACTTCATATCGACCATGCCCGTGCGCGACCTCACGGCGCTGCTGCAACCCTCCAACCCGCGCGTGGTGCAGATCGCCGAGCGGCTGCCGTACCGCGACTTCATGACCGCCGGCCTGTTGCTGCGGCGGATGCGACCGCGAGGCGCCAAGGCCACGGCGTCGCCCGGCAACGGCATGCCCCCCGACAATTGGATCTACATCCAGGAGCCCGACGTGCGCATCGGGCGCCTGCAGGTGTTCAACAACTGGAGCCCTGCCATGGTGGCCGATCCCGCTACGATCTGGCTGGGACTGGAGTACTTCTGCGGCGAGGGGGACGACCTGTGGTCCATGGAGGACGGCCGCTTCGTCGATTTCGCCGCCGGCGAACTCGAGAAGATCGGCCTGATCGATCGTCGCGACGTGCTCGACGGCACCCTGGTCCGCGTTCCCAAGGCCTATCCGGCCTACTTCGGCGAGTACCGTGAGTTCGGCCAGGTCCGCGCGTACCTGGACCAGTTCATCAACGTCTACCCCGTCGGTCGCAACGGCATGCACCGCTACAACAACCAGGACCACTCCATGCTGGCCGCCAACGCCGCCGTCGACGCCATCCTCCACGCCGGCCGCGGCAAGGCCGATATCTGGCGCATCAATGCGGACGGCGACTACCACGAAGAGGCCGACCACGTCGCATGATCGACCTGCTGCACGGCAGTGACGCGAATTGTCACTTGTTGACGCGAAGTGTTGGTGGCGCGGCAGAAGCCTGCCGCCCCAAGCTGGGCTCGTCGGGCCAGAAGAGCCTTTATCTCGAATGAATTCAACCACTTAAAAACGCCTGGCCGAGACTGGCACAGCGCTTGCTTTGTTCACGTCACCGGCCTCTGCCGTTGCTCGAAATGAAGTCTAGGTTTCCATCAGGAGTTTTTAACATGTTGAAGCAAGTGCAAAAGGGTTTCACCCTCATCGAATTGATGATCGTGGTTGCCATCATCGGTATTTTGGCCGCCATCGCCATCCCGGCGTATCAGAACTACACCATCCGCGCTCAGGTCACGGAAGGCTTGAACCTGGGTGATGGCCTGAAAACGCCCATCGCGGAATATTATGCGAGCATGGGAACCATGCCCGCGACCATAGCCGCTCTGACGGGTAATGGTTCGTCGGCCGGCAAATATGTCACTAAAACAGCCGTGACGGCGGGCGCCATCGAAGTGACATTCGGTAATCAGGCGAACGCGAAGATCGGTGCGAAAGTATTGGCGCTCCTGCCGTATTCGAACGCCAATCTGGACCTCGTGTGGGTATGCGGTTCGGCCGCAGTGCCTGCCGGCTTGGTCGCGCTGAGCACCGATACCGCGGCGACCACGACCGTCGTCTCCCAGTATTTGCCGCAGAGCTGCCATGCTTGATATCAGAGGCATAGTTCCAGAATAGTTGGAACGACGAGGCCCTTCATCTGAAGGGCCTCGTCTTTTGTGCATCCGGCACACAGCCTTCCGCACGGCGAAACGCAGCCATCAATTCGGTCTGTCCGAAGACAATAAGTTCGATTGTGGGAACGATGTCACGGAGGGCCGGCCGTGTGATGTGCAAGTATCCCGAAGAATTTGACAGTTAGGTACTAACGATCGCAGCAGGCTGACGACGCTTGCGTATCTGGAATTCCGTAACCCCATGAACGACAACGCGGTAATGACACTCGGAGGCAGCAATCGCGGTGCGTTGGGGGGTCTCGCGCAGCGGTTGGTGCAGGACGGTTTGTTGGACGAGCCGACCATGCAGCAGGCCATTGCCAAGTCCAAGGAGAAGCGCGTCAACCTGGTGACGCACCTGGTGGCGACGAATCTCGCCACCGCGCGCGACATCGCCATCTCCGCCGCCAATGAATTCGGCGTGCCGTTGATGGACCTGGATGCCATCACCTTCGACCCCGAAGCCGTGCGCTCGGTGAGCGAAAAACTATTGCAGAAGCACCGCGTGCTGCCGCTGCTCAAGCGCGGCAAGCGGCTGTTCCTGGCGGTGGCCGATCCCACCAACCTGAGCGCCCTCGACGAGATCCGCTTCCAGACTTCGATGAGCATCGAGTTCGTCGTGGTCGAGGACGACAAGCTGCAGCTGGCGGTGACCAAGGCCATCGATCAGGCCGAAGCCATCATGCCCGTCCTGTCCGACGAAGACCTCGATCTGGAAAACCTCGAGGTCACGGGCGGCGGCGACGACGAGACCGACATGAGCTCGGCCACCAGGGACGACGTCGAGGACGCGCCCATCGTGCGCTTCGTGAACAAGGTGCTGCTCGACGCCATCAAGAAGGGGGCGTCGGACATCCATTTCGAGCCCTACGAGAAGATTTTCCGCATCCGCACCCGCATCGACGGGGTGCTGAAAGAGGTTGCGTTGCCGCCCGTGCAGCTCGCCGTGAAGATCGTCGCGCGCCTCAAGGTGATGGCGCGTCTCGACATCGCGGAGCGGCGGGTGCCGCAGGACGGCCGCATCAAGATGCGGCTCTCCAAGAACCGCGCCATCGATTTCCGCGTGAGCACCTGTCCCACGTTGTTCGGCGAGAAGGTGGTCACCCGCATCCTCGACCCGTCCAGCGCCATGCTGGGCATCGACGCGCTGGGCTACGAGGCCGTGCAGCGCGAGACGTATCTGCGCTATCTCGCCAAGCCGCAGGGAATGATCCTGGTCACGGGACCCACGGGCAGCGGCAAGACCGTGTCGCTGTACACGGGCCTCAACATCCTCAACACCGAGGACTGCAACATCTCGACGGCCGAGGATCCGGCCGAAATCAACCTCCCCGGCATCAACCAGGTCAACGTCAACAACAAGGTGGGGTTGACCTTCGCGTCGGCGCTGCGCGCCTTCCTGCGGCAGGATCCCGACGTCATCATGGTGGGCGAAATCCGCGATCTGGAAACGGCGGAGATCGCCATCAAGGCGGCCCAGACCGGCCACCTGGTGCTGTCAACGCTGCACACCAACGACGCGCCGCAGACCCTGACCCGCTTGGTGGACATGGGGGTCAAGCCCTATGCGATCGCCACGTCGGTGAGCCTCATCATCGCGCAGCGTCTCGCCCGCAAGCTGTGCAACAACTGCAAGCAGCACATCGAGATCCCGGACGAGGCGCTCAAGCACGAGGGCTTCGAGGACGCCGACATCCAGCGCGGGATCAAGGTGTACAAGGCCGTGGGTTGCAACCTCTGCACCGACGGCTACAAGGGCCGCATGGGCCTGTACCAGGTCATGCCGGTGACCGAGACCATCGGCCGCATCATCATGGGCGGCGGCGGCGCCCTCGACATCGGCGAGCAAGCCACCAAGGACGGCATCTGGAATCTGCGCCGCTCCGGCCTGCAGAAGGTCAAGGACGGGCTGACCAGCCTCGAAGAGATCAACAACGTCACCATCGAGTGAGCAACAAGGGATCGTCATGGCGATAACAGCAACAGCAGCGGCCGGCAAGAAGGAAATCCAGTTCCTCTGGGAGGGCAAGGACAAGCGCGGCAACAAGGTCCGCGGCAAGACCCTGGCATCCAGCGAAGCCATGCTGCGCGCCGACCTGCGCCGCCAGGGCGTCGCGCCGACGCGCGTCAAGAGCCAGAGCACCCTCTTCAAGTCCAAAGGCAAGGTCACCAACGAAGACATCGCGATCTTCAGCCGACAGCTCGCCACCATGATGGCGGCCGGCATCCCCATGGTGCAGTCCTTCGAGATCATCGGCAACGGCCACGAAAAGCCGGCCATGCAGAAGCTGGTGCTCGACATCAAGGCCAGCATCGAGGGCGGCAGCACGCTGCACGAATCCCTCGCCAAGTTCCCGCTGTACTTCGACAGCCTGTTCGTCAACCTGGTGGAGGCGGGCGAACAGGCCGGTGCGCTCGAGGCGCTGCTCGACAAGATCGCGACCTACAAGGAGAAGACCGAGGCCCTCAAGAAGAAGATCAAGAAGGCGCTGTTCTATCCCATCGCCGTGCTGTGCGTGGCGGTGATCGTCTCCGTCATCCTGCTGATCTTCGTGATTCCGCAATTCGAGGAATTGTTCAAGGGCTTCGGCGCCGATCTGCCGGCGTTCACGCAGATGGTGGTCAATCTTTCGCGTTTCGTGCAACATCAAGGCTGGTGGCTCGCCATGGTGGTGGGCGGATCCTTCTATGCGTTCTTCTACTTTCTCAAGCGGTCGAAGAAGATGCAGCTGGGCATGGACCGGATGATGTTGAAAGCACCCATCGTCGGACCCATCATTCAAAAGGCGGCCATCGCCCGCTTCGCCCGCACGCTCGCCACCATGTTCGCGGCCGGTGTGCCGCTGGTCGAGGCCATGCAGTCCGTGGCCGGCGCCACCGGCAACATCGTGTACGAGGAGGCCGTGCTGTCCATGAAGGACGAAGTGGCGACGGGGCAACGCCTGCAGCGCGCCATGGAGAACACGGACCTGTTTCCCAACATGGTGATCCAGATGATCGCCGTCGGCGAGGAATCGGGCGCGCTCGACACCATGTCGGGCAAGGTTGCCGAATTCTACGAGGCCGAAGTCGACAATGCGGTGGACAGCATGTCGAGCCTTCTGGAACCCCTCATCATGGCCATTCTCGGCGTGCTGGTCGGCGGCATGGTGATCGCCATGTACCTGCCCATCTTCAAGCTGGGCCAGGTGGTCGGATAACCATCGGCGCCGCGTACCGCGCTCCGCCATGCTGAGCGAACTCGCGGCGCTGTATGCCGGTCAGCCGGCGTGGTTCGCCGGAACGGCGTTCGTCGTCGGCCTCATGGTCGGCAGTTTTTTGAATGTCGTGATCTACCGGCTGCCCATCATCCTGGACAGGGAATGGCGCGCGCAGGCCGCGCAACTGGACGCCGATGCCGGCGACCTCACCGCGCCCCCGGCGCCCCCACCACCCCCGCGCATGACGCTGAGCGTCCCCCGCTCCGCCTGCCCCTCGTGCAAGACACCCATCGCCGCCTGGCACAACATCCCGGTGGTGAGCTGGCTGCTGCTGCGCGGCCGCTGCGCCGCCTGCGGCACGCCGATCTCGCTGCGCTATCCGTTGGTGGAGCTCGCCACCGCGGTGCTGTCGGCCACCGTCGCATGGCATTTCGGCTTCGGCGCGGCGGCGGGGTGTGCGCTGGTGGTCACGTGGGCGCTGATCGCGCTCACCGGCATCGACCTGGATCACCAGCTGCTGCCCGACGACATCACCCTGCCGCTGCTGTGGGCCGGCTTGCTGGCGGCGGTGTCGATCGGCGCGCAACCCGGCTTCGGGTTGCCCGTCTCGCCCCGCGACGCCGTCATCGGCGCGGCCGCGGGCTATCTCAGCCTGTGGTCGGTGTATCACGCCTTTCGTCTGGTGACGGGGAAGGAGGGCATGGGCTACGGCGACTTCAAGTTGTTCGGCGCGCTCGGCGCCTGGCTGGGATGGAAACTCCTGCCGTTGGTGATTTTATTGGCCGCCGCCACGGGGGCGGTGCTCGGCATCACGATGATCGTTGCGCGGGGTCGCGACCGCGCCGCGCCCATGCCTTTCGGACCCTATCTGGCCGCGGCGGGCTGGTTGGCGATGATGTATGGTTCATCGATGCTCGCCGGCTATCTGCACCTGTCGGGACTCGACCGCTAGGCCGTGGCGCCCCCCTTTCGCATCGGCCTGACCGGCGGCATCGCCAGCGGCAAGAGCACGGTGGCCGCACGCTTCGTCGAACTCGGCGTCCCGGTCGTCGATGCCGACGACGTGGCCCGCGCCGTCGTCGTGCCGGGCAGCACGGGCCTTGCCGAGGTGGTGGCACGGTTCGGTTGCGAGATCCTCGCCACCGACGGCAGCCTCGACCGGCAGGCGCTGCGGCGCGTGGTGTTCGCGGATGCCGGCCTGCGTCGCGCGCTCGAGGCAATCCTCCATCCCCTGATCCGTGCGGAGATGGAAACGCGCGCCGTCGCGGCCGCGGGTCCCTACGTGGTGCTGGCAATCCCGCTGTTGGTCGAGGGTGGAAACCTGAAACGCGTCGACCGCATATTGGTTGTCGACGTGGACGAGGACCTTCAATTGAAACGGGTGATGGCGCGCGACGCGTCGAGCCCGGAGCAGGCGCGCGCCATCGTCGCGGCGCAGGCCCCGCGTGCTGCGCGCCTCGCCGCGGCGGACGACGTGCTGGTCAACGACGGCGGCATCGCCGAATTGCAGCAGGCCGTGGATGCGCTGCATGAGCGCTACCTGCGGCTGGCGGCGGCGGGCGATCGCCGGCCGCCCGCCCGCGGATCGCAATAACCAAAATCCAAGGTTTACCCTGGGCCTCGGGTTGGATCAGAATAGGGCATGAACTCCAATCTCGACCCAAGACCCGACGCCGAGCCGGATTTGGCGCCGGTCACCTACGAGCAGCCGCTGAACGAGCGCATGCGCACGTTCCTGCGGTTGGAATTCCTCTACACGCAGGCGTCGTACCACGCGGATTTTCCGAATCCGTGGAGTACGCGCTCGGCGGTCACGAGTCTGCTCGAGATACTGGCCATCACCGCGCGCGGCGATTCGCGCAGCGACGTGTTGAAGGAGCTCGAACGCCACGTCCTGGTGCTGCGCGAATTCCAGTCCAAGTCCGGGGTCGACGCCAGCCGGCTGAAGGCGTTGATGTCCAACCTGATCAAGATGCGCGAGGAGCTGGCGACGGCCGGCGGCAATTTCATGGGGCCGCTGCGCGACTCGGAATTCCTGAGCGCCATCAAGCACCGCAGCGCCATCCCGGGAGGCACCTGCGATTTCGATCTGCCGGACTACTGCTTCTGGCTGACGCGGCCCGCCGACGTGCGCACCGCCGAATTCGATGCGTGGCTGACGCTCATCAGGCCGCTTTGCGACAGCATCGCCGAATTGCTGTGGCTCACCCGCCAGAACACCAAGCGCAAGCACGAGACGGCCATCGGCGGCATCTACCAGCTGCAATTCGACCGCGAGAATCCATGCCAGCTGGTGCGCGTGACCATGCCGCCCGCGAGCGACCTGTTTCCCGAGATCAGCGGCAGCCAGCACCGGTGCACCATCCGGTTCCTGCGGTGGACCACGGCCACCAGCCGTCCCGTGCACGTGGACACCGACGTGCCGTTCCTGCTCACGTGCTGCGCCTGACCGGGTGCGGACGTGGTCTCCGTGAAGTGTCCCACCTGCCGGCGGCCCGTCGTCTGGTCGGCGGACTCGCCGTACCGGCCCTTCTGCAGCGACCGCTGCCGGCTCATCGATCTGGGCGCCTGGCTCACCGAGCAGCACACCATTCCGGATGACGCGGAGCCGGGCGACGAACTGCGGCCCGATCCCGGGCGCGAGTCCTGATCCTTGCAACCTGACTTCTGGCTGCAGCGCTGGCACAGCGGCCACATCGGCTTCCACCAGCCCGAGGTCGAACACGCCCTGACCCGGCACTGGGCGCACCTGGAACTCGCCGCGGATGCGCGCGTCTTCGTTCCCCTGTGCGGCAAGAGCCTGGATCTCATCTGGCTGCGCGACCGGGGTCATCACGTGTCCGGCGTGGAACTGTCGGCCGTGGCGCTCGAAGCCTTCTGCCTGGAGAACGGGATCGCGGCCCGCCGCTCGCCGGCGAATCCCGACCCGCACGCCGCCGGCGGGGGACGAATCGACTTCGATCGCTACGAAGCGCCGTGCCTCGACCTGTGGTGCGGCGATTTCTTCGCCCTGACGCCCGGGCATGTGGGCCACGTGGCCGGCGTCTACGACCGGGCGTCGCTCGTGTCCTGGCAGGAGGACCGGCGCGCGCCCTATGTGCGCCACATGACCGAACTCACGCCGCGCGGTGCGCGCACCCTGCTGATCACCTTGGAATATGCCCAGGCGCAGATGGCCGGACCGCCGTTCTCCGTGCCCGCCGCCGAGGTGCGGCGGCTGTACGGCGCCCACCATCTCATCGAAGAGTGCGAACGGCGCGACGTGCTGTCGAGCGAGCCGCGCATGCGCGGCAAGGGCGTCACGGCGTTGCACCAGGTGTGTTACCGCCTGACCCGCCGATGATCGAGCCGTCAACGAAACCGCCCAACCCCGAGGTTCCTGCGAATGGTCGAATCGCGTAATCCCCGGCGCTACCTCGCGCCGACCCTGATGGCCTGCGCCGTGGCGGGCGCCGGCGTGGGCGCGGAGGCTGGCGCGGCCGCGCCCGCGGGGCACCCCGAACTCACCATCGATCGCTTGTTCGACGCGCCGGCCCTGGCGGGCCCCACCATCGTCGGCCTGCAGATCGCGCCCGATGGTTCGCGCGTGACGTATCTGCAGGGCAAGAGCGACGACCCCGACCGCCTGGACCTGTGGGAATACGACGTGCGCCACGCGCGCCCGCGGTTGCTGGTCGACTCCAGGATCCTCGCACCCACGCCCGGCACGCTGTCGGACGAGGAACGCGGCCGGCGCGAACGACAGCGCAAGGCGGCGCTTTCCGGCATCGTGGAATATTCATTCGCGCCTACCGGGCGCGCACTCCTGTTCCCTCTGGACGGCAAGCTCTTCTACTACGACCTGGGCAGGCCGGCCGCGGAGGCGGTGCGGCAGATCGGCGGGCGCGACGGCTTCGCCACCGACGCCACCATCTCCCCGCGCGGCGGCTACGTGGCTTATGTGCGCGACCAGAACTTGTATGCCTACGATCTGGGTTCTGGCAATGAAAAATCCTTGTCATCGGACGGCGGCGGCCCGATCAAGAACGGCATGGCGGAGTTCGTCGCCCAGGAAGAGATGGATCGCAGCACCGGCTATTGGTGGGCACCCGACGATGCGCGCATCGCCTACGTCCGCGTGGACGAGTCGCCGGTGACGCTCACGCAGCGCTTCGAGATCGCCGCGGACAACGTGGCCACCTTCGAGCAGCGCTACCCCGCGGCGGGCGGCGCCAACGTGCGCGTGCAACTCCAGGTCGTCGATCTCCGGTCGGGGGCCACCACCCGCATCGACCTCGGCCGGGACGAGGACATCTACCTCGCGCGCGTGGATTGGTTGCCCGACGGCAGGACGCTGGCCGTGCAGCGTGAGAGCCGCGACCAGAAGACACTCGATCTGTTGTTCGCGGACGTGACCACGGGCCGCAGCCGGGTGGTGCTCACCGAGACCAGCGACACCTGGATCGAGCTCCACGACGAGCTGACCTTCCTGAAGAAGTCGCGCGAGTTCATCTGGGCGTCGGCGCGCGACGGCTACCGTCACCTGTACCTGTATGCCGACGACGGCCGCCTCATCCGGCCGCTGACCGCCGGCGCATGGAACGTGGACGATCTGCGCGCGCGCGCCATCAAGGCCGTCGACGAGACGCACCGGCAGGTGTACTTCACCGCCACCGAGGCCGGCCCCCTGGAACGGCAGCTCTACCGTACCTCGCTCGACACCGCCGAGCCGCGGCACGTCGAGCGTCTCTCGCAGCGCGCCGGCCTGCACGGCATCGCCATGGCCTCGAACGCGCGCTTCTACGTCGACACGTTCAACAGCGTGGACCAGCCGCCGCAGGTGAGCCTGCACGACGCGAACGGGCGGTTGACCGGTTATCTGCGGGAGAACGCGCTCGACGCACACCATCCCGACGCGCCCTATCTCGCCGACAACGCCGTGCCCGAGTTCGGCACGCTGCAGGCCGCCGACGGCCAGACCTTGCAGTACCGGATCTTCAAGCCGCCGCATTTCGACGCCACCCAACGCCACCCGGCCATCGTCGAGGTGTACGGCGGCCCGGGCGTGCAGCGGGTCACGAACAGCTGGACGGGCAGCGCCTTCACCCAGATCCTCACGCGCGCCGGCTACGTGGTGTTCCAGCTCGACAATCGCG
>CAZZWZ010000045.1:12732-15932 GCA_964657955.1 uncultured Steroidobacteraceae bacterium
GATGGCCATGGCGATGGCCGGCAGCACCGCCAGGGCGCGCGGCACCGCCTTCCAGGCCCCCATCCACGGCAGGCTCGGCGAGGTCGAGGTCGCGGACCAGGTGGCGGGCGCACGCTGGCTGGGCGCACAACCCTTCGTCGACCCGGCGCGGATCGGCGTCTGGGGTTGGAGCTACGGCGGCTACCTCACGCTCATGCTCCTGTTCAAGGCCCCGGACGTGTTTCGCGCCGGCGCGGCCGGAGCGCCGGTCACCGACTGGAGCCTGTACGACACCCACTACACCGAACGCTACCTCGGCCGTCCCCAGGACAATGCGGCGGGCTACGAGGCCAGCGCCGTGCTGCCCTACGCCCCGGGCCTCACCGGCAAGCTGCTGCTCCTGCACGGCATGGCCGACGACAACGTGCTGTTCCTGCACACCACCAAGCTGCTGCGCAAGCTGCAGGACCTGGGCAAACCGTTCGAGGTCATGGTGTACCCCGGCGCCAAGCACGGCCTGATCCGCCAGCACGACGGCCGGCACGCCTACGCCACCATCAAACGATTCTTCGACGAGCAGCTGCGCCGTTGATCAATCGACCCAGGTGCCGGCCGGGGTGAGCGCACTGAATTGATTGAGGCCACAAACGCCGAGCCCCCACGCATGCTCCAGATCATCGAGCCGCGCATACACCGGGACGGGCACCGCCGCGCACAGCGCTTCGAGCTCCGCATCGGGCACCACGTTCCGCAGCACCAGGAACTCGGCGCCGCCCGCCGCCGCCGCGAGCGCCGCGGGCGCATCCGCGCACCACACCCCGCGCAGCGGTCCGCCGCTGCCGCCGCTCACGAACGCGTCGATGCGATAATCTGGGCAGCCATCGCGCACCAGGCGCTCCGGCAGCCGGAGCGCCCGCACGATGGGCCGGTCCGCCGGCAGCAGCGGCGCCCGGTCGAGGGCCTCGGATTCGCACCAATGAATTGCCTGCCCGTCGAGACCCGTGGGCTCCCCTCGGTACCGGCTCACCACCCAGACGTCCAGCAACACGTCCCCGTGATCGTAGACGTGCCGCAGCCGCAGCAGCGGCCGCGGAGCGCGGATGTCGATGCCCAATTCCTCGCGCAACTCGCGCGCCAGGGCGGCGATGCGCGTCTCGCCGGGTTCGACCTTGCCGCCGGGAAATTCCCAGCCGCCCGCCAGCGGCTTGCCCGCGGGACGCTGCGCGATGAGGATGCGGCCCGCGGGGTCGATCACCGCGGCGGCCACGACGTGGATCACGCCGGGCCGCGCGGCCGGGCTCGATGGCGGCGGCGAGCTCAACGGCCGCGCGGGGTCAACCGCTGGCTTGCTGCAGAGCACCGTGGCAGTGCTTGAATTTCTTCCCCGAACCGCAGGGGCACAGCTCGTTGCGTCCCACCTTCGGCAGCTCGCGGACGAACGGGGTGGCCACCGGTCCCGTCTCGCGCGGATCGGCGGCCAATGAACCGCCGCCGGGGCCGAAGCCCACGGGGCCGCCGCCGTCGGGGCCCGGACCTTCGTCGAAGCTGCCCGCTTGGATCGGCGACACCGCGTCGGGGTGCTGCAGCCGCAGGGCGCTCGCGAGCCGCTGCTGCCGTTCGAATTCCTCGCGCTCGATCTCGTCCTGGCTGCGCACCTGGATTTTCGACACCGTGGTCACGGTGTCGAGCTTGATGCGGTCCAACATGGCGGAGAACAGCTCGAAGGCCTCGCGCTTGTATTCCTGCTTGGGATTCTTCTGCGCGTAGCTGCGCAGATAAATGCCCTGCCGCATGTAGTCCATGGCGGCGAGATGCTCGCGCCAGTGCTGGTCGAGCGTGCGCAGCATCACCTCTTTCTCGATGTAGCGCATGACCTGCGGGCCGATGCTGGCCTCCTTCTGGGCATAGGCCTCGTCGAGCCCGGCCTGGAGCTTCTTCTTCAGGTTCGAACCGTCGCCGGCCTCCTCGGCCCGCACCCAGTCCGCGACGGGCAGCACCAGCCCGAAGTCGCGCTCGACCGCATGGGTGAGACCGGGCACGTCCCACTGCTCTTCGGCGGCCCCGCCCGGCACGTACTGATCGACCAGCTGCCCCACCACTTCCTCGCGAATGCCCTTGATCGCCTCGGCGACGTCGTCCGCCGTCATCAGGTCGGTGCGCTGCTGGTAGATCACGCGCCGCTGGTCGTTGGCCACGTCGTCGTATTCCAGCAGCTGCTTGCGCGCATCGAAGTTGTGCTGTTCCACCCGCCGCTGCGCCCGCTCGATCTGCCGGGTCAGCATGCCGCTCTCGATGGCTTCACCGGCCTTCATGCCCACCCGGGTCATGAGAGCCTTCATGCGCGTGGGATCGCCGAAGATGCGCATCAGATTGTCTTCGAGCGACAGGTAGAAGCGGCTCGACCCCGGATCGCCCTGGCGGCCCGAGCGGCCCCGCAGCTGATTGTCGATGCGCCGCGATTCGTGGCGCTCGGTGCCGATGATGTGCAGGCCGCCGGCCGCCACCACCTCCTCGTGCCGCCGCCGCCAGTCCGCGCGCTGGCCTTCGAGCTGCGCCTCGTCGGGAGGCTCGGCGGCATCGAGCTGGGTCTGCGCGCCGCCGAGCACGATGTCGGTGCCGCGACCCGCCATGTTGGTGGCCACCGTGACGGCGCCCGGCCTGCCGGCCTCGGCCACGATGTGCGCTTCGCGCTCGTGCTGCTTCGCGTTCAGCACCTCGTGCGCGATCTTCGCGCCCGCCAGGAGTTTGGCCAGCCGCTCCGAGGTTTCGATGGACGTGGTGCCCACCAGCACGGGCTGGCCGCGCGTCACGCAGTCCTGGATGTCCTCGAGGATGGCCTGGAACTTGTCGCCCTCGGAGAGGAACACGAGGTCCGACTTGTCCTTGCGCACCATGGGCTTGTGGGTGGGGATGACCACCACCTCCAGCCCGTAGATCTGCTGGAACTCGAACGCCTCGGTGTCGGCGGTGCCCGTCATGCCGGAGAGCTTGGAATACAGCCGGAAGAAATTCTGGAAGGTGATGGAGGCGACGGTCTGGTTCTCCTCGCGGACCTTCACCCCCTCCTTCGCCTCCACCGCCTGATGCAGGCCGTCCGACCAGCGCCGGCCCTGCATGGTGCGGCCGGTGAACTCGTCGACGATGATGACCTCGCCTTGGCGCACGATGTATTCGCCGTCGCGCTTGTACAGCGAATGGGCGCGCAGCGCGGCGTTCAGGTG
>CAZZWZ010000046.1:0-15853 GCA_964657955.1 uncultured Steroidobacteraceae bacterium
GATTATCGCGAGCAGCCGCGTAACTGATCCAAGAGTTTGCCTCTCAATCCGCCGGCGACGGCGACATCTCGGTCTTCGACGAAGACCACGCACCGGGACGTCCGCAGCCCCTGCTCTCACGGTGATCTTTTCTACAACGACTCTGCGGAGGGTGAGTCAGCCGCCCTTTCGTCGCCCCATGCGACGGCGCAAGCGAACAATGCGTTGGGTGACGTCTGTCGTCACGATTTTTCTGATCGCACCGGCCCCATCGCGCGTTATTTTCGCCGGTACGCCGCCAGTTTGCTGTGCGTGCGGACCGCATCCTCTTCCGTGAAGGACGTCTGGGCCCGCGACTCGCGGAGCAGCCGCTCGAACGCCGCCGCGGGCAGGGGTCGGCTGAACAGGTAACCCTGATACTCGTCGCAGCCGGCGGTTCGAAGAAAGTCGAGCTGTGCGGGGGTCTCGACGCCTTCGGCCACCACCTTGAGCTTCAGGCTGTGGGCCAGCGAGATGATGGCGCAGACGATGGAGGCGTCCTCGGAGGAGCTCGCAATCTCGTTGATGAAGATCCGGTCGATCTTCAGCTTGTCGATGGGAAAGCGCCGCAGGTAGCTCATGCTCGAATAGCCGGTGCCGAAATCGTCCACCGAAACCACCACGCCCATGGCGCTCAGCTGTTCGAGAATCCTGACCGACTGCTCGGGATCGGTCATGACGGCGCTTTCGGTGAGTTCCGCCTCGAGATGACAGGCGTCGATACCGGAATCGTCGAGCGCCCGGCGGATGGAATCCACCAGTCCGCTGTCGCGGAATTGCGGGGCCGATATGTTCACGGAGACCCGCAACGACGGTGCGCCGGCGTGCTGCCAGGCGCTGACCTGACGGCAGGCCTCGCGAATCACCCATTCGCCGATGTCGCCGATCAATCCGCACTCCTCGGCGAGCGGTATGAATTCCGTCGGCGGGACCATGCCGCGCTTGGGGTGCTGCCAGCGGATCAGGGCCTCGGCGCTTCGCACCTCGCCCGTGCGCGTATCGACCTTGGGCTGATAATGCAATTCGAATTGTTCGGACCCGATGGCGGCGTGCAATTCGCTCTCCAGCTGCACCCGATCCTCGTCTCCGGAGCGCATGCCGCGGACGTAGCGTTCCACGTGGCCGCGCCCGCGCTGTTTGGCCGCGTACATCGCGGCGTCCGCGTGTGCCAGCAGCGCATCCACCGTGCAGCCGTCGGTGGGATAGATCGCGATGCCGACGCTCGGCGAGGTGTGGACGTCGATGCCGTCGATGCGGATGGGCGCCTCCAACACCTTGATCGCCCGCGCGGCGAGCTGCAGCGCGTCGCGGGCGTCGCTGAGCGATGCGGCGACCAGCACGAACTCGTCGCCGCCGATGCGCGCCACCGTGTCGGCGTTGCGCGCCACCGTGGTCCAGCGGCGGGCGACCTCCTGCAGCAAATCGTCTCCGGCCCGCCGTCCCATGGAATCGTTGATCCGCTTGAACCGGTCGAGGTCGCAGACCATCACGGCGAAACCGCTCTGGTCGCGATCCGCCCGCGCGATCGCCTGATTCAACCGGTCGTTCAGCAACAGACGGTTGGGCATCCCCGTGAGCGGATCGTGCGTGGTCAGATGGTGCAGCTGCCGGGTGGCGTTCTCAATGCCGTTCGTCTGGTCGGCGATCGCATTCTCGAGGCGCGTGATCTCGGCCTCGGCCATCCGCTCGTTTTCCCATTTGCGGCCCAGCGCCGTGGCGCATTGCAGGATCTCGATGGGTTGCAGCGGCTTGCTCAACACCAGCCATCGGTCCGAACGGCCCAGCCGGTCGACCATGGCGGTCCAGTCGTCATCGGACGGGGCGCTGCAGAAGACGATCTGCAAGCGCGGATCGATCTGCCAGAGCCGCTCGGCGGTGCGCAGGCCGTCCCATCCCGGCAGATGCAGATTTACGAAGGCCGCCGCGTAGGGTGCCTGCGCCTCGAGCGCTTGCGCCACCCGCTTCACGCCGTCGCGACCCCGATGCGCGGAGTCGATGGAGAAGTGTGACCGGACCGGGGGCGCGGAGCTGCCGGCCGAAGCGGATTCCAGCAATTCCAGGGCGGCCTCGGCCGATTGACCGGCTTGCTCGTCGAGCACCCGGTGGACCGCCTGATGCATCGACGGATCCTCATCGATGATGAGAATGCGGTGCTGGGTCGCTGCCCCCTCAGGCATGAGCCGGAGTCCGTGGTCGATGCGGCGGTCGGAGAATGGCGGCGGCACGTCCCGGCTCGCTCGCCGGCGCGCTTCGCAATGCGTTTTTCATGCCGGCTTGCCCTACCCCGTTGATCCTGAGCTCAATCTAGGTTCATGTTCCCGCGCCGGCACATCACTGCGTCACAGGATCAAGTGGCAAAGAGCGTGTCGCGTCGCATCTTGTATCCTCCGCACCGCACGCCGTTCACGTGTCGAGCAAATCGGCGCTGCGCGAATACGGGTGGTAAGCTCGCGCCATTTGGGAAGTGCGTAACCATGCGCGTGGAAGCATCCACCCCCGGAAGCGGAAGTTCCCCGGTCCGTATCGTGGGCTGGCTGGTCGTCGGTTTGTTCGCACTCGCCGCGCTCGGCGGCGCATGGACCTGGATTACGCTGGGCTGGTCCTATGCCGAAGGCGACCGCGCCGGCGTGCTGCAAAAATTCGTGCGGCGCGGCTGGCTGTGCAAGACCCAGGAGGGGGAGATCGCCCTCTACTACGGCGGGGGACAGTACATGGGGACCAGCACCTCGCCGCAATTGTGGGACTTCAGCGTGCGCGACCCCGCGGTGGCCGCCGCGGTGAGCAGGGCCGTCGGCCATCGCGTGCAGCTGCATTACACCGAGCACCCCGGACTGCCCACGGTCTGCTTCGCGGAAACGCGCTACTTCGTGGACCGGGTCACCGTGACCGACAACGAGCCCGGACCGCAGCGCGCGGCACCGGCCGGCGGGGCGCCCCCTGGCGGGTCGCCCCCCTCCTCGCCCTGAGGCAGAATCCCGGCGCGATCCCTAGGTGAATTGGCGCATGGACTTCGCGACCTGGTCTGCGATGTCCACCGCGGTGCGCAGCGCCAGGAGGCCGTCCTCACCGGTCACGGGCGGATCGCTTCCGGTGGCCGCCGCATGGAGGAACGCCTCGATCTCGGCCTTGAGCGCGTCTCCTTGTTCATAGGTGTTCTCCTCGATGGCGACCTGCGGCATGCCGTCGGCCGACATGGCACCGCCCTTGCGGATCACGGTCAATATCTTCTGGTGCAGGTCGATCGAGACATAGGCGTCGTCCTGGAACAAGCGCAGCCGGCGTTCCGTCTTCAGGCTGACCCGGCTGGCCGTCGCATTGGCGACGCAGCCGTTGGCGAAACGCAGTCGCGCATTCGCGATGTCGATTTCCGGCGAGAACACGCTGCTGCCGATGGCGTCCACCGACACCACCGGTGCGCGCACGATGCTCAGGATCAAATCGATGTCGTGAATCATGAGGTCGAGCACCACGTCGACTTCGGTTCCACGATGTTTGAAAGGCGCGAGCCGCGCGGACTCGATGAACCGCGGCACCTTGAGCAGGGGTTGTACCGCGTGCACGGCGGCGTTGAACCGCTCCAGATGACCCACCTGAAGGACGCGACCGGCCCGGCGTGCGGCCTCGACCAACTGCCTCCCCTCCTCGACGGTGGCGGTCATGGGCTTCTCCACCAGGACGTGGGCACCGGCCTCGAGAAACTCCTGCGCGACCCGAAAGTGTGACGGGGTCGGCGTCACGATGCTGACGGCCTCTGCCCGCCCGAGCAATTCACGGTAGTCCGCCACGGCGGGTACCCGCAATTCCGCGGCCACCGCATCGCGCGCCGCCGCCGACGGGTCGGCGACCCCGATCAATTCGGAGTTCGGCAACACCGCATATTTCTGGGCGTGAAACCTTCCGAGGTAGCCCACGCCGACGACGGCGGTACGCATCAAGGGCCCGTCTTGCGGCGCCATTTGCTGCGCGCCCGGTAATCCTGACGCAACTGCAGGGTGATGCCGCCGACGATGACCAGCGCGGCGCCGCCGAAACACGCCAGGCTCCGCCACACCGTCCAGTAACCGACCGCCAGCGACCACGCCATCGCACCCACCGCCAGCGCGCCGCCGACGGCGACGAACACCCAGGGCTTCGCGTCGTACAGGGATTGTGGGGTCCAGTACCGCATTCAGGGATTCTACAGGCCGGGGCAAGCATTGAGTCATTTGGTTTACACTTGCAGGTGATGCACTCCACATTTCTCCGACGGTTGGGGCTCGCGAACGCATGGGCTCAGGAAGGCGTCGTTGCCGTGATCATGCTGGCGGTGGGTTTCGCCCTGATGCCCCTGTTGATCTTCAGCGCCGGCAGCAGCGTGCTCGGCCGTTATGACGGCGCCGGTGCCGCCCGGCTCTACGACAGCGTCTACCAGGGGCTGGGCAACGGCTCGGCGGCC
This sequence comes from uncultured Steroidobacteraceae bacterium, assembly GCA_964657955.1. GTDB lineage: Bacteria > Pseudomonadota > Gammaproteobacteria > Steroidobacterales > Steroidobacteraceae > Bog-1198. The sequence continues at coordinate 4,454 of CAZZWZ010000046.1, forward strand.
TCGTGGGGGGTGGTCCTCGGTCCCTTCGCCCTGTACCTGGCTTTTCGCGGTTTGCAGCTCTGGTGGCGCGCCAGCGCCCGGCTCGCCCGACCCCGGCCCTGACGGACTTTCCTCCCGCCTCAAGTTTTGTGCGACGCGGACGCTAACCTGCTGCAGGTTGGACGGATCCGGTCGGTCGGTAGGGAGTGTTAACTTGAATCCCGAGCTTGAGGCACACCTTCGCGCACTCGTGAATTTCCCGTCCCCGCCGGGTGTGGCGACGCACATCATCGAGCTCGCCCGCGACCCCGACATCGAATTGAGCAAGGTCGCCAGGGCGCTGAGCCTGGATTCCGCCCTCGCCAGCAAGATTCTGCGCATCGCCAATTCGCCGCTGTACGCGCAGCGGCGCAAGAGCGAGAGCCTGCGCCAGGCGCTGGTGGTGCTCGGGATGAACGCGACCCTGACCCTGGCATTGAGCTTCTCGTTGGTCAAGGCGCTGCGTGCCGGCACGGCCAACGGGATCAGCTACCCGTTTTATTGGCGGCGAGCCCTGCTCGCCGCAACGGCGGCCCGCGCCCTGGCAGATGCCCTGCGCCACCCCATGGCGGAGGAAATCTTTCTCGCCGGGCTGTTGCAGGATGTGGGCGTGCTCGCGCTCGACAAGGCCGTGCCCGACCTGTACGGCGGCGGCGGGCTGCAGCGCGATCATGCGGGCATGGCGGATGCGGAACGGCAGCGGTGCGGCGTGGATCACGCGCACATCGGCGGCTTTCTCATGCGTGCGTGGAACCTGCCGGAGCGCTTGTGCCGCGCCATCGCCCGCAGCCACGACATCGAACTCGTCACCACCGCCGAGCCGGCACTGTTGTTCGAGCGGTGCGTCGCGCTGTCGGGCCCGGTGGCTGATCTGTTCCTGCTGGAGGCCGGCGAGCGCCGATTTGCCGAGACGGCGCAGAGTGCGCAGCAGTGTCTCGGTCTCGACAGGATGGCGTTCGGCCAGGTGCTCGCGACCATCGGCGCGATGATTCCTGACACCGAGAACCTCTTCGACACCGATCGACTCGCCGGGCAACATCCGGATCTGATCCTCGAGCAGGCGCGTGAAGTGCTCATGCTGCGCAGCCTGCATGCGCTGCGCGAGATCAACACCCTGCGCGCGGTTGCCGAGAGTTCGAACTCGCGCGCCCTGGAACTCGAGGCGGAGACGCGCCGCGACGCGTTGACGGGCGTGTACAACCGCGCCTACCTGGATGAGGTGCTGACGCGCGAGTTCGAGCATGCGAGCCGCCACGGCAAGCCGCTCAGCATTGCGTTCGCGGACCTCGACGATTTCAAGGGCATCAACGACCGGTTCGGCCACCAGGCCGGCGATCGCATCCTGCAGGCTGCGGCGTGCCTCCTGCGCGGCAACACCCGCGAGAGCGACGTGGTCGTGCGGTATGGAGGCGAGGAATTCCTTGTTCTGCTGCCCGCCACGGACGCCGTCACCGCGCAGGCCATCTGTGCCAGGATCGTGGCGGCGTTCCACAGCATGGCCCACGCCATCGGGTCCGAACGCGTGGTCGTCACGATTTCGATCGGCAGCGCGACGTACGGCAAGGCATCCGACTTCGCGAATGCCGAGGATTTCGTGCGGGCGGCCGACCAGGCTTTGTACGCCGCGAAAATGCGCGGCCGCGACCGCAGCGTGCCCTTCGAACGGCAGATTCCCGACACCCTCGCCGAGCGCCCGCAGCGGACGGGCTCAGCCCGCTGACGCTTGCGTCGGCCGGAAGGCTTCGATTACGGCGCGGGTCGGCCCGTCCGAAATTCGCTGTTGGGATACCAGCGGGGGAAATGCCGGCTCCTGGCCAGGCGGAGGCCGACCTCGTAGTAGAGCCGCAGATCGTCGAGCGTGCCGCGGACATCCCAATCGGCGCCGTACCGGTCCCCGGGCCGGTGGTCGCGGTGCGCGAGATAGTCCTCGAACTGGGCCTCGCCGAAGGCGGGCCCGCGCGCCGAATCGTCGAGCCCCGCCTTGGCGTACAGCACGGGCACGCCGCTCGCGGCAAAACTGTATTGATCCGAGTCGTAAAACGCGCCGCGCTCGGGATGCGGATCCGGATGGGTTTCACGACCCTGCAGCAGGCCGGCCTCTCGCGCATATTCTTCCAGTTCCGAATTGCCGTAGCCGAACAGCATCACGTCCCGGGTGGGGCCGCCGATGTGCAGTGAATCCAGGTTGAGCATGCCGGCCGTGTCGCGCAGGGACACCACCGGGTGCTCGACGTAGTACGTCGAGCCCAGCAGCCCCGCTTCTTCTCCCGTGAAGGCGACGAACGCCACCGAGCGTTCCGGGGCGGGCTGGGTGCGGCTGAACGACTGCGCCAGCATCAGCAGGCCGGCAACTCCGGACGCATTGTCGACGGCACCGTTGAACACCGCGCCGCCCGCCGCGGCCGGCTGGCGCCCGAGGTGATCCCAGTGCGCGCCATAGAGGACATATTCGTGCTTGCGCTTGGCGCCCGGCAGCACTCCAATGACGTTGGACGAAACGAATCGTCGTATGCGGTTATGGACGGCGGCCTCGACGGACAGATTCATCGCCACGGCCTTGAATCCGGGCCGCGCCGCCGCGCCGGTGGAGGCGGCGAAGTCTTTTCCAGCCTGCGCGAACAGGGCACGGCCCGCCACGGCGCTGAGCCATCCTTCGACGGCTGCGCGCGCGGCGTCGTCGGCCTGCACCAGGTCGAACTGTGGGCCGGTGCGCTCGTTGACCACGACGTCCCAGTCGTAGCCCGCCGCCGTTGCGTCGTGCAGCAACAGCACGCCGGCGGCTCCCTGCCGGGCCGCCTCCTCGACCTTGTAGGTCCACCGGCCGTAGTAGGTCTGGGCATTGCCTCTGAAGACTTTCGGGTCGCGCGAGCCGTACCCGGGATCGTTGACGAGCACCACCACCGTCTTGCCGTGCACGTCGGTGCCTGCATAGTCGTTCCACTGGTACTCGGGCGCCACGATGCCGTAGCCCACGAAGACCAATTCGCTGCGATGCAGTTCGGCGGCGGCCACCGCCCGCCGGGACCAGATCACCATGTCCCTGCGGTATGCGAGCGACTGGACGTCGCGACCCGTGAACGACAGGGTGGCATCGTCGGCGGCCTCGCTCTCCACCAGGGGAACCTGCTGCAGGTAGCTGTCGCCGTTGCCGGGTTTCAGGCCCAGCTTGCGGAACCGCTCGACCAGGTAGCCGAGCGTCTTCTCCTCGCCGACGGTGCCCGGACGCCGGCCCTCGAACTCGTCGGAGGCCAGAATGCGAACGGCGTCTCGAAAGCCGTTTTCGTCCAGTTCGGCGGATGGCGGTGGTGCCCGATGTCCGGCGCAGGCCGACAGCAGCGCGGCGCAGAGCCCGGCCAGGGAGGCGATCGAAAGGCGCATGGGGACCCCTGATGCCGTCAGCCGCGGCTCGGCCAGTACATGAGGAGGATGACCCCGAGCGCGGCGAAGGTTGCGGCATGGGCCCAACCCCGCCACGACCGCCCCTTGGCTTGACCCACGAAACTACCCGCGCTGGCGGCGGTCAGAACTGCGAATGCAACGAGGCTCAGCAGCAATTGCGGCAGCTCGCGGCCGAGATCCGGATGCTTTCCGAGCAGGATGGCGAACACGATCAACACGGAAGCGAGGCCGAAACTGATCGAGGCGGCCGAGCCCAGGATGATGCCGATCAAAACCGTGAACGGACGCATATCCTCGGGCTCATATACAATTGAGAGTGCGGCATGGGCGCGATTTCGAAGATCTCAGGCTGATCAGTTTACAGGAGAACGGCTACGGTGATGACTAATAGGCCTTGGGCCGGGCGCTCGCGCTGGATAACCGCCGCCGCCGTTTGTCTGAGCGCGGTGGGCCTGGCGGCACTGCTCGGCGCCGCCATGACGCCGCCGCCCGCTCAGGTGTCGGGATCCCCCGCCGCTCTGGCACCGACGGAGCAGGAAAACTACGTCGCGCGTCGCGTGAGCGACATCATCGCGCGCGAGCACTACCGCCGCGCGCCCCTCGACGACCGCTTGTCGAGCCTGATCCTGGACCGCTACCTCGATGCCATCGACGGCGGCCGGAGTTATTTCTACGCCAGCGACATCGCCGAGTTCGAAAAATACCGCTACGAACTGGACGACGCCATCAAGGCGGGGGACGTGGAACCCGCCTTCGTGATCTTCCGGCGCTATCAGCAACGCAGCCGCGAACGCATGAATTACGCCATCGAATTGCTGTCGAAGAAGCCGGACTTCGACGTGGACGAGACCTTCAACTTCGACCGCGAGAAGGAGCCCTGGCCGGCGAACGCGGCGGAGATGAACGAGCTGTGGCGCAAACGCGTGAAGAACGACGCGCTGTCGCTGGTGACGGCGGGCAAGCAATGGCCGGAGGCGGCCGACGTGCTGCGCAAGCGCTACGAACGCGTCGCCAAGCGCATGGATCAGAGCAAGCCGGAGGACGTGTTCGAGGCGTTCATGAACGCCTTCGTGCTGTCGCTCGATCCGCACTCGAATTATTTCTCCGCACGCAATTCCGAGGAATACAACATCCAGATGAGCCTGAGCTACGAGGGCATCGGCGCCTCGTTGCAGCTCACCGACGACTACGTCACCGTCATCGACGTCATCGCGGGCGGCCCCGCGGCCATCAGCAAGCAGCTGTCGGCCAACGACCGCATCACCGCCGTGGGCGAGGGCAAGACCGGCGAGCTGGTGGACGTGATCGGCTGGCGCCTGGACGACGTGGTCCAGAAGATCCGCGGGCCGGGCAACACGCTGGTACGGCTGCAGCTGCTGCCCGCCGGTGCGGCACCCGGATCGCCGCAGAAAGTGGTGGAATTCACGCGAAACCGCGTCTCGCTGGAGGCGCAGGCCTCGCACAAGGCGATGCGCACCGTGGTGCGCAACGGGCGCGACGTCAAGGTCGGCATCATCACGGTGCCGAGCTTCTATCAGGACTACGATGCGAGCCGGTCGGGCGCGAAGGATTTTCGCAGCACCACCCGCGACGTGCAGCGCCTGATCGGCGAACTGCGCAAGGACGGCATGGACGTGCTCATCATGGATCTGCGCGCCAACGGCGGCGGTTACCTGCCGGAAGCCGAATCGCTCACCGGCCTGTTCATCGACCGCGGCCCGGTGGTGCAGTTGCGCGACACGACGGGCCGGGTGGAGGTCGACGACGACCCGGACCCCACCATTTTCTACGGCGGCCCGATGATCGTGCTGGTGGATCGCTTCAGCGCATCGGCGTCGGAGATCTTCGCGGCGGCCATCCAGGATTATGGGCGCGCACTCATCGTCGGACAGCAGACCTACGGCAAGGGCACGGTGCAGAATGCGCATCCGCTCAATTACACGATCTTCGGGCACAAACCCGAACTCGGCCAGCTGAACGTGACCATCGGAAAATATTACCGGATCACCGGCGAGAGCACGCAGGACCGCGGCGTGACGCCCGACATCCAGCTGCCCTCGCTCATCGACGCGAGCGAAGTCGGCGAGAGCACGCGCGACCGCGCATTGCCCTGGGATCACATCGACGCGGCGGCGTTCAAGGCGCAGGGCGACCTGAAATCCGTCACCTCGACCCTGCAGAAGGAGCACGACGAGCGGACGGCCAACAGCGCCGACTTCCGTTATCTGCACGACGACATCGCGGCGCTCGACGCCATGCGCAATCAGAAGGTGCTGTCCTTGAACCTGAAGACGCGCGAGGCCGAGCGCAAGCGCCTCGACGGCGAGCGGCTGGATCGGGAGAACGCGTGGCGCGCCTCCCACGACGTGAAACCGGCGAAGTCCCTCGAGGACATCAAGGACGACGCGGCCGCGGGAATCCTGCTCGACGAGGCGTCGCAGATCGCGGCAGATCTCGCGGTGGCCTCGGTGCACGCCGCGAAACCCATCCAGGCGCGACGCGGCACTTGAAGGCGGGCCGCGGCAGCGGCGGCTAACGCAGCAGCAGGGTGTACAGGTCCCAGTAGTCCTCGGCCAGCACATTCCAGCCCGGTGCGCGTGCCAGTGAATCCGCCGTGGGCACGGTGTCGGCGCCGTTGCGGTAGTCGCAGGTGGCGCGCGTGCGCTCCAGCCTGACCTTGATGGCCGCCGTCAGCTGCTTTTGATTGGTGGCGGCCGCGAGGGCCTTTTGCACGCGCTGCATGTAACCCTCGCAGTCCGAACGGCTGCCGAATTGCATCTCGTGTACCCGCCGCGCCACCGATTCCTTCGCCTTCGCCGCGAGACCGTGGGAGTCCACCTGTTCGCAGAGCAGCTCTGCGTAACCGATGATGGCCAGGTTGATGTTGCGGCGGGCGCTCAGCGAAATGCCCGGAAAGGCGGCGGGCGGCTCCTCGCTCGCGGCGCCGCGATCGGCCTGAAGGGCGCCCATCTCGTCGTCCGCCGCAGCGACGGCCTGCCGCAAGTCCTCGAGGGACTTCTGCCGGCGGCGCCTTTCGAAGTAATGCCAGAAGGCGGTGAGTTTCTGCAGCGCGTTCCCGGCCGCCGTCAGGCGCCGGCGCTGCTCCTCCGCACGCAGCGCGGCGCCGGCGAGACGTTCGTCGATTTCGCGCAATCGACACGCCCTGGCCGCGGCGCAATCCGCCTCGTGCTTGCTCATCTCGCGCGCCTGCTGCGTGCGCGTGAGCTCGGCCGCGAATCCGGACAATTGCTGGTGGCAGGTCTTCCACAAACCGCGCAGCTGGTAGAAGACCAGGGCGTTGTAACCGCCGTCGGGCCGGGCGAGCAGATCGCCGAGGGCGTCCAGTTGCTCCTGCACACGCGTGGTGGCGCCTTCCTGCTGCTTCAGGCGGTCGCGCAGCAGATGAAGCTCGTCCTTCAGATCGGCGTAGGCCTTCTTCAAGCCGGCACGATTCTGGAACAACTGCATGAGGCGCTCTTCGTCGGCGCTCACGCCACCCGCCTCCGGTAGGCCCTTCAGGAAAGCCAGCTTGTCGATCAAGATCCCGCCTCGCTCGAACGCACGCGGGTACCGGCCGGCGTTATCCGCTAGAAGTGATGGCCCCGCTCGGCACAATATTCCAGCCATTTATTTAACATCATGTTGCGGGTCCAGCGCTGATCCAGTTCACGGTTGAGTGCGGAGTGAAGTTTCGACAGGCGCGGATGGCGGTGAAAGCCGGCGAAACTGCGGACCTCGGCCAGCCGCGCGTCGTGATACACGCACACCTCGAGATCCGGATCGCGGACGCCGGCGGGCTCGTCGAATTCGTAGGTCAGGCGGAACACGCTGGTATAACGCGACAGCTCGAGCGGCGTGAGATGCAGGTCACAATCCGAATCCACCTTCGACACGGTGGCGGCCGTGACCGCACGCAGATCCCGCACCAGCCACCCCAGCCGCACGAAATTGCTCTCGTAGAGTGTCATGAGACTCACGAAGCTGCCGGGTCTGGCCCGCCAAGAGGTTGTGCACCACTGGTCTGCGATCATGGCCCGACTATACCATGCAGGCGCGCGTTGTCAGGGTCTGAGCCGTCGCTCGATCCCGGTGCGATCGAGAATCCGGCTCGATATTTCCTCGATGGAGCATTCGGTGGCATCGATGACGGGAATTCCCGTGCGTTCGAACAGCGATTCGGCCGCCCGGACCTCGAAGGCGACCTGGCGCGCGGAGGAGTAGCGGCTGTCGGGGCGCCGTTCATTGCGGATTTGCTGCAGCCGGTCGGGCTTGATGGTCAAGCCGAAGAGCTTGGCGGGAAATTGACCGAGCGCGTGCGGCAATTTGCGCGACTCCAGATCCTCCTCCGTCAAGGGATAATTCGCGGCGAATATGCCGTATTGCATCGCTAGATAGAGACAGGTGGGCGTCTTGCCCGAGCGCGACACGCCGATCAGGATCACGTCGGCCCGCTCGTAATCGCGGATCACCGAGCCGTCGTCGTTCGACAGCGCGAAGTTGGTGGCATCGATGCGCATGGCGTAGGAATGCGCATCCGCCATGCGGTGCGTGCGGCTGGTGAGATGCGAGGACTGGGTTTTCAGTTCCTCCTCGAGAGGCGAGAGGAACGGATCGAAGAAGTCGAGGAAGAAGCCCGTGCTTCCGCGCACCACGTTGCGTATGTCCTCCTGCACCAAAGTGCTGAAAACGATGGGCCGCACCCCCTCCTGCCGGTTCACCAGATCGATCTTCCGCACGGCTTCGATCGCCTTGTCAACGGTCGAGATAAATGGCACAGTCACCTGCCGAAATTCGATGCCGTCGAATTGCGTCATGAGGCTATGGCCCATCGTTTCCGCAGTGATGCCCGTTTGGTCCGATACGAAGAATACGGTTCGTTTTATCACGGTAATCCCTCTGATCGGCGGCTGTGCCGCTGAAGTGTTTCACTTAACCCTCCCCGGGACAAGCAATCAGTCATGAAGCCCTACATCATTCCGTTCGAAAACTTGAAGAACAAGGACGTTGAACTCGTCGGCGGCAAGAACGCGTCGCTCGGCGAGATGATCTCGGGGCTCGCGAGTCTGGGGGTCTCGGTGCCGGGGGGCTTCGCCACCACCTCGCATGCCTATCGCGATTTTCTGGCGCAGGACGGGTTGGACGAACGGATCCGCGCCAAGCTCGCCACGCTCGACGTCGACGACGTGGAGAAACTCGCCGTCGTGGGCAAGGAGATCCGCGGTTGGATGCTGGCGACGCCGTTTCCCAAGCGCCTCACCGAAGAGGTGCTCGAGGCCTGGCGGCGCATGGGACAGGGCAGCGAATTCGCGGTGGCGGTGCGCTCCTCGGCCACCGCGGAAGACCTCCCGGAGGCTTCATTCGCCGGCCAACAGGAAACATTTTTGAACGTTCGCGGCGCCGATCACCTGATGACCTGCATGCACGAGGTGTACGCGTCCCTGTTCAACGATCGCGCCATCGCCTACCGGGTGCACAGCAATTTCGATCACAGCGCCGTCGCGCTGTCCGTGGGCGTGCAGCACATGGTGCGCAGCGACCTGGGCGCGGCGGGCGTGATGTTCACGCTCGACACGGATTCGGGATTTCGCGACGTGGTGTTCATCACGGCCGCCTACGGCCTCGGTGAGACCGTGGTACAGGGCGCGGTCAATCCCGACGAATTCTACGTCTACAAGCCGGGTCTGCGCGCCGGCAAGCATGCGGTGCTGCGCAAGAACCTGGGCGGCAAGGCGCTGAAGATGGTCTACGCCGAACCGGGTTCCTCCGAGCGGGTGCGGACGGTCGACGTCGCGCCCGCGGATCGCAACCGGTTTTCGCTCGACGAGGCCGACATCGTCAGTCTCGCCAAGCAGGCCCTGATCATCGAGGAACACTACGGCACGCCCATGGACATCGAATGGGGCAAGGACGGGGACACCGGCAAGCTGTACATCCTGCAGGCGCGTCCCGAGACCGTGCAAAGCCGCGCGGGCCGCACCATCCAGCGCTTCACATTGAAGAGCCATTCCACGCTCGTGGTGTCCGGACGCAGCATCGGCCAGCGCATCGGCGCCGGGCCCGCGCGCGTGATCAAGGACGTGCGGGAAATGTCGCGCGTGCGCCCGGGGGACGTGCTGGTGGCCGACATGACCGACCCGGACTGGGAGCCCGTCATGAAGCGTGCCTCCGCCATCGTGACCAATCGCGGCGGCCGCACGTGCCACGCCGCCATCATCGCGCGCGAGCTCGGCATTCCCGCCGTCGTCGGTTGCGGCACCGCCACCACGGCCATCAAGGAGAATCAGTCCGTCACGGTGTCCTGCGCCGAAGGCGATACGGGTCATGTCTACGACGGCATGCTGGAATTCGACTCGCGCACCATCGAGCTGGACTCCCTGCCGTCCATCCCGGTCAAGATCACCATGAACATCGGCAATCCGGATCGGGCTTTCGATTTCGCGGGCATCCCGCACCGGGGCGTCGGTCTCGCCCGGCTGGAGTTCATCATCAACCGCATGATCGGCGTGCATCCGCGGGCGCTGCTGGAGTACGACAAGCAGAGCGCCGAGTTGAAGGATGCGATCAGCAAACAGATGGCGGGCTACGCCGATCCGGTGAGCTTCTACGTGGACAAGCTGACGGAGGGCATCGCGCAGATCGCCGCGGCCTTCGCACCCGAGCCCGTGATCGTGCGTCTGTCGGATTTCAAGTCGAACGAGTATGCGAACCTGATCGGCGGCAAGGTGTTCGAGCCCCACGAAGAGAATCCCATGCTCGGGTTCCGGGGCGCCTCGCGCTACATCGACCGCACCTTTCGTCCCTGTTTCGAACTCGAATGCCGTGCGTTGAAGCGCGTGCGCGACGACATGGGCCTGACCAACGTGCAGGTCATGGTGCCCTTCGTCAGGACGCTCGAAGAGGCGCGGATCGTCACCGGACTGCTGGAGGCCAACGGCCTGAAACGCGGCTCCAACGGTTTGAAGCACATCATGATGTGCGAATTGCCCACCAATGCCCTGCTGGCCGACCAGTACCTGCAGTATTTCGACGGCATGTCCATCGGGTCGAACGACATGACGCAGCTGGCGCTCGGCCTGGACCGCGATTCCGGGGTCATCGCGAAACTCTTCGACGAACGCGACGAGGCAGTCAAGGCGTTGATGTCGATGGCGATCAAGGCGTGCAAGGCGCAGGGCAAATACGTGGGGATCTGCGGCCAGGGGCCGTCGGATCACCCCGAGCTGGCGCTATGGCTGGTCGAGCAAGGCATCGACAGCCTGTCGCTCAATCCCGATACCGTGGTCGAAACCTGGATGTTCCTCGCCGGCGACAAGGTCTGAGGGTCGCGGCGCGTCCCGGCGCCGCGCTGCGCAGGCAGGCGTCGCGCAGGGGGGTGCCGCGCACGCCCGGCTCACACCCTGAGCAGCTTTTCCCGGTAGAACTGCAGCTCGCGGATGGACTCGCGGACGTCGTCCATGGCCAGATGCGTGGCGGACTTCTGAAAGGTCTGCGCCACCTGCGGCGCCCAGCGACGCGCCAGTTCCTTCAGCGTGCTCACGTCGAGATTGCGGTAGTGGAAGAAGCGTTCCAGCTGCGGCATGAGCCGGGCGAGAAAACGCCGGTCCTGACAGATGCTGTTGCCGCACATGGGCGAGCGCCCGGCTTCCGCCCAACCGTCGAGGAACTGCACCGTCGCGCGTTCGGCGGCGGCGGTATCGACGTCGCTGGCCAGCACGCGCGCCGTCAGGCCCGAAGCGCCGTGCTGGCGGCGATTCCAGTCGTCCATCCCCGCCATCACCGCCTCGCTCTGCCGGATCGCGAGCGCCGGGCCTTCCGCCAGCACGTTGAGCTGCTTGTCGGTTACGATCGTCGCGATCTCGATGATGAGATCGGACTCCGGCTTCAGGCCGGTCATTTCCAGATCGATCCAGATCAGATTGTCGGCAGATTTCAGCATGATTTATTGTGGCGTAAATTCGGCATGTTAGCAGAGCACACCCGGTG
>CAZZWZ010000047.1:0-15758 GCA_964657955.1 uncultured Steroidobacteraceae bacterium
CGCCTGTGCCGCGCCGGCGGTCTGTGCCGCGCCCAGGAGTGCCGCATTCAGCAATGCGGTGGAGGCGAGCGCAGCTGCCCGCCGGTGCAGATTAACCATCGTGTTTCCCCTCGTTGTTGCCGTGGACCCGCGGCTCCGAGCTTCTCAATTCGCCGGCCGCGCTGTCCAGTGGTTTCGGCGCGGGTGCCGGCAGATCGCCGCGGTCCGGGACGGCGTCCTCCTTGAGCGCGACGCCGGTGAGGCGCAACGTCCGCGCCTGCGTCATCAGCCATTCGAGCTTGGCCGCGGCCGCCGCGCACGAGAGCCCGTCCGCATGGATGTTGGAGATGCAATTGCGCTCCGAATCGCGGCGTCCCACGCGCGGAGCGAAGGTCAGATAGGCACCCAGGCTGCTGGGCACGCTGAGGCCCGGCCGCTCGCCGATCAACACGACGACCATGGCCGCGTCCATGGCCGCCCCGATCTCGTCGCCCAGTGCGACGCGGGCTTGTTCGGCCAGGATGACGGGTGCCAGATGCCAGCCGGCGAGGCGCGCGGCGGCCGCGCGATACACCGGCACCGCATGCGCCTGGACGGCGCCGGCCGAGAGGCCGTCGGCGATCACGAACACGGCATCGAACGGGCCGGACGGCAGCGCCGCGCCGGCGCCGGCGGCGAGCCGGCGGCCCAGGTCGGGGCGGCGCAGATACGTCGAGCGGTCGGCGGCGGTCGAAACGGCGGCCGCCGAGCGCACGTGCCGGCTGGCCACGGGCCGCAGCTGCTCCGCCAGGGCGTCGAAGTCCACGCGGGCCGTCACCGCGTCGCGTGCGCAGGCATGCGCGTGGGCGAATTCGAGAAGACGCCGTGTCGGCAATCCGTCGCCCGCCCTTCCCAGGGCGATGCGCGCGCGCGTGACCGCGGTGAAGCGCCGCCACAGATCATCGACGTCGTGCTGGGACATGCGCCTCCCGCGACAACAATGCGTTCGACCAGGCGGGCGGCGCCAGCCGGCCGCGTTCGTCCAGCATCGACAGACGCGACAGCCACGCCGCGAATTCGGGCGCGGGCTGCAGGTCGAGCAGATGCCGCAGGCCCAGCACGTCGTGGAACGACAGGCTCTGATAGTTCAGCATGACGTCGTCGGCTCCCGGAACGGCGATCAGAAAATTCACTCCCGCGAGGGCCAGCAGGTTCATCAATGAATCCATGTCGTCCTGATCGGCCTCGGCGTGATTGGTGTAGCACACGTCGCAGCCCATGGGCAGGCCGAGCAGCTTGCCGCAGAAATGGTCCTCCAGGCCGGCGCGGATGATCTGCTTCGCATCGTAGAGATATTCCGGACCAATGAAGCCCACCACGCTGTTCACCAGCAACGGACGGTGCGCGCGCGCCACCGCATAAGCCCTCGCTTCGAGCGTTTGTTGGTCCACACCATGATGCGCACCGGCGGAGAGCGCGCTTCCCTGGCCCGTCTCGAAATACATGACGTGATCGCCCACGGTGCCGCGTTTCAAGGATTGCGCCGCCGACCGCCCTTCCGCGAGCAAGGCGAGATCGATGCCGAAGCCGGTGTTCGCCGACTCGGTTCCGGCCACCGATTGGAACACCAGGTCGACGGGCGCGCCGCGTTCGATGGCCCGCAGGGTCGTCGTCAGATGCGCGAGCACGCAGGTTTGGGTGGGAATGTCGTAGCGGGAACGCACCGCGTCCAGCAATTCGAGCAGTTCCATGGTGGTGCGCAGATTGTCGGTGGCGGGATTGACGCCGATCACGGCGTCGCCCATGCCGAACAGCAAGCCGTCCAGCACTGAGCCGGCGATGCCGTCGAGATCATCCGTCGGGTGATTCGGCTGCAAGCGGCTCGCCAGCCGCCCCGGCAGACCGAGGGTGCTGCGGAACGCGGTGACCACCCGGCACTTGGCGGCCACGGCGATCAAATCCTGATTGCGCATCAGCTTCGACACGGCTGCGGCCATCTCGGGCGTGATGCCGCGTGCCAGCCCACCGAGCACGTCCGTGGTGGCTTCGTAGGACAACAACCAATCGCGAAAATCGCCGACGGCCATGTGACTGACGGGGGCGAAGGCGTGCGGGTCGTGCGTGTCGAGGATGAGGCGGGTGACCTCGTCGCTCTCGTAGGGCACGAGCGCGTCGTTCAAGAACACCTTCAGAGGCAGGTCCGCCAGGACGTACCGCGCGGCGATCCGCCGCGCATCGCTGGACGCAGCGATGCCCGCCAGTTCGTCGCCCGAGCGGCGCGCCGAGGCACAGGCCAGGACGGACTTCAAATCATCGAAGAGGTGCCGCTCGGCGCCGAGAATCCGCGCGTAGGTGGCCATCAGCCCGGCAGGCGACCCGAGCCGGGTTTCAGACGTGCAGGCGCACGGTGTTGCGCTCTTTGTAGACCAGTTCGATGCGATCGACGCCACGGGTGCGGCGCGCGGTGCGGCGGATCTCGTGCATCAGCTTGAGCAACACCGGGGTGTTCACGTCCAGGGAGGAACGCAACCGCGGTTCGACTCCCACATGCAGCACGACGAAGCGTTCCTGCGCCAGGCGAACGAACACCGCGACACCCAACGGATGCCCGGTGCTCGACACCGCGAACAAGGTCTGCACGCCCTGCACATCGCCCACGCGGATCCGCAGGCACCCGTCCTGCTCGTAGATCTCCGGAACGCCGTAGGTCTCGATGGACTGCTGGATCCCGAGACGCACGCGATGCTGATTGACGTTGAAAAAAATCAGTTGTTCCAGGGCCGAACGCTGGTCGCGGGCCAACTTGCAGGTGATGCGGATCGAATCGCTCAAAACTTCTCCCGCCGGCGCGCTCGCTCGTCCGAAAACGATTTCATGCCGCGGTATCGTATAGCGTCGCCGGGCGAATCGCACTAGCCTTCATTGACCGGTGCGCCGCCGGTCGTATTGCGGTGCACAATATGGCAAATCATCACGCATGTGGACCGCCGTGCCAGCTTCCGACGATTCCCGGATCACCCAGTTCAGCTCGGCGAGCGATATCGTCGAACTGGTCGTGCTCAGCGCGGACCAGGGATTTCTGCGAACGCTGCGCGAGGCTGCCGGCAGCTCGCACCGGCTCTGGCATGTGTCCTCGGCCGACAAGGTGGTCAGTCTGCTGGCGGCCGGCCAGGTCGGCATCCTCGTGATGGACCAGCAGGCGCTGCAGGAACCCGTGGGCCCGTACCTCGCGCGGATCAAACGGCAATTCCCCGCCCTGGTGATCCTCGCCGCCTGCCGGCACGACGCGGAAACCGAGTTGGCGGGCTCGATCAGCGACGGAACGGTTTACCGTCTCATCCACAAGCCGGCCTCGCCCGCACGCGCCCGGTTGTTCACCGAAGCGGCCGTCAAGAAATACGTCGAGCAGCGCCGCCTCGCCGTGAACGGACCGGCGGCGGACGCGGTTTCACCGCGGAGGAGGTGGTTGGGGGTCGGCGCCGGCGTCCTGCTGGCCATCGCCTCGGCAGCGATGTGGTGGCACCACCACGCCGCGTCGACGCCGGAGCCGATGTCGACCGGCACTCCCGCGACGGGAACTCGGTGAGCACCTGCCGCCGCGTGGGCTGCCCGACGTCTCACGCCGCCGAACTGCGCGCCAGCGCAAGCGGCTCGCGGATGAGCACGCCGATCTCCGCGCCGATGCGCAGATCCTCGATGGGACCGAAACTGTGCGTGCGGATCAAGCCCCGCTTGTCGATCAACACCAAGCTCGGCGTGCCGCGCATCTTGTAGCGCTCCATGGTGTGGGGAATCGGACCCGCCGCATTGGGTTGATCGAGACCGATCGGGAACTTCAAGCGATATTCGTGGATGAAAGCCTTCAGCATCGAGGCGTTGTAGGCATCGTGATGCTCGAAGGTGGTATGCAGGCCGATCACCGCCACATCGTCCGGCTGGAAGGTCTCGTCGATGCGCTGGGCCTGCTGAATGCCGTTCGACACCGACTTCGGGCACAGCGCCTGGAAAGCCACCAGCACCACCACCCGATCGCGCAGGCCCGCGAGTGACAGGGGACGATCGGTATTGAACCACGTGTGCACCTGGAGCTCGGGTGCGGGAGCGGGCGAACTGGTCATTGGTTGCTGTCGGCAGGTAGCGTTGAAGCAACCGCGCTAAATCCTTCGATCCGGGGTTTCTCTGAGGGTTGACCCTATTGTGTACTCAAAGAACGACGAGGATCAACCCCGCGAAACGTCGCGTCACTTCACCTCGTCGCGTTCACGGTCGCGACGCTTGCGCTCGGCGATCTCCTCACGATCCACGGCGACGTCGCGCGGCGCCTTGATGCCGATCCTTACCTGAGTGCCGTTCACCGCCATCACAGTGACTTCGATGTCGTCGCCGATCCGCAGCGCCTCGCCCGCCCGTCGCGTGAGTATGAGCATATGATTTCGCAGCTGTTGAGGGATTGCGCCCGACTGTAGTCCTAAAGCGAATGACCAAATAGTGAGGATTTTCGTTCTTCCCCTGTAGGACGCGTCCGGACAGGTGCGTCGCTCACCGCCCCGAACTCAGCGGCGGCGCGACAGCCAGCGCACCAGCCGGCCGCCGCCGGGCAGGCGCATGACGCCGAAGATCCGCCACCAGAATCGCCGGGCTCTGGCATCGAAGGCGGCGAGCGGCAGCTCCCGGTAGATGCCCGCCCCGGCTTCGTGGAGGAACGCGCTCTTCGCCGCGAAACGCTCGGCCCCATGATCGAACGCGATGCCGACGCCGTCGTCACGCCATTCCAACGTCACGTGCCCCACCCGGCCGCTTCGCAGGATGGGGCGCTCCGCACCGGGCCCCTCGAACGCCACGAACAGCTGCGTGGTGCCCGCCGTCAATTGCCACTGCTCGTCGCCCAATTCGTGGACAATGAACGGTCCGGGCACGGCTCGCGGCGTCGGTTTCATCGGCTGCCTCGGCTTCATTCCAGCATTCGAGTCGGTTACCCTCGCCGCAACAGAAAATCCGAGTGAACACCCGCACCATGTTGCTACCCGGACAAGCCCAGACCGCCGGCGATCGTCCGCGGCTCGATTATGGCGCCGTCGCCAGGCTCGCCTTCCCGTTCATGATGAACAGCGCCGTCCAGGCGGTTCTCAACGCCACCGACACCTGGTTCATCGCGCGCTTGTCGCCCGCGGCCACCGCGGCGATCGGCGCAGTGTACTGGCCGATCTTGATGTTCGTGCTGCTATTTGGCGGCGTGGGTTTGTCGGTGCAGACCGTCGTGGCGCAGGCCTATGGCGGCCGCCGCCTCGCGCGCGCCTCGCAAGCCACGTGGACTGCGCTCTGGGCGTCGGCCTTCAGCATCCCGGTGTTCGCCATCCTTGCCTCGGCGGGCGGCTGGCTCTTCGCGCCCTTCGGCATCTCCCCGGAAACCCAGGTTCTGGCTTTGCAGTATTGGTTTCCCCGCATGCTGGGTGCGCCGCTCGGCATCGCGCTCTGGTCGTTGCTGGGTTTCTTCAACGGCGTGGGACGCCCCACGGTCACGCTGCGCGTGACGCTGAGCGTGGCCGTGCTCAACGCCGTGCTGAATCAACTCTTCGTGTTCGAGTGGGGATTGGGCGTCGCGGGTTCCGGCTGGGCCACCGGCGCGGCCCAGCTGTTCGGAGTCGCACTGGCACTCGGCGCGTTTCTCAATCGCACCGGCCGGCTGCGCTTTCGTTCGCATCTGACCACGCGCCTCAGGGTCAGGCCGCTGGTGCGCCAGCTCAAGCTGGGGGCTCCCATGGGAATTCTTTCGGCCGCGGACATCATGGGATTCGCGCTGTTTCAACTGATGCAGGTACGCCTGGGCACGGTGGACGGTGCGTCGTCACAGATCGTGATGATGGTGACCTCCTTCTGCTACATGCCGGCCGTCGGAATTTCCATGGCGGGCACCACGCTGGTGGGACAGGCCATCGGTGCCAGGGCTCTGGACTGGGCAGACCGGGTGGGCAACGGCATCATCGTCATCGCGGTCGCCTACATGGGACTGAGCGGCGTCCTCCTGGCCGCGGCCGGTCCCTGGGTCATGCCGTTATTCACCAATGCCGCCGATCCGCAGGCCGCCGCCGTCGCCGCCCGCGGCTGCGTGCTGCTGTGGATCGCCGCCGGCTACCAGCTGTTCGACGGATTGAATCTGAGCGGCAGCGCGTGCCTGCGCGGCGCGGGCGACGTGCGCATTCCCTCCATCATGGTGCTCGCCCTGTCCTGGGGATTCTTCGTGCCGCTCGCGCACATCCTGTCGTTCGCACCGGGCCGCGGCTGGGTGGACTGGCTGCCGCAATTGGGATTCGGCGCGGTCGGCGGCTGGTTCGCGGCGCTGGCGTACATCTGCGTCCTGGGATGCATGCTGTTCCTGCGCTGGCACTCGGGCGCCTGGCGAAGGCTGTCGCTGCGCTTCAATTGATCCGCGATGATGCTATGTTAAGAAGATGATGAAGCGTTTGGCGCGCGTCGCACTGTTGTTCCCGCTGGGCGTCTCGACCGCGCTCGCCCTGTCCGGCGCACCGCTGCCGGTGGCGAAAGTGATCGCGGCACAACACCTGCCGGCCAATTCGCTGAGCTTCATCATCACCGACGCCGATTCGGGCAGGCCGATCGCGGGCCAGAACGTCAACACGCCGCGCAGCCCCGCATCGACCATCAAGGTCGTCACCACCTTCGCGAGTCTGGATCTGCTCGGCCCGTCTTATGTCTGGCACACGCGTGCGCTGATGCATGGCGCCTTCGTCAACGGCACGTTGGACGGCGATCTGATCCTGCAGGGCGGCGGTGATCCGTACATGTCGCTGGAACGCTGGTGGAGTTTTGCGCGGTCCTTGCGTGACCGTGGCCTGCGGACCATTCACGGGGACATCGTGATCGACGACACCGCGTTCTCGTTGCCGGCGGAAGACCCCGCGGCATTCGACGGACGGCCGAATCGTTCGTACAACGTCCTGCCCGACGCCATGATGGTCAATTTCCAGTCCGTCGAATTCCGGGTGGTCCCCAATCCGGGCATGCGCCGCGTGGACATCGTCGCCACGCCGGCGCCGGTCAATCTCGACATCGAAAATCGGATCGCGCTCGTCGCCGGACGCTGCACCGCCGCCGCCGGCCGCGTCGAATTCGACGTGCCCTCGGAGCGCTGGGACCGCGTCGTCTTCTCCGGCGCCCTGTCGCCCGACTGCGCCGAGCGCAGCTTCGCGCGGGTGCTCCTGCGTCCCGCCGACTATGCCTTCGGCACGTTTGTGGGACTGTGGCATGAATTGGGCGGCGAGTTCGACGGCAGGCTGCGCGTGGAGGCTGCAGCCGCGGATGCGCAGCCCCTGCTGGTATTCGACTCGCTGACCCTCGGCGAGATCGTCCGGCTCACCAATAAATTCAGCAGCAACCTGATGGCGCGCCATTTGTTGCTGACCATGGGCGAGGATCGCTTCGGCCGGCCGGCCACGCTCGAGAAGGGCGCGAACGCCATCGCCGAGTGGAGCCGCCGGCGCGGACTGGCCCTGGACGACATGAACATCGACAACGGATCGGGTCTGTCGCGAGCCACCCACATATCGGTGACCCAGATGGCCAAGGTGCTGACCGCGGCCTATCACAGCCGCTTCGCACCGGAGTTCATCGCATCGCTTCCGCTGGCCGGCATCGACGGCACGCTGCGCGATCGCATGAAGAATGCTCCGGCGGGGTCGGTGCGCCTGAAGACCGGGCATCTCGACGGCGTGACGGGCGTGGCAGGTTACGTGACCGGCGCATCCGGCAAGACCTACGTGCTCGTGTCCCTGGTCAACGACCCGAGAGCGGATTACGGCGCCGGCGAACCCATCCATGCCGCGCTGGTGAGCTGGATGCAGGAAAACCTGTGACGTAGCGCGCGATCCCGGCGCGGCCCGCTCAACGCGGCGCGCGCTCCAGATCCCACAGCATGGCGCTCACGTCCCGGCGCAGCCAGATGCCGAGACCGAGATAGTAGAATTGCCGCTTCAGCCGGCGGCGGTACCACTCACCCGTGCGCAGGTGCACCGCCCGGTCGGTCCGCGTGCGGTCGCAATGCTCGCGCCAGTCCTCGCGCGTCAGCGCGGAGAAATACAGCGCCGCCCGGCTCAGGCGGCCGAGGTTCGCGACGGCGCGCGCTGCGTCCCGATCGTCCAGGTATTGCAACACGTCGTAACACACCACGAGATCGCTGGGCTTCGCGGGAGCATAGTCCACCACCGACCCCTTGATCCACCCGTACCGGCCGCAAAGATAATCGCTGGTCTCGATGCCGGCGTAGCGGGCCCTGGGCAGCGCCTCCGCGAACGCCTTGCGCAGCAACCCGATGCCGCAACCGGCATCGAGGACGCTGCCCACCCGCACACCCGCGTGCGCGAGCACCGCGGCGATGGCACGGGCCCTGACCCGCATCTCCGTCGGGGTGACGACGCGCGTCGCGGGATCGACGTAGAACCTGCGGAAATAGGCGCGTCCGAACAGCCTGGCCTCAGACACGGCTCATCATTCCACCGTCAGGCTCTTGGCGAGATTGCGCGGCTGATCGACGTCCGTCCCCTTGAGCACCGCGACGTGATACGCCAGCAGTTGCAGCGGCACCGCGAAGATGATCGGCGCCTGCAGCGCCGTCACCTCGACCGGCATGTGAATGACCGTGACGCCCTCGGCGCTCTGCATGCCGGTTTCAGGATCGGCGAAGACGAACAGTTTGCCGCCGCGCGCGCGCACCTCCTGCAGATTGGAGCCGAGCTTCTCCAGGAGTTCGTTGTTCGGCGCCACCGCCACCACCGGCATGTCGTCGTCCACCAGCGCGAGCGGCCCGTGCTTGAGTTCAGCCGCGGCATACGCCTCGGCGTGGATGTAGGAGATCTCCTTGAGCTTCAGGGCGCCTTCCATGGCGATGGCGTGCAGCGGCCCGCGGCCGAGAAACAGCGCGTGCCGTTTGTCGGCGAAATTCTCGGCCAGCGCCCGGATGGTGGGATCCAGCCGCAGCGTCTTCTCGACGAGCGCCGGCAGTTGCAGCAGCTGCCGGACCAGGTCGCCCTCGCCGGCGGCATCCAGGCCGCGATGTTTGGCGAGCGCCACCACCAGCATGGCGAGCGCGGTGAGCTGGGTGGTGAACGCCTTGGTGGAGGCGACGCCGATCTCCGGTCCGGCCCGGGTGAGCAGGATCAATTCGGATTCGCGGACCATGGAGCTCTCGGCCACGTTGCAGATGGCGAGGGTGGCCACGTACCCCGCCCGCTTCGCGTTGCGCAGGGCGGCGAGCGTGTCCGCCGTTTCGCCGGACTGCGAGAGCGTGACGAACAGGGTGTCGGGCGTCACCACGGGATCGCGGTAGCGGTATTCGCTCGCGATCTCGACGCGCGCCGGCAGACGGCATACCTGTTCGATGAAATGACACGCCACCAGGCCCGCATGGAAGCTGGTGCCGCACGCGACGAGGTGCACCGCCTTGACGCGTCGGAATGCCGCCGGCGCCCCCGGACCGAAGGCGGCGTCCAGGAGGGTCCGGTGCGTCACCCGTTCCTCCAGCGTCTGCGCGATCGCCCGCGGCTGCTCGTGGATCTCCTTCAGCATGTAATGCCGGTAGCGGCCGCGCTCGACCGCATCGAGGGATAGTTCGCTCTCGTGCAGCGCGCGGACCGCCGGCACGCCGCGCGCATCGAAGATCTCGATGGATCGGCGGCGCACCTCCGCGACGTCGCCCTCCTCCAGGAACTGGAACCGGCGCGTCACCGGCAGCAGTGCCGCCACGTCGGAGGCGACGAAGTTCTCTTCGATGCCGAGACCGACGACCACCGGACAACCCTGCCGTGCCAGGACGATGCATTGCGGGTCGTCCCGCGACATCACCGCGAGCGCGTAGGCGCCCTGCAATTCGCCCACGGTACTGCGCACGGCCTCGAGCAGGCTCGCCGAGGTGGCCAGACGCTGGTGGATGCGGTGCGCGATCACCTCGGTATCGGTCTGCGAATCGAAGCGGTACCCCACTTCGCGCAGCTCGGACCGCAGTGCCTCGTGATTCTCGATGATGCCGTTGTGCACGACGGCCACGAGGCCGCACGACACGTGGGGATGCGCGTTTTCCTGGGTGGGCACGCCGTGGGTGGCCCAGCGCGTGTGGGCGATGCCCACGTGACCGGCCACCGGTGTCGCGTCCAGCGCCTCCTGGAGGATCTTCACCTTGCCCACCGTGCGCAGGCGGACCAGCTCGCCCGCCGCCGTCATCACGGCCAGTCCGGCGGAGTCGTAGCCGCGATATTCGAGACGCCTCAGGCCCTCCATGAGGATGGGAACGGCATTGCGCTCCGCGACGACGCCGACGATTCCGCACATGAGGGGTGGTTCCGCCCGGGGCTGAAGAGACCGCCTAGTTTGCCCTAGAGGCGGGCGTAATGGCACCGCCCAGCGCCTGGAACAAGGCGGCGGTGTCGGTGTAACGGTTCGTCCGGGCCTGGGCAAGCGTCACCACGGCCTGGGTGTAGGTCTGCTCCGAGTTGACCAGCGCGAGGTAGCCCACGGAACCCAGCTCCAGCTGGTGATGCGCCACGCCCAGGCTCTTGTGCGCGGCGTCCTCGGCACGGCCGGCGGCGGCCAGCGCATCGGCGTCGGCGGCGAGCGCATGCAGGGCGTCCGCGACGTTCTGGAAGGCCGTCAACACCGATGACTTGTAGGCCGCGCCGGCCTGATCCAGCGCGGCATCGGCGGCTCGCTTGCGGTGCAGGAGCGTGCCGCCCTGGAACAAGGTCTGGGTGACGTTCGCGCCGATGCTCCAGAATCCGGTGCCCGGCTTGAACAGGTCCCCGAAGAACGTGGCCGTGCTGCCCAGATCGCCGGTGATGGTCACCTGCGGCAGCAGGTTGGCGATGGCCACGCCGACCTGGGCGGTGGCCGCGTGCAACTGGGCTTCGGCCGCGCGCACGTCCGGGCGCCGTTCGACCAGTTCGGACGGCACGCCGATGGGCAGATCCGCCGGCAGCACCAGTTGATCCAGCGTGAATCGCACCGGTGGCAGGTCGGCGGGCAGACGCCCGGTCAGGGCGGCCAGCTGGTCGCGGGTCTGCTCCAACTGCTTCTGCAACGGCGGCAAGGTGCCCTCGAGCTGCGCCAGGGCCGCATCCTGGGCGTACACGTCGGCTTCGGCGATGGCGCCCAGTTCCAGCTCCCGGCGCAGCACCGCCAGCGATTCGCGCTCCAGCTCGACCACCTTTTGCGTCCCCTCGATCTGGGCCCGCAAGCCGGCTTCCTGGATGGCCGCCGTCACCACGTTGGCGGTGAGCGTCAGATAGGTGGCGTCGAGCTGGAACCGGGCGGCCTCGGCCTGCGCCGCCAGGGATTCCACGGCGCGGCGGTTGGCGCCGAAGATGTCCGGAACGTAATTGACCGTGACCTGGGGGGTGAACAAATTGTACAGCGGCGTGCCGGACTGCAGCGTGGGCTGCACGACCCCGGTGGCATCGCGATTGCGGCTGCCGTCGAACTGCCCCTGCACCGCGGGGAAGTAGGAGCCGCGCTGCGCGGCCGTGTTCTCCTGCGCCTGCCGCAGCGCCGCCTGCGCGGACGCCACGTCGGGACTGGCCCGCAGCGCCTCGGTGACCAGCGCATCGAGTTCGTCGGAACCGAACCGGGTCCACCAATTGCGCGGGACGTCCTGATTTTCGAGGAAGCGCTGGGCGGCTCCGCCCACGCCCGGCGCCGACGCCGTGGCCGCGGGCAGCGGCTCGCTGGTGTAGCCTCGCACCGGCGGGCGCGCGGGCCGGTGGAAATTCGGCCCCACGCAGGCACCTGCCGCGAGCGCCATGGCGCAGACCAGGAACCGCTTCACGTGCCCGAATCCTGCACCGGCTCGGCCGGCATCTCCCGGGCCCTGGAAAACTTCAGGATGAGCACCGGCAGCACCAGCAAGATCAGCACCGGTGCCAGCAGCATGCCGCCCACCACGACCAGCGCCAGGGGTCGCTGCACCTGCGAGCCGATGCCCGTGGAGAACGCGGCGGGAATCAGCCCCACGCAGGCGACGATGCACGTCATCACCACCGGCCGCAGCTGCGTCCGGCAGGTGCGGAGCATGGCGCTGGCCCGATCGAGCCCCGAGTCCAGGCTCAGGTTGTAGTAGGAAAGGACCAGGATGCCGTCCATGGCGGCGATGCCGAAGAGGGCCACGAAACCGATGGCCGAGGAGACGCTGAACGCGGTCCCCGAGATCCACAGCGCGAAGATGCCGCCCACCAGCGCCATGGGGATCACGCTCGCCGCCAGCAGCGCATCGCGCAGACTGCTGAAGTTCAGGTAGAGAAGGAGCACGATCAGCGCGATCGACAGGGGCACCACCACGCTCAAGCGCGCGATGGCCTCCTGCAGATTGCCGAACTCGCCCACCCATTCGAGGCGATAACCCCCGGGCAGCAGCACCTGCGATTCCACCGCGTGCTGAGCCTCGAGCACGGCGCTGCCCAGATCGCGTCCGCGCACGCTGAATTTGATGGGCACGTAGCGCTGCTGCTGCTCGCGATAGATGAAGGCCGCGCCGGATACCAGTCGCACGCTGGCCACCTCCTCCAAGGGCACCTGGATCATGCCGTTGCCGTTCGGAGACTGCGCCGCGATCTGGATGTGCCGGATGGCCTCGAGATTTTCGCGGAACGGGACCGCCAGCCGCACCATCATGGGGAAGTGGCGATCGCTGGTCCCCTCGTACAGATCGCCCGCGCTCTGGCCGCCGATGGCCGCCTGGACCACGGCGTTGACGTCGCCCGGCGCCAGCCCGAAGCGTGCCGCACGCACCCGGTCGACCACGATGCGAATGGTCGGCTGCCCTAGCGACCGCAACACGGCGAGGTCGGTGATGCCCGGAACCTTCGCCAGCGTCGCGGCGATGTTCTGCGCGGTTTTCTCCAGGGTCTCCAGATCGTTGCCGTAGACCTTGACCGAGTTCTCGCCCTTGACCCCGGAGGCCGCCTCCTCGACGTTGTCCTGGATGTACTGCGAGAAATTGAAATCCACCCCCGGGAACTGCTGCTCCAGCGCCGACGTCATGTCGCGGGTGAGCTTCTCCTTGTCCACCCCCGCCGGCCAGGTATCGAAGGGCTTCAGCGGCACGAAGAATTCCGCGTTGAAGAAGCCGGTGGCGTCGGTGCCGTCGTCGGGACGCCCGTGCTGCGAGACGATGGTCTGCACCTCGGGATAATTCTTGATCAGCACCCGCATGCGGTTCACGTAGGCGTCGCTGTCCTCGAGCGAAATGGACTGCGGGAACGTGGCACGAATCCAGAGGTTGCCCTCCTCGAGTTTCGGCAGGAATTCCAGCCCGAGGGAGCGCACCGCGACGACGGCCGTCAAGATCAGCAGCGCCACGCCGGTGAAGGTGACGATGCGGTTCGCGAGCACGAACTCGAGTGCCGGCTCGTAAACCCGCCGCAGCGCCCGGACGGTCACGGTTTCACGTTCCTCCACCTGGTTCGGGAAGAACAACAGGCTGAGCGCCGGCGCGATGGTGAACGTGGCGATCAAGCCGCCGGCGATGGCGTAGGCATAGGTCTTCGCCATGGGCCCGAAGATGTGGCCTTCGATGCCCGACAGCGTGAACAGCGGCACGAAGCCCGCGATGATGATGGCGGCCGCGAAGAAGATGGACTGGCTGACCTCGGCCGCTGCGATCGACACCGTGCCCATCTTGCCGCGAAATCCGCTGGGGGGGCGCATGCGGTGGGTGGGATCGGCGCCGGCCCCGAGATGTGCGGACTCCTCCGCGAGATGACGGAATATATTCTCCACCATGATGACGGTGGCATCGACGACCAGGCCGAAATCGATCGCGCCCACGGACAGCAGGTTGGCCGACTCGCCGCGCACCACCATCAGGCCGATGGCGAATGACAGCGCGAAGGGTATGGTCAGTGCGACGATCACGGCGCTGCGCAGGTTGCCGAGAAACGCCCACTGCAGCAGGAAGATGAGCACGATGCCCTCCACCATGTTGTGAAGCACGGTGTGGGTCGTGATGTTGATGAGGTCGCTGCGATCGTAGATGCGCTCGATCTTGACCCCGGGCGGCAGGATGCCCGTCTGGTTCACCTTGTCGACCTCGGCTTCGACCCGGCGGATGGTCGGCACGCTCTCGGCGCCCCGGCGCATCAGGACGATGCCCTGGACGATGTCGTCCGACTCGTTGATGCCTGCGATGCCCAGCCTGGGCAGGTTGCCGAGGGTCACCGTGGCGATGTCGCCCACCACCACCGGTGCGCCCTGGTTGTTGGTGATCAGCGTCTGGCGGATCTCGTCGGCCGAATGGATCAGGCCGACGCCGCGCACCACCGCCGACTGTTCGCCGAAGTTCACGGTCTGGCCGCCCACGTTGATGTTGGCGTTGCCGAGAGCCTGCAGCACCTGCGGCAGGGACAGGCCGTAACCGGAGAGCCGGTGCTGGTCGATGGCGATGTCGTAGGTCTTGGTCTTGCCCCCCCAGCCCGTCACGTCGATGACGCCCGGAACCGCCTTGAAGCGCCGCTCCAGCACCCAGTCCTCGAGCGTCTTCAGATCGGTGACCGAATAGTTGGGCGGACCGGTCACGCGGTAGCGGAAGATTTCACCGATCGGGCTGGTGGGCGAAATCTGCGGCTGGGCGCCGTTCGGCAGCGCCGACAACTGGGCGAGCCGGTTGGTGACCCATTGCTCGGCCTGCTGGTAGGTGAAGTCGTAGGTGAACTGCACCTTCACGTCCGAGAGGCCGAACAGCGAAATGGTACGGATGGCCTGCAGATTCGGGATGCCCGCCATCTGCACTTCGAGCGGGATGGTGATGTAGCGCTCGATCTCCTCGGCCGACTGCCCGGTGCTCTGCGTGACGATGTCCACCAGCGGCGGCACCGGGTCGGGATACGCCTCGATGTTGAGCACGAGAAAACTGGCGATGCCCGCCGCCAGCGTCATGACCAGCAGGACGACCATCAACACGCGCTGCCGCAGCGCGAAGCTTACGATCGCGTTCATGAGGCGGAGGGGACGGCCACTTGATCGATGAACAATCCGCCCTTGGTGATGACCCGATCGCCGGGCCTCAGTCCGTCCAGCACCTCGACCAGTCCATCGCTGTTGCGCCCGGTCCGAATGGCGCGCAGCGTGAGCAACCCGTCGCCGGCGACCAGCCAGACGTGCGCCGCCTCACCGTCGTAGACCACGGCCGCCTCGGGCACGGCCGGGGACTCGGTGGTGTCGCTGGTGAGAATGCGGAAGGTGGCGAACATCTCGGGTTTGAGCG
This sequence comes from uncultured Steroidobacteraceae bacterium, assembly GCA_964657955.1. Classification (GTDB taxonomy): domain Bacteria; phylum Pseudomonadota; class Gammaproteobacteria; order Steroidobacterales; family Steroidobacteraceae; genus Bog-1198. The sequence continues at coordinate 15,218 of CAZZWZ010000047.1, forward strand.
CGCCGTCGTCATTCGCGATTTCGGCGCGCACCGGCAGGCGGTGCGTGTTCGAATCGACCAGCGCCGCGACGTAGGTCACCCTGGCCTTGAACACCCGCTGGGGATAGGCCGGCACCTTGACCTCCACCGTCTGACCCAGACGCACCAGTCCGGAGTCGCTCTCGCGGACGTTGGCGAGCAGCCACACGGTCGTCGGATCGGCGATGGTGAACACCGGGGTGCTGCCGCCCGACTGCAGGAACTGGCCCGGTCCCACCTGCCGGTCCACCACGACGCCGCCGATGGGGGCCGCGAGCGTCGCCACGGGCGTGATGCTCTTGGACCGCTCCAGTTCCGCGACCTGGCTCTCGGATTTGCCGAGGATTCGCAGCCGGTTGCGGGCGGCATTCAAGGCCGTATCGGCGGCGGTGAGATCGGCCTGGGCCTGCTGCCAGTCCTGCAGGCTGCCGCCCTTGGCATCGTACAGCGCGTGCTTGCGGGTCTCGTTGATGCGCGCGATCTTGAGCTGCGCCGCGGCGGTGGTCAGATCGTTCTGCGCCTG
>CAZZWZ010000048.1:0-15745 GCA_964657955.1 uncultured Steroidobacteraceae bacterium
CGCGGACTGCAACCCGGCTCCTACCGCGTCCGGGATTATTTCAACGAGCGCGACCTGGGCACGGTGGCGGGTGGCGGCGGCGCTGCCGGCGGCGGCAACCACGGTGACGGCAGCCCCGGCGATTTCCGCAACGGCGCCCGGCTGGCGGTAGAATTCGAGCGGTTCCTGTTGCTCGAGGCCATCCCGGCGTGACCACCTCCCAGATATCCGACCTCGGCACGCCGGCCGCCGCGCGCGAGCCCGCGGGCGACTCCGAGCCCGGACTGCTCGTCGCGGAACGCCGCAATCGCATCGTCGAACTGGCGTGGCAGCACGGCAAGGTCACGGTGGAAGGACTGGCGGCGCGCTTCGTCACATCGGCGGTCACCATCCGCTCCGACCTCGCGGCGCTGGAGGCCGCAGGCACCCTGGAGCGCACCCACGGCGGCGCATTGCTGCGTCGGGACAACGACGACCAGCCGCTCAACGTCAAGCGCACGCTGCATCATGCGGAAAAGGTGCGCATCGCCAAGGTCGCCGTGTCGCTCATCCAGGACGGCGAGACGCTGATCCTCGACTCGGGCACCACCACGGCGGAGATCGCGCGGCAGATCCGCAAGCTTGAGGATCGCACGATCAACGTGATCACCAATGCGCTCAACATCGCGGTGCTGCTGGCGGACGTGCCGTTCGTGCGGCTCATCATGCCCGGCGGGATTCTGCGGCCCGAATCCAATTCATTGTCCGGACACATGGCCGAAGCCGCGCTCGCACATTTGCAGGCGGACCGGCTGTTCCTCGGCGCGGACGGTCTCGATCCCGAGCTGGGCGTGATGACGCCGCATCTGGCGGAGGCGCAGTTGAACGCGAAGATGATCGAGATCTCCCGCCAGGTGATCGCGGTCGCCGACTCTTCGAAATTGATGCGCAGGAACATCTCGCTCATAGCCCGCGTGGAGCAACTGCACCTGCTCGTCACCGACTCGGGTGCGAACGATGAAGTGGTGGCCGAGTTCGAACGACGCGGGGTCGAGGTCCGCCGTGCGTGAGTCGGACGTGCCTGAGCCGGACGTTTCCGGGTGCGGCGTGTGACGCCCTTCGGGCTGGTGATCTTCGACTGTGACGGTGTGCTGGTCGACAGCGAGCTCATCACCAACCACGTCTACGTGAAGCTGTTGAACGAACTGGGGGTTGCCGTCACGCTCGAGGATCTGTTCGACAAATTCGTCGGCCGCTCGATGGACCATTGCTGGGGCCTGGTGGCCGAGCTCATGGGCAGGCCCGTGCCGCCCGAGGTCGTCGAGGAGTACCGCGCGCGGACCACGGCGGCTCTCGAAGACCAGCTGCTGCCGGTGCGTGGAATCGGCGAGGTCCTGGACGTGCTCGACCGGCAGAGGCTGCCGTACTGCGTCGCATCCAGCGGTACCCACGAGAAGATGCAGACCACGCTGGGCATCACCGGACTGCTGCCGCGTCTGCAGGGCAGGCTGTTCAGCGTGACCGAGGTGGCGCTGGCAAAGCCCGCACCCGACGTGTACCTGCACGCCGCGCGCACGCTCGGCGTCCCACCGTCGGCATGCTGCGTGATCGAGGACAGCCCCACCGGGACCACGGCCGGCATCGCCGCGGGAATGACCGTGTTCGGTTATTGCGCGCTCACGCCGCCGCAGCGATTGACCGCTGCCGGAGCACATGCCACGTTTGCCCGCATGGACGAGCTTCCGGCGCTGCTCTCGCTGCAGCCGCAGCCGTCCCGGCCGCTGCCGCTGCATCGGCCGTGACGTCGCACAGCGGGGGCCGGTAGGATCGAGAATGCAAACCGTCGACGTCATCGTGGTGGGTCTGGGGGCCATGGGCAGCGCCGCGGTCTTCGCCCTGGCGCAGCGCGGCGTCACGGTCCTGGGGGTCGATCGATTCGACCCGCCCCACGCAGCGGGGTCTTCGCACGGCGAGAGCCGCGTCTTTCGCATGGCCTACTTCGAGGACCCGGCTTACGTTCCGCTGCTGCGGCTGGCCCTGCAGCATTGGCGCAAGCTGGAGGCACAGACCGGCGAACAGGTGCTGCGCGTGACCGGCATCCTGGAGGCGGGCTACCCGGGGGCGGTCGTGGTCGCAAATTCGCTGCGTTCGTCCATCGAACACGGTCTGCCCCACGAGGTCATCGACGCCCGGCAGCTCAACCGCCGATTTCCGGCGTTTTCCCTCCCCCACGATTGGGACTGCGTCTACCAACCGGACGGCGGCGTGTTACGACCGGAGAAGGCCATCGGCTTGTTTCTCTCCGCCGCGCAGGCATTGGGCGCCACGGTCAGTGCGCACACGTGCGTGCGCGAGGTGCGCCCGTTCGCCGATCGCGTCGATGTCGCCCTCGAGTCCGGCGAGGTCATCAGCGCAGGCTCGGCCGTGATCGCCGCAGGACCCTGGATGGCAGACCTGCTGCCCGAATGGGCCGGGCAGCTCACCCTGACCCGCCAGCCGCTGGTCTGGTTCGAGCCGCGCGAACCTGAGCTGGTGCAACCCGAGCGGATGCCGGTGTTTCTGCTGCAGACGCCGGAGGATGAAATCTATGGATTCCCCGACCTGTTCGGCAGCGGGGTCAAGGTCGCCTCGCATCGGTCGGGCGGTGTGCTGCCCACCGCCGATGCCCGGCAGGCCGAGGTGTCCGCCGCCGAGCGCGCGACGCTTGCGGCGTCGCTCGAGCGCTACGTCCCGGCCGCCGCGGGGGCGTCCGGTCGCACCGCCTGCTGCATCTATACCCGCACCCCGGATGAGCACTTCGTGCTCGGCCTTCATCCGGCGCATTCCCGGCTCGTGCTCGCCTCTCCGTGCTCCGGCCACGGCTTCAAATTCGCGAGCATCGTCGGCGAGGTGCTTGCGGATCTCGCCACCACGGGAGGCACGGAGCATCCGATCGGACTGTTCGATCCCGGCAGGCTCGGGCGGTTTTGACTCGAGCCGGGCAGGACCCCCAATCCGTTTGCGACCCGCAGCCGCGCCGGCTGCGCGGGCTAAGAGCGCTATACTATCCGCCCGAGAGCGTTGTCCCAGGGTAGCGCCACGTTCCGAGCAGGTCCGCGCGCCACCGAGCGAGTATGCGAAAGACGAACTCCCGACCCAGGAAGAATGCCGCGCTCGCCCGGTATCACGAGAAGCGGGATTTCACGCAGACGGCCGAGCCCAGCGGCCGCCTGCCGGTGGTGGCGTCGAGCCGGCTGCGCTTCGTCATTCAGAAGCATGCGGCCAGCCATCTGCACTACGACCTGCGGCTCGAACTCGACGGCGTGTTCAAATCCTGGGCGGTCACCAAGGGCCCTTCCATCGACCCCGGCGACAAACGTCTCGCCGTGGAAGTCGAAGATCACCCGCTGGATTACGGGGACTTCGAAGGCACCATTCCCAAGGGACAGTACGGCGGCGGCACGGTGCAGCTGTGGGACCGGGGCTACTGGAAGCCCGAGGGCGACAAAAAGCCGCACCAGGGTCTGAAAGATGGCGATCTCAAATTCACGTTGGACGGCAAGCGACTGCACGGCAGCTGGGTGCTGGTGCGCCTCAAAGGCGACCGCTTCGGCGGCAAGCGGACCAACTGGCTGCTGATCAAGCACCGGGACGATGCCGCCCGTCCGGGCAAGGCGCAGGCGCTGCTCGACCTGGACCGCTCGGTCGCCTCGGGTCGATCGATGACGCAGATCGAAAAGGGCCGGGGCAAACCGCCCGAACCCTTCATGCTGGACTCGGACCGAGTCCAAGCCGATGCGGTATGGCAGAGCAACCGCGAGGACAAGACGCGGAGCGTCTTGAAGAGCGCTGCCGCGGCGGCCGCGCATACCTTGAAGACTGCGCATACCGCGAAGACGGCGAAAATGCCGAAAGCACGGGCACTGAAATCCCTGCCCACGTTCATCGAACCGCAGCTCTGCAAGTTGGTGGAACGGCCTCCGGCATCCGGCGGGTGGGCGCACGAGGTGAAATTCGACGGCTACCGCGCGCAGCTTCGCGTGCAAGGTGGAAAGGCGAGCATCCGAACCCGCAGCGGCCTCGACTGGACTTCACGTTTCGCGGCGATTGCGAGGACCGCGCAGCGCCTGCCCGATGGCATCCTCGACGGCGAGGTGTGCGCCCTCGATCATCATGAGATGCCGAGTTTCGCCGCGCTGCAGGCAGCCTTGTCGGAGGGCAGTTCCGAGAATCTGATCTTCTTCGCCTTCGACCTGCTGGCCGACGGCAGACAGGACTTGCGACCCCTGGCCCTGGTTGATCGCAAAGCGCGGCTGCAGGCCCTGCTCGATGAATCCAACCCCGGCGATTCGATCCGCTTCGTGGCACATTTCGAATCGACCGCCGACACGGTGTTGCTGTCGGCCTGCAAAATGAGTTTCGAGGGCATCGTATCGAAGCGTCTCGATGCGCCCTATGTGTCGGGTCGCTCGGGCGGTTGGACCAAGGCCAAGTGCCGGGCCGGTCACGAGGTCGTCCTCGGCGGCTGGACCACCGAAGCGGGCACCCTGCGCTCACTGCTGGCAGGCGTGAATCGCGACGACCATCTGGTTTACGTCGGACGCATCGGCACCGGGTACGGAGCCGCCGTCGCCGCGAAACTCCTGCCGACGCTCGAAAAATTGACGCGACAGGCCAGTCCTTTCGGCGGCGAGAACGCACCGCCGAAGGAGAAGAACGTCCGGTGGCTGAAACCCTCCCTGGTCGCCGAGATCGAATTCGCGGGCTGGACCGCCACGGGCATGATTCGCCAGGCTTCGTTCAAAGGATTACGCCGCGACAAGCCGGCGAGCGAAGTCGTGGCCGAGCTGCCGAGCCCCATCGATCCCGCCAAGGACACGCCGGAGGAAAAACTGGCGGCGGCGGTTCGGCCTGCGTCAACGAAAAAGACATCCGCGGCATCGAGGTCGTCCGCGGCTCCCGCCGGGCGGGCCGCCCGGCCCACGCGGGGACCTGTGCGCAAGGGGCTCACGAACGTCATGGGCGTGACCCTCAGCCATCCCGACAAGGTGCTGTGGCCCGCGACGAAGGGAAAGGCGGTCGACAAACTCGACCTGGCGCACTATTACGAGACCGTCGGGGACTGGCTGCTGCCCCACGTGAAGGGCCGGCCGTGCTCCCTCGTGCGGGCACCGGACGGGATTGCGGGCGAGCAATTCTTTCAGCGGCATGCGATGTCCGGCATCTCCAATCTCTTCACCCTGGTGAAGATCAAGGGTGACAAGGCGCCCTACGTGCAGATCGACCGGGTCGAAGCGCTCGCCGCGGTGGCCCAGATCGGCGCGCTGGAGATTCATCCCTGGAACTGCGCGCCCGGCGATCCGGAGGCGGCGGGCCGCCTGGTATTCGATCTGGATCCGGCGCCCGACGTGAAATTCACGGCGGTGATCGCCGCGGCGCTCGAAGTGCGCGAGCGGCTGCGAAAAATCGGGCTGGAGTCGTTCTGTAAAACCACCGGCGGCAAGGGATTGCACGTGGTGACCCCGCTGACGGGCGGCAAGGACGCCGTGCGCTGGCCTGCCGCCAAGAATTTCGCGCACGTGGTCTGCGCGCAGATGGCGCAGGATTCGCCCACCAGGTTCCTGGACACGATGTCGAAGAAGGACCGGACCGGCCGGATCTTCCTGGACTATTTGCGCAACGATCGGACCGCAACCGCCGTGGCCGTGCTCTCGCCGCGAGCCCGGGCGGGCGCCCCCATTTCCATGCCCATTCATTGGAAGGACGTGAAGACAGGCCTCGACCCCGCGCGCTACACCGTGGCGACCGGAGCCGCGCTGCTCGCCAAATCGAAGCCCTGGGATGGATATGCGCAATCGGCGAAATCGCTGTTGAGCGCCATTCACCGCCTCACCGGTTGAGGAGGCCCGACCGCCGGGGCGTGTCCGGCTCGTCGCGCGGGCCGTAGGCGCGGGGCGGCGGCGCGCTGCGCCTCGGAGCGCCCCGCCCTCTACTCGGCGTAGATGCTCTTGACGAAGTTGGCAACGCTGTCGATGGGCCAGTCGCCGTAGCGCTGCTTGAACTCGGCCGTGAGTCGCGTCCCGGCAGCGGCCACCGGGACACCCTCGCGCTTGAGTGCGAGGGCGCGCGCATTCAGATCCGAAATGAACTCGAGCTCGCGCATCACCAACGTACCGTCGGATGCGTAGCTGTGGTCCGGCAGCACGTGCTGCGCATTCAAGGCCTGCGTTTTCTTCAGGACTTCGATCCAGCTGGCCGGCGTACCGCCCTCGCCGAAGATGTTGGGCACCACCTTGTTCTGCACGATGTCGCCGGAGATCAGGGTCGCGTCCGGATCGACGAAGACCATCTGGTCACCCTTGGTATGTGCGCCGCCCAGCCATAGCAGGTGCGCAACGATGCCGCCGAGATCGAGGTCGCACGAGCCGTCGAACACGACATCGGGCCGGCGCAGCGCCACGTCCGCCAGCAGTCCACGTTGAACGTCATTGCGCTCGGCGAAGAGCTCGATCATCGCCCGACCCTTAGAGTCCAGTTCTTCCTGCTGCACGCGATTGCGGATGAGGATGGTGCTCCCGGGAAATCCCGCATCGCCCGCCGCGTGTTCCGGATGAAAATGCGTGGTCGTCAGATAAAGCGTCCTGCCGGGCGCCAATTTCTGAGCGAGCGCGGCAGCCGCCGATCCGTTCTTGGGACCCAGTCCCGTGTCGACCACGAGTACGCCCCTGGAGCCCACGACGATGCCGATGTTGGGAAATCCATACACGCCCCAGACGTGTTCGGAAATCTTGACCGGGGTATGGCCGACATTCGGCGGCGCGAATTCGCCCACGTACTGTGCGTGCGCGCGAACTGCCGCCAGGATCAGCCACGCGGCGATGACAATCCCGGACTTCGATCGTCCGATCTCCGCGTCACGCATGAATCGCTCCGAGTAACCCGCGGGACTTCCGCGCCCGGATGGTACCCCGAAGCACCGCAGTGCCGACACCGCCGAGGTCGGCCGTGCCGCGGAACTTTTCGACAGTGCCGAGCTTCCGGCATCGCCTGAGCTTGCCGATGCCGCCGAGGTTTCCTACACCGTTACCCGTCGTTCCGCTACAGTGACCGCGCAGGCTCCCCGCCCTCCCTTCTCCCGAGGCTCAATGAATCATTCGCTACGGCGCGCCCTGGGGCGCACCCAGGGGGCACCGGCCGACGCCGTCGAGGAGCCGATCTATGCCGAGATCTTCGGCATCGAGCGGCTGGAGAAACACGCCGAGAGCCTCGCGAAAGCGCAGGAGATCGCCCAGGCCGGTGCGCCCAGCGTTTCCCTGCGCAGGGCCCTGCGGGGCAACGCAGCGCAGCTGCGGTCGGCCTTCGACGTGCTGGTGGGGGTGATCCGACAGGGACGCCCGGTCACGCCGGCCGCCGAATGGCTGGTCGACAATTACTACCTGGTCGACGAGCACATCCAGGCGGTCCGGCGCGATCTGCCCGTGGGCTACTACAAACAACTGCCGAAACTGGCCAACGGGCATCTGCGCGGCTATCCGCGGATCTACGGCATGGCATGGGCGCTGATCGCCCATTCGGACAACCGTTTCGATCTTGCCGACATGACCCGTTTCTGCGACGCCTATCAACGGGTGCAGACGCTGACCATCGGCGAGCTATGGGCCCTGCCCATCACCCTGCGGGTGATGCTGATCGAAAACCTCACCCGTCATGCGGCGGGTATCGTGCGGCGCCTGCGGCTTCGCAACGACGCGGACGCCCTGGCGGAGCTGCTGCTCTCGCCCGAACCTGCGCGCGTGAAAACGGGCGTGGAGGCGCTGCGAGCATTGGAGGGCCGTGCCCTGCGACCCGCGTTCGATGCCCAGCTCATGCATCGGCTGAAGGACCAGGACCCCCACGCCATGCCGGCGCTGCAGACGCTGCATGAGCGACTGGCGCTGCTCGGTACGACGGCGGACGACATCGTACAACTGGAGTTGCAGCGTCAGGGCTCGGTGAACGTGAGCGTGCGCAACATCATCACCAGCCTGAGACGCATCTCGCAGGTGGATTGGTCGAAATTCTTCGAGGGCGTCAGCCACGTCGATGCCTTGCTGCGGGATCAGAGCCGCTTCGCCGGCTTCGACTTCGCCACGCGGGACCTGTACCGGCATGCCATCGAAGACCTGGCCCGGCATTCGCCGCACACCGAACTGGAGGTGGCCCGGATCGCGCTGGAGTTGTCCGCCAGGGCGGGCCGCGACGGCGCCGCGCAGCACGCCCACTGGTCGGAGCCCGGACAGTACCTGATCGGCGCGGGACGCCCCGCCATGGAATCGGCCGTCGATTATCGCGTGCCCTGGCGCGAGCGCGCCGCGCGGTCGACCCGTGCCCTGGGCCTGCCGGGCTACTGGGGCAGCATTGCCGCCCTCAGCATCGGCATGGTCCTGGTCGCGTCATGGCTCGTGACCGTACCCGGCTCGGGCATCTGGGCACGCGCCGCCATCCTCATCGCCACCGCGGTGGCGGCGAGCGACATCGCCATCGCCGTGGTGAATCTGTGGGTGACCCGGGTCTGCGTGCCGCAGATCGTGCCCGGTCTGGCCTTGCTCGACGGCGTGCCGGCCGAGCTGCGCACGGTGATCGCCGTGCCCGTTCTCCTGACGTCGGCCGAGGAAGCCGGCGACTGCGTGAAGGCGCTGGAGGTCCACTACCTGTCGAGCCGCGACGGCGATCTGCGCTTCGCCCTGCTGTCGGATTGGCTGGATTCGCCCGAGGAGACCGCGCCGGGCGACGACGAGACGCTGGCGACGGCCGCCACCCGGATCGCGGAGCTGAACGTGAAATACGGCAGCGTCGGCGGCGATGAACGGTTTTTATTGTTCCACCGCAAACGCTCCTGGAATGCGGGTCAGGGCCGCTGGATGGGGTGGGAACGCAAACGCGGCAAGCTGCACGAGTTCAACCGGCTGCTGCTCGGTGAAGCGGGCACGAGTTTCATCGCCATCGCCGGCGCCGCGCCGCGCCCGCCCGAGCGGGTGCGCTACGTGATCACCGTCGATGCCGACGGGCGGCTGTTGCGCGACACGGTGGTGTCATTGGTGGGCAAGATGGCGCATCCCCTGAACGCGCCCATCGTCGCGACCGGCGAACGCCGGGTGGTGGCGGGCTACGGGCTGCTGCAACCGCGCATCACCGCCTCGCTGCCCGTGATGCGGGAGACCTCCGCGTATCAGCGCATCAGCGCAGGTCCCGGTGGGATCGATCCTTACGCCTTCGCGGTCTCCGACGTGTACCAGGACCTGTTCGGTGAAGGGAGCTTCAGCGGCAAGGGAATCTACGACCTCGCCGCATTCGAAGCCACGCTCGCGGGACGCGTCGGCGAGAATCGTTTGCTGAGCCACGACCTGTTCGAGGGCACGTTCGCGCGGTGCGGCCTCGCCACCGACGTCGAGATGGTGGAAGACCCTCCGGCCCGCTATGACCTGGCGCGGATGCGGCAGCATCGCTGGACGCGCGGCGACTGGCAGCTGCTGCCCTTCGTGGTCGACCGCGGCAACGCGATGCCGCCCCTCGGCCGCTGGAAGATGATCGACAATCTGCGCCGCTCCCTGGTGCCGCCGGCCACCGTCGCGGCCTTCGGCGCGTGCTGGTGGTCCGATGCCTCGCCCCTGTGGACCGTGCTGCTGGCCGGCGCCGTCGTGCTGCCGCTGCTGCTGCCCTTCTGGGTGGGCCTGCGTCTGGACCTCGCCGACCTGGGCCGGCGCAGTTATTTGTCGGGCATCGCGCGGGACGCCCGGCAGATGTTCGCGGCGGCGCTCTTGAAATGCGTGTTCCTCGCCGACCAGGCGTGGATGCTCGGCGATGCGATCGTCCGCACGTTGTACCGTCTCACGGTCAGTCACCGCAATCTGCTGCAGTGGACCAGCTTCGCGCAATCCAGGGCGGGGGCGAAATCCGGATTGCCGGCCGCTTACCGTCTCATGGCGGGCGGCGTCGGCATGACCCTCGCCGTGGCGGCCGCGCTGGCCCTGTCGTCGCACGGCATGCCGCCGGAGGCGCTGCCCTGGCTCGTCGCCTGGTTGGCGGCGCCCCTGGTCGCGGAGCGGGTCAGCCGTGCCCGAACGGCCGAGACCCCCCGGCGCCTCACGCCCGCGCACATCGAGCTGCTTCGAACCATGGCGCGCGACACCTGGCGGTTCTTCGAGACCCAGGTCACGGCGGCCCACCACATGCTGCCGCCCGATAATTTCCAGGAGACGCCGAGGCCGGTGGTGGCGACCAGAACCTCGCCCACCAACATCGGGCTGTACCTGCTCTCGGTGGCATCGGCGGTGGAGTTCGGCTGGATCGACCGGTCAGAGGCGCTCGACCGCTGGGAGGCCACGTTCGCGACGCTCGGCAAGCTCGAACGCTTTCGCGGCCATTTCTTCAACTGGTACGACACGCAGGACCTGCGCGCACTGGAACCCAAGTACCTGTCGACGGTGGACAGCGGCAATCTTGCCGGACACCTGCTGACGCTCGCGGGATACTGCCGGCGGCTGGCCGCAAAGGACTCCGCGTCGGGCTCCCGGACTCGCGCCAACGATGCGAGTCCGGCCGGCCGGCCGATCGGGAACGACCGATTGGAGCATCTGGCCCGACGTGCGCAGACCATGGCGCTCGACATGTCTTTCGGTTTCCTGCTCGACCCGGATCGAGAATTGCTGGCCATCGGCTACCGCGACGCCGACCGGACCCTGGACTCGAATTGCTACGACCTGCTCGCCTCCGAAGCGCGATTGGCAAGTTTCCTCGCCATCGCCAAGGGCGACGTTCCGGTGCGCCACTGGTTCCGGCTCGGCCGCTCGCTCGCCGCGGTGGATCGCAGCTCCGCGCTGATCTCATGGTCGGGGTCCATGTTCGAATATCTGATGCCCATCCTGGTCATGCGCGAACCGGAGGGCAGCGTGCTCGGTGAAACGGCGCGCATGGTCGTCAAACGCCAGATCGACTACGGTCGGGAACGCGGTCTGCCGTGGGGAGTCTCCGAGTCCGCGTTCAATGCACGCGATCCGGAATTCACCTACCAGTACTCCAGCTTCGGCATTCCAGGACTGGGGCTGCAACGCGGCCTCGGCGATGAGGCCGTCGTCGCGCCGTACGCCACAGCCCTCGCCGCCATGATCGATCCGCAGGGCGCACTCGAGAATTTCGAGCTCCTGCAATCGCTCGGTGCGCGCGGCGCGCTCGGCTGGTATGACGCGCTCGACTTCTCGCCCGCGCGAGTGCCGGAGGGTGCGGCCGTGGCCGTCGTGCAGACCTACATGGCGCATCACCAGGGCATGGTGCTGACCGCGCTGACCAACATCCTGTACGAGCAGGTGTTTCGCAGTTGCTTTCACGCCCATCCGCTGGTGCAGGCCACCGAGTTGCTGCTGCAGGAGAAGGTGCCGCGGGATGCGTTTCCCACGCCTTTCGCGAGCAAGGTGCCGGCCGCGCCGCAATTGAAGGAGCTGGCGGGCTTTGCGCCACGCCGTTTCTCGTCGGCGCAGTCCGTCTGGCCGCGCACGCACGTGCTGTCGAACGGATCGTATGCCGTCATGATCACCGCCGCCGGATCGGGCTACAGCCGCTGGCGCAACATCGCACTGACCCGCTGGCGCGAGGACCCCACGCTCGATGCCTGGGGGTCCTACATCTTCCTGCGGGACGTGGGCACGGGGCGCATCTGGTCGTCCGCCCATCAACCCCTCGGCGAAGAGCCGGACAGCTACGACGTCACGTTCTTCGAGGATCGGGTGACCATCGGCCGCCGCGACGGGCAGGTGGTCACCTCCACCGAGATCCTGGTCACCTCGGAGGACGACCTGGAAGTGCGGCGTCTGTCGGTGACGAACGAAGGTCGGCAGGCGTTGGAACTCGAGATGACCACCTATGCCGAGGTGGTGCTGGCCACCGCCGATGCGGACGATGCGCATCCAGCCTTCTCCAAGCTCTTCGTGCAGACCGAATATCTGCCCGACAGCGGTGCGCTGCTGGCCACCCGGCGCCGTCGCGATCCCGCGGACGCACAGATGTGGCTGGCCCACTGGTGCGTGGTCGAGGGGTATTCGCTCGGCGGCCTGCAGTTCGAGACCGATCGTGCCCGCTTCATCGGGCGCGGTCGCACGCTGCGCACCGCCGATGCCATCGTCGGTGCCACGCCCCTGACGAACACCGTGGGGACCGTGCTCGACCCCGTGTTCTCGCTGCGCCGCCGCGTGCGCATCGAGCCCGGGGCCAGCGCCCACGTGGCGTTCTGGACCGGCCTGAGCGCCACCCGCGCGCAGGCTCTCACGCAGATCGATCGCCACCGCGACAAGACGGCGTTCGATCGCGCCCGGACCATGGCCTGGACGGAAGCCCAGGTGCAACGACGCCATCTGGGGATCGACGTGGAGCAGGCCCAGTGTTTTCAGCGCATCGCCGGTCACATCCTGTATGCGAACGGGGCGCTGCGCGCCGGCCGCGAGGTGCTGGAGCGCAACCGGCTGGGGCCGGCCTCGCTGTGGGCGCACGGCATCTCGGGGGATCTGCCCATCGTGCTGGTGCGCATCGATGCGGCGGACGACCTCGCCATCGTCAGGCAGCTGCTGGTGGCGTTCGCCTACTGGCAGCGCAAGCGCGTGGCGGTCGATGTGGTGATATTGAACGATCGTCCACCCTCCTATGCGTCGGAGCTTCAACAAGCGCTCGATGCGGCGCTGCGCATCCTGCGTTCGGATCACGACGGGGACACGACCCGTCGCGGCGCCGTGTTCTTGCTGCGCGCCGATTTATTGGACCCAACGGTGGTCGACCTGCTGCAGGCCGCCGCCCGCGTGATGTTCGTTGCCGCACGCGGATCGCTCACGGAGCAAACAGCCCGTTTGCGCGACATGCCGCTGCCGCCGCGCCCTGCCGTCGTCCGTGCCGGTGACGAAGCCGCCGCGGGGGGTACGGCCGCAGCCGGTGGCGCCGGCGTTGCGGGTGGCGGCGCGGACCGGGGGGCGCGCGATGCGGCCCCCGACGAGCCGGACCTGGAGTACTTCAACGGCCTGGGCGGATTCTCCGACGACGGGCGGGAGTACGTGGTGCGCCTGGAGGGGGATCAGTGGACTCCGGTCCCGTGGACGAACGTGCTCGCCAATGAACGCTTCGGGTGTCTGGTGACCTGCGACGGCAACGGCACGACCTGGTCGCTCAACGCGCAACAAAATCAGCTGACGCCCTGGTCGAACGACCCGGTGAGCAACGCGCCGTCGGACGTCATCTACGTGCGCGACGACGACGGCGCCTTGTGGACGCCCACGCCGCTGCCCATACGCCAGCGCGATGTCGTGTATACCATCACTCACGGCTTCGGGTACTCGCGGTTCCGCCAGCTCTCGCACGGCATCGATCTGGAATTGCTGCAGTTCGTGCCGCGGGGCGAATCGGCCAAGGTGCTGCAGCTCACCGTCGTCAACCGGACGCCGCGGACGCGCGGGCTCACGGTGACCCACTACGTGGAGTGGGTGCTCGGCAATCGACGCAGCCGCTCCGCGCCGTTCGTGGTCACCGGCGTCGGGCCCTCGGGCGAGTTGCTCGCGCGCAATCCCTGGAGCCTCGATTTTCGCGAGCGTACCGCGTTCATGGACATGCGGGGCCGGCAGCGGGCCGCGAGCGGCGATCGCGCGGAATGCATCGGTCGTCATGGTTCGTTGAGCGAACCCCTCGGATTGTCATCCGGCGTCGAGCTGTCGAACGCCGTGGGCGGCGGCTTCGATCCCTGCGGAGCGTTGCAAACTCGCCTGACCCTGGCGCCGGGCGAGTCCACGACCCTGATCCTCGTGCTCGGCGAGGAGGCCGACGAGGCGGCGGCCTGCGCGGCGGTCGCGCGCCTGCGAAACCTGGATGTGGCCCAGGCACTCGCGTCGGTGACGGATTTCTGGCGCCGCACGCTGGGCGGCGTGCAGGTGAGGACCCCGGATCGCACCATGGACCTGCTCGTCAACGGCTGGCTGCTGTATCAGACCCTCGCCTGCCGCGTCTGGGCCCGCACCGGTTTCTACCAGTCGAGCGGTGCCTACGGCTTCCGTGACCAGCTCCAGGATGTGATGGCCCTGTGCCGTGCCGCCCCCGCCGTGGCCCGCGAGCACATTCTCAGGGCATCCGGCCGGCAGTTCGCCGCCGGCGACGTCCAGCATTGGTGGCTTCCCTCGACGGGCCAAGGCATTCAAACCCGCGTGTCCGACGACCGGATCTGGCTGCCCTACGTGGTCGCACATTATCTCGAGATCACCGAAGATTTCCCGGTGCTGAACGAACGAGCCGCCTACCTGGCGGGCGAACCCCTGGCGCCCGGCCACGACGAATCATTCTTCACGCCGGTCCCGGCCGGCAGCGCCGACCTGCTGACGCATTGCGTGCTGGCCCTCGACTCGAGCCTGAAGATCGGTTCGCACGGGCTGCCGTTGTTCGGTACGGGGGACTGGAATGACGGTATGAACCGCGTGGGCAGCGAAGGTCGCGGCGAGAGCGTCTGGCTCGGCTGGTTCTTGTACGCCACCATCATGCGCTTCGCGCCCATCGCCGAGCGCTTCGGCCGGGCCGAGGCTGCCGCCCGCTGGCGGCGCCATGCCTTCGCCCTGCGGCAGGCCATCGAGCGCGAGGCCTGGGACGGCGACTGGTACCGCCGCGGTTATTTCGACGACGGTTCGCCGCTGGGTTCGGTGTTCAGCAACGAGTGCCGCATCGATTCGATCGCGCAGTCCTGGGCAGTGATCTCCGAGGCGGGGGACACGGCACGCTCGATCCGCGCCATGGCCGCCGTCAATGCGCAGCTGGTCAGCCGCAGCGACGCGCTGCTGCCCCTGTTCACACCGGCCTTCGATCATTCCGTGCAGGACCCCGGCTACGTCAAGGCGTACCCGCCGGGCATCCGCGAGAACGGGGGCCAGTACACGCACGGTGCGCTGTGGTCCGTCATCGCCTTCGCGCTGCTCGGAGACGGCGACCGGGCGGCCGAATTGTTCGCGCTGATCAACCCGATCAACCACTCGAACAACAGCCGCAGCATGCATCGCTACCAGGTGGAGCCCTACGTGGTGTGCGCCGACGTCTATTCGAATCCCCTGCACACCGGTCGCGGCGGCTGGACCTGGTACACGGGATCGGCATCCTGGATGTATCGCACGGCGGTGGATCACATCCTCGGCATCCAGGTGCGCGGCGATCGGCTGGCGATCGACCCCGTCATTCCTCACGGCTGGCGGCGATTCGAGGTCCGGTGTGAACACGGCGACTCGCCGTATGAAATCGTCGTCGAGAATCCGAGCGGCGTGAATCGCGGGGTGATCCGTGCCACCGTGGACGGTGGCCTCGTCGCGCATTCGCCCTGCGAGATCCCGTTGATCGACGACGGCAAGCCGCACGTGGTGCTGGTGACGATGGGGGCCGGCGGCGATCCCATGCCCCGGCCGGCCGCCGACGCCCGCGAGCCCCACTTCGCGGACGCGGCAGGTGACGGCGAATGACCCGGCCGGCCCGGAGCGCGCCGGAAGCACCGCGTTGCGCCAAGCCGATGCGGGTGGTCGAAGAACGGTTTTATTACCTCCAACACTTCCAGTCCGTGCTGGACTGGCTCGGGCGGCATCATGCGCATCTCCTGCGCGCCTGCGAGCGGGAGTTCATGGCCACGTTCCCGGCGCTGCCGACGGGTTCACGGGCGCTGTTCGTGCGCATGATCATGCGCAAGCGCGAATTCTTCCGTGCCGGCCAGCTGATCTACGCAGAGATCGGCGATCCGCTCGCCGCGCTCGCGCCGCTCTCATCGATCGGCTGGATC
>CAZZWZ010000049.1:0-14040 GCA_964657955.1 uncultured Steroidobacteraceae bacterium
CCACCAGCCGGCGGTTTCTCGGCGACCCCGCCGTGCTCGCGGCGGCACAGGAAGCCGTGCGCCGGCAAACCGAGAAGAAGTAGGGCCGTCTGCGCCGGGCGCCGCCGCCCTCAGGTATCCGGCGCGATGGCCACCTTGATGCCGCTCAGGGCCTCGGTGAAATCGACCTGGCACGACAGGCGCGAAGTGGCTTCCCGATAATCGGACAGCTCCTTGAGCAGTTCGAGTTCGTCGCTCTGCGGCTTGGGCAGGCGGTTGACCCAGGCCTCGTCGACGTAGACGTGGCACGTTGCGCAGGAACACAAACCGCCGCAGATGGCCGCCACGCCATAGTCGAGCTCCCGCAGCACCTCCATCATCTTCAAACCGGGCTTCGCCTCGACCTGATGCTCTTTGCCGTCACGGTCCACTACCATCATCCGCGCCATTGAACTCTCCGTTGGTGTCCCCGCGGTCGGGGCCGGGTAGTGTGCCGGAAGTTGCGCGGCGCGACCACCGACGCGAGCCTCCCCGATTGCCCGGCCTGCCGGCGCGCACTCACCCGTCCCCGCGCAGTCACGCGTCGTCGCGCAGTCGCGCGGCGAGCAGGTCCGCGCGCGCGGCGACGGCGCGGGCCGCGGCCCCCCGACCCGCCCTGCCGGGCCGCTGGATCGCGTACAGTTCGCACCACAGCAGACAGACGTAGTCGTACAGCCAGCGCCACACGTGCAAGCGCCGGCATTCTTCTTCCCCGGGGGGGCGCTGCAAATAAACTTTGAGCAGGGCGTGTGTCTCGCGCTCGGTCCAATCGTTGTTGGCGGCCCATCCCGCCAGGTCCCAGCAGGGATTGGACACGTGGGCGTACTCCCAGTCGAGGAGCAGCAACCGCCCGCCCGCGACCACGTTCAAGCGGTGCAGATCGCTGTGGCAGGGCACCGTGAGCGGCTCGGGCGCCGCCAGCGCCAGGTGCGCGGCGGCCGCGTCACGCAGCGCGGCCGATCGCCCGGGGCGTGCGCCGTTTGCGGCCAGCGCGCGGGAGTAGTGAACCACCCAGTCGGCGGGCCCGAGCACGCGCGGCGGTCCCTCGATGGCCAGCGCATGCACCCGTCGCAGCAGCCCCGCCATGGCCTCGAGATTGGCCGCCGCCCGCGCGGCATCGGCCGTCCAGACGTCCCCGTCCACCCACTCCGACACCAGGATCCCGAGCGCGGGATCGCAGTGCACGACGGCGGGTGCCAGACCCGCGACCGCCGCTGCCCCGAGCACCCGGCACTCCCACCCGCGATCGAGACCCAGCGCCGCCGCGCGGGCGGCCGCCACGCGCAACGAATAGCGACGGCCGGCGCGGTCGACTCGAAAGGTTTGATTGACCACACCAGAGCTCAGACGCTCGATCGAGAGCTGCCCCGTGCCCGGCACCCAGTGCCCGGCCAGGCGTTCAGGCCGTCTGGACGACATCGCGCGGCGGCAGCGCATCGCGGCGCCACTCGCGCATGCCGACGACGATCATGACCAGGTAGGCGGCGAACAGCAGCGTGGTCAGGTACAGGCCGCGGCTGTAATACAGGCACAGGCTGACGGCATCGATCGCGAACCACCAGTGCCAGTTTTCGTACACCTTGCGTGCCACCAGGAACGTGGCGAACACGCTGGCCCATGTCACCAATGAATCCACGAACGGCGACGCTGCGGGGGTGAAGCGCCGCAGGAAATACGAGCTGACCACGGCGGCGCCGACCACGCCGGCCAGGCACGCGGCGTGTCGCGGCCACGACCAGCGGATCACCCGCAGGCCGCCCGGGCCGCGCCTCCACAACCAGAACCCATAGGCGGCCATCGCGGCGTAGAAGACGTTCAGCGCGGAATCCATGTACAGCCGCGCGACGAAAAATACCTGCACGTAGAGGCAGGCGCTCACGAACGAGGCCAGCCAGCAGCCGCGCCGCTGCTTGATGGCGAGGATCAGGTACGCCACCGCCAGAACCGCCGCCGCGGTCTCGATCATCCTGCTCCCTACGCCGGCATTACCCGGATCAGGTTCGACGGGTTCGCAGACGCGTCGGAAAGTCGACCGCCCACATCTCAGGTCGCGATGGACCACCCCAAGGTCCGCGAAGTGTAGCCTGAGGCCGTCGGGCGTGCAAAACTCGGGGTTTGCCGGAGATCTCGTTGCGCATTTTCCAAGTCGACGCCTTCACCACCACCCGCTTCGCGGGCAACCCGGCCACCGTCGTGCTCGACGCCGACGCGCTCGACGAGGCGGCGATGCATTCCGTCGCGCGGGAGTTCGCGCAGGCCGAGGTGGCGTTCATTCGTGCCGGCGACGGCGTGCAGGCCGACTTCGAGCTGCGCTTCTTCAATGCGCGCAAGGAGGCGCCCTTCGTCGGCCACGCGACCATCGCGGCGCATGCGGTGCTGCTGGAACTGGGGCGGCGCGGACCCGGCGTGAGCCGTCAGCGGTCGGGCACCGGCGTGATGGACGTGCGGTCGGACGTGGACGCGTCGGGCACCCCGTTCTTCGAATTTCGGCAGACCCTGCCCCAGCTCGATGCGCCGCTGCCCTTGAAGACCACGTTACGGGTGGCCGAGGCGTTGCGTCTGCCGGCGACGCAGCTGCACGAGGCCATGCCCGCGCGGATCGCGCGCAAGGGCAGCTCGCGCCTGCTGGTGCCGGTGGGCGACCGGCAGGCCCTCGACGCGCTCGCGCCGAACGCCGATACGTTGGTCGCGCTGGGCAACGAGCTCGGTGCCGAAGGATTTTTTGTTTTCTACGTCGACCGTGGCGCCGATGCGGTGTCCACGGAATCGCGCATGTTCTGCCCGGCGCTCGGCATCCCCGAGGATCCGGTGAGCGGCAACGCCCACGCCATGCTGGCCTCCTATCTTTGGCAGTTCGGGCAGTTCGGCATGATCGCCGCGTTCACCGGGCATCAGGGCCGCCACGTGCACCGCCCCGGCACGGTGCTCGTGAGATTGGAAACCGACCAGGGCACGCTGGTGGCCGCCCACATCGGCGGTCGAGCGGTGATCGTGAGCGAGGGCCGTCTGCGGGGATGACGGGCGCGGCGCGGCGCGTCAGCCCAGTTCGCGGCGCGCCTGGTCCAACCATTGGGCCTGCGCCTTTCGATAATGAGCCGGCCCCAACCTGGCGCCGTCCAGCAGCTCCTTGAAGATGCGCCGCGCATCGTCGAGCTTGCCGCGCCGTTTCAGCAGCAGTCCGTAGCGCAGACGGGCTTCCGCGCCGGGATAGTTCGGCGCCACCTCGCCGTATTCACGCTCGGCCTCGTCGAGGGCGTTCTGCGCCTCGAGCGCGCGCGCGTACAGCAGCTGGCCCTCGGCCGACTTGAAGTCGGGGTTCTCCCGCGCGAGACGCTCGAGCGAGGCCCGCGCCGCGACGAAATCCTGCGCGGCGAATTGCGCCTGTGCCATGCACAGCAGCAGGGTGGGGTCGTGCTCGAAGATGCCGCGCAGGCCGCCCTGCACCACCGTCACGGCTTCGCCGTACTGGCCGCGCTCGTACAGTTCCTCGGCGAGTCGTCGCCGCGCGTCGACGTTGCCCGATATCTCGACCTCCGCCGCGGCACGGCGCAGGTCCCGGTTCGGGTCCATCATGCGTTGCACCCCGACACGGGTGCGTTGCGCGGTGCGTCCACGGAACAGGCCGGGCAGCAACTCGACCACCACGTATGCCAGCGAGCCCGCCGCCGGCAGGAGCGCAATGGCCCAGATCCACAAACTGTTGCGTCCGGTCTTGATGGCGTGGACGATCAATCCTGCTTGAATGGCGAGGGTGAGGATGAATATCAGGGACAACGGCAGCTCCAGTCGTGCGCCCGCAGGTCGGCGCCACGGTGGCCATCATTGTAAGGCAGCCGGCGTGATCGCAGCCGGGCGCCGGCTATCCTTCCGCCACGCGAACCTTGCGTTCCACCTCGGCGCAGCGACCCCAGCCCACGTTGGCCAGCGAATAGCCGAGCACGTGATTGGTGCGGATGTCCACGGTCACTTCCATTTCGCACCCGTGAAAGCCCACCGGCGCGCCCGCGGGCTCCTCCTTCAGGAACCACACGTAGATCAGCTTGGTGGGGGTCTCGTCGATCTTGCGCGGCGAGCCGAAGGCATCCTCCAGCTTGCTCACCGGTTTGCCCACGTGGTCGGCGGCGATGCGCGGCACCGGCCGCACCTCGAATTCGGTCGTGCCGCACGCGGCGAGCACGGTCAGTCCCAGGCCGAGGACGGCCATCGTGCGCCATGCGGATCGAGGTGGCGGGCGTGACATGCCGCAAGTGTGGCGTGCGGAGCGTCGCCTGCCGCCGACTCACGTCTCAGATTCCCGGTCTGCCGGCATAGGGTTCCACGGCCAGCACTCGGCCGTGCTGCAGGCTCAACCCGTGGGTCATGCCCGGCGGCAGATCTTCCGCGTGATGCACTGCAATCACCAGCGTGAGCCCGCGCGACATCAACCGCGCCAGCAGCCGCTTCATGGCGGCGCGCTGCCGCGGATCCAGTCCGGTCAACGGTTCATCGAGCAACAGCACGCGCGGGTCGGCCGCCAGGGCACGGGCGAACAGCGCCCGCCGCAGCTGACCGTACGACAATTCGCGCGGCCGGCGGTCCGCCATCGACAGCAGGGAGAAGAATCGCAGCCAGTGCTGCGCA
Source organism: uncultured Steroidobacteraceae bacterium (assembly GCA_964657955.1). Lineage (GTDB taxonomy): Bacteria > Pseudomonadota > Gammaproteobacteria > Steroidobacterales > Steroidobacteraceae > Bog-1198. Next base: position 4,639 of record CAZZWZ010000049.1, read on the forward strand.
TGGCCGGCGTCGGCCGCGGTGGCCGGGTCGCACAGTCCGATGCTGGCGTGACGGCCGCTCGCCACCAGGTCCCGCACGGTGACGTCCACCGCATAATCCGTCTGCAGTTCGGGGGAAACCAAGCCCACCCGGCGCTTCCATGCCGCGATGGGCGAGCCGCGCGTCTGGCCGTCCCGTTCGATGATGCCGCCCAGCGCCGGGGAGAGATCGCCGTACAACAATTTCAGAAAACTGGATTTGCCCGCGCCGTTCGCGCCGAACACCGCCCAGTGCTCGCCCGCACGCAATCGCCAGTTCACGTCGTGCAGCACCTCGCGATACTCGACGTACAGGTCGGCCCGTGCGATGCGCACCAGCACCCGGCCGCGCCCGTCATGCCGCCGCGGCGCAGCGCCGGGTGGTCCAGCGGCAGGCGGCGCGGTGGCGCGCGTTTCATTCGCGAGCGGCGCGGGGACGCGCTTCGCAGCGACCGGAACGCCGCCGCGCGATGCCGGCTCCTCGTCCGCCTCGGTGGCGAGCCGCGCGACGTCGGTGCCGCGCAGGCGCCCCTGCGAGACCACCGCGCCCCGGCGCATCTCCACCCGATGCGAGCATCCGCGCGGCACGTCCATGGCGCGGTGCGCGGCCGCCACCCAGGATTGGCCGCGGGTGAGGGCCTGCGCGAGCAGATCGTCGATACGACGCCGGAAATCGCCGTCCAGGCCGTTGTAGAACTCGTCCAGCAGCAACCAGTCCGGATTCTGGATGAGTGCGCGGCCCAATAAACTCACGCGCTTCTCACCGTACGACAGCGTGAGGAACCTGCGCCCGGCCAGCCCGTCCAGCCCGCACGAGCCGATCATGCGGTCGACCCGGCGCCGCTCGGCCGCCGTGATCGGTCGCATCAATAAATCCGTGCCGTGCAGGCCCGTGGCCAGCAGCTCGTCCACGGCCGGGTTCCAGCCGTAGCGCGCATATTTGTCCTGCAACTCGGCCCCGATGTACGCCACGCGCTGCTTCGCTTCGATGACGTCCACCGTGCGCCGACCCAGACGGAAGGTTCGCGACCCATGCCCCGTGGGCGTGGGCCAGACGTCGGTGCCGATCAGTTTCAACAGCTGCGTCTTGCCGGCGCCGTTGCCGCCGACCAGCGCCCAGCGTTCACCGGGCCGCAAGGTCAACGACACGTCGCGCAGCGCCCAGGTGTCCCCCCGCCGCACGCTCACCGCGTGCAGCGCGATGCCGAGACGCGGGCTCATGCGTCGACGGCCCGCCAGGCGTCGGTCCGCCACGGGGCGCCGTGCCGCACCGCCCTGCCGTCGCGTTGCAGTTTGAGCAGGTGCGCCGTGAGCGTGAGCGCCGCCCACACGTGCCGCTCCACCGGGACGTCGTCGTACGCCGCGGGCGTGAGCTGCTCGAGCGTCGCCTCGCCGAGTGCTCGCAACGTGCGCAGCACCTTGTCCTCGCGCGCCAGGCGATGCGCGTGCAGGGCTCGCACCACCTGCTTGCCGTCGCTCATCGCCGTCCCGTGGCCGGGGGCGATGGTGTCGAAATCCAGCGGCGCCAGTTTTTCCAGCGACTGCAGATAATCCGCCATGTCGCCGTCGGGGGGCAGGATGACGGGCGACACCCCCTGCAGCACGTGGTCGCCGGTGAACAGCAGGCGCTCCGCGTCGAGCAGGTAACACACACAGTTGGACGCATGACCCGGCGTGTGGAAGGCCGTGAGCGACAGATCGCCCAGGCGCAATCGCTCGCCGTCCCGCGGCGCCTGGTCGGGCCGGAAGGATTCGTCCTGCCGCCCGTCCGCGGGCGGCGCCAGTCCGATCAATCGTGCCCCGGTCCGAGCGGCCAGACGGGCCGCGAGCGGCGAATGGTCGCGGTGCGTGTGCGTGACCAGAATCCAGCGAATGGGCGCGCCCGCGGCGGCCAGCAGTGCCTCCAGGTGCCGCGCATCGTCGGGACCGGGGTCCACGACCGCGATGTCGCGCGTGCCGAGAAGATAGGTATTGGTCCCCGCGCCGGTCATCAGACCGGCATTGGGGGCCAGCAGGCGCCGTGCCACGCTCCCCAAACTCACCGCGGACGAGACGGCGTGGCCACCGGGTGATTGCATGCGCCCTATGATAGGGGACGCTTCCGGCACGAGCCAGCAGGTTCCGCATCGCAATAGTTGCGGTGCTCGCCGGAGCGGCTACACTGGGAGCCATGTCGAATTCTCCGAACGCTAGACGACTGGGAGGGCCGCTGTACTGGGCGGAACTGGCGCGTCCCGATTCGGAGCAGAATCAGCGGTTTCTCGCCGAGGCGCTGTCCCTGTTGCTCGCCGACCTGCTGCGCTCGGTGCTGTCGGACGCCAGCCCGGCGCTGCCGGCCGACGAGGCTGCGGTGGAACGCTACCGCAATCTGGCCGATTCGCTGGCCGACGGAGAGTCCAGGCGTCGTACCAGCCTGGGTATCACGCGCGCCGGCCTGGCGAAGCGTTGCGTGACCTGGCTGAAGTTGCTGCTCACCCCCGCGCCCAACGCGGTCTCCACCGCGCCCATGCGCGAATTCGTCGATGCCCTGGGCTTGTTCCCGGCCTTGTTCGACAGCGAACCTTCGGCGCGGTCGCGCCGTGCGCGACTCACCTGGCTGCTCACCCACGACCGCCGCCTGGATGCCAGCACCCGGGAGGCGGCGATGGCCCTCATCGAGGCCTGCGAGCATCTGGGCGTCCTGTTGTGGCCGGACGCCGAAACCGCCTGAAATTGTCAAATCGCGCGGTCCCGTTGGGCGTATCATGAGGCGACCGGCGTATACTGCCGTGGTTCCCCATTCGAGTGCCGGCCGGAGTTGCCCATGCAGACGCGTCTTTCCTCTGAAGCTCAGATTGCGGATTCCTTCCCCGGGGATCCCATGATGGAGTTGTCGGGTGCGAAGACGGCCGAGCCCATCGTGTTCGAGACGGCGTTCGCGGAAACGCCGGAAGACGTCGCGGCGGCCTCGCCGGCCCCCGACAAGTCCCGTTTCAAGTTTCAGAAGCTCCTGCAGCCGTTCACGGTGGAACGTGCGGTGACCGCGCCGGTGGTCTGGTTCCTGCTGGATTGGTTGGTTTTAGGCGTGGCGATCGCGAGCCTGCTGGTGGTCGATGCCTGGTGGGTCAAGGTGTTCGCCTCGCTGGTGGCCGCGCTGTGGATCGCCCGGTTGTTCGTCATCGGTCACGATGCGTGCCACGGCTCGTACACGCCGAACAAGACGCTCAACAAGTGGCTGGGCCGCATCGCCTTCCTGCCCTCGCTCACACCGTACAGCCTGTGGGAGGTGGGCCACAATCTGGCGCACCACGGGTTCACCAATCTGAAGGGTCGCGATTACGTGTGGACTCCGTATTCGCCGGTGGAATTCGCGCGACTGCCCTGGCTCAGGCGGCAACTGGAACGCGTGTACCGCAGCGGTTTCGGACAGGGCGTGTACTACATGGTCGAGATGTGGTGGAAGAAACTGTTCTTCCCGGGTCGCAAGCACGTCACCACGCGGCGCACCAGCCACCTGCTCGACAGTCTGCTCGTCGCCGGTTTCGCGACGCTGTGGATCGGCGGACTGGCCTCGTGGGGCCTCTACAGCGGCAAGTCCATCTGGTCGCTGCTGCTGTTCGGGTTCGTGGTCCCCTTCTTCCTATGGAACTGCCTGATGGGGTTCGTGATCTACGTGCAGCACACCCATCCGCGGGTGGCCTGGTACGAGCGGCGCGACGAGTGGACGGCCAATGCGGGTTATGCCACCACCACCGTGCACATCAAGCTCATGCGGCCGCTCGACGGATTGATCCATTACATCCTCGAGCACGGCGCGCATCACGTGAACATGGGCATTCCGTTGTATCGACTGAAGGAGGCGCAGGCCCGCCTGTCGGCCACGCTGGACGAGCGGCTGAATTCCGAGGTGTTCTCCTGGCGCTACTACTGGAACACCGTCCGTCGCTGCAAGCTGTATGACTTCGCGCAGCACGTATGGATGGACTTCGACGGGCGCATCACCTCGCAGCCTCTGGTGCAGTCCCGCTGAACGAGGGCGGTGCCGCCGCCAGCGCCGGGCGCCACAGCGGAGTTCCCTGGTAGTCGATCACGTCGATGGGCGTGTCGAAGGCCGTCGACAACCAGTCGCCGGCCAGCGCTTCGCGCACGGTGCCCTGCCCGATCAACTTGCGTGGTCCCATCACGATCAGACGATCGGCCGCCAGCGCCATGGACAGGTCGTGGATGGCGCTGACCACGCACACCCCGCAGCCGTGCGCCTGCGAGCGCATCAGCCGCACCACGTCCTCCTGATGCGGCGGATCGAGGTGCGTGGTGGGCTCGTCGAGCAGCAACACCGATGCTTCCGCGGCCAGCGCCCGTGCGAGATGGATGCGCTGCCGCTCGCCGCCCGACAGCCGCGACAGCCGCCGATCCGCCCAGGGCAGGGACCCCGTGGCCACCAGGGCGCGCCGGACGGCGGCATCCTGGTCGCGGGCCGCGAACCACCCGCCCTGCGCGAAGCGGCCGAGACCCACCACCTCGGCGGCGGTCAGATCGGTGACGCCCGAGGTCTGCGCCAGCCACGCGAGCCGCCTCGCCCGCTCGCGCCGCGGCCACGCGGACAGTTCGCGTCCGTAAAGGGCCACCGCTCCCGTGCGCGGGCGGCTTAGGCCGGCCAGCGTCCGCAGCAGCGTGGATTTGCCACAGCCGTTGGGCCCCACCACGGCACTCCACTGCCCTGCCGAAAAATCCATGCTGATGTTCTCCAGCACCACGCGCGTGCCGTAGCGCACCGTCACGCGCCGGCAGGACAACACCGTCTCGGTTACCGGGCCGGCCGCCTCACGCATCGCGATTGCGCCTCCACAGCATGACGATGAGGTAAATGCCGCCCACGCACGCCGTCACGGCGCCCACGGGCAATTCCGCCGGCCGGATGATCCAGCGGCTGAGCAGATCGGCCGCCTGCAGCAGCGCCCCGCCGCACAGCGGCGCGGCCATCAGGAGCTGCCGGTGATTGACCGGCACGGTCTCGCGCACCAGGTGCGGCGCCATCAAGCCCACGAAACCGACGATGCCCACCTGCCCCACCGCGGCGGCCGTGCCCAGGGACACCACCCCCAGCAGCGTCAGCCGCAGCAGCGGCAGCGACAGGCCCAGGGACTGCGCCGTGTCCTCGCCCAAGGTCAGCGCATCCAAACCGCGCGACAGCAGCAATGCCGGCAACGCACACGCGCACAGCGTGGTGGCGAGCAGGCCCGTCGCCCACCAGCTCAGGTATCCCGTGTTGCCGAGCAGGAATGTCTGCATCGCACGCCAGATGTCGGGCTTGGTCAGCAGGAGCAGCGACGTGACGGCGCTCAGCACCAGCGCGGTGACGATGCCGGACAGGAGCAGGCTCGCGGTCTGCAGCACGCCGCGCGACAAGGCGATGGTGAGCGCGGTGGCCGCACACGATCCCACGAATGCCGCGCCGGTCACGCCCAGCCTGCCGCTCCACGCGAGCTCACCGAGCGTGGCGTCCGCCGCGAGCAGGCTGAGCGCGACGCCCAGCGCCGCGCCCGAGGCCGTGCCCAGCAGGTACGGTTCGGCGAGGGGGTTGCGAAACACGCCCTGTGCCGTCGCGCCGCACAGGCCGAGCAACGCGCCCACGCACCAGGCGCCCACCGTGCGCGGCAGGCGTATCTGCCACAGGATCACCGCGGATTGCGCATCGGGCTGCAGCAGCCACCGCAGCGACGTGACGACGCTCGAGGTGCCGACGAACAGGCTGCCGACGGTGCACACCACCGTCGCCGCCAGGCAGCCGGCGAGCCAGAATCCCAGGCGCTGCGAACCGTGGGCGGGGATGGCCGCGCCGCCGGCAACCTCGCCCGAGGGCACGCTCACGGCGCGAACCGCGCGAGGCATGCGGCCAGCGCCCGCATGCCGTCCGCGACGCGCGGGCCGGGACGCACCACGGTGTCGTACGCCGCCGAGGAGAAGGCACACAGCCGATGTTCCTTCACGGCGCGGATGGCGCCCCAGCCGGGACGCCCGGCCAGTGCGGCGGATTGTCCCGGTGGCACGACGATGAGATCCGGATCGGCGCGCACCACGTATTCCGGATTCAACTTGGGATATGGCCCGAGATCCGCCGCGACGATGTTGCGCGTGCCCAGTCGCGACAGCAGTTCACCGATGAAGGAGCCGGGTCCCGCCGCATACGGCGCAGCATCCACTTCGAAATAGACGCGCGGCCACGCACCGCGCCGCTGCGCGATGGCCCCCGCACCGATGTGCGCGACGTCATCGTCGATGGACCGTCCGAGGCGCGCGGCGGCGGCGGACTCGCCGAGCATCGCACCGACCAGGCCCGCGACGCGCCCGATGTCGGCATAGGTCAGCGCTTCGAGCGCGAACGTCGGCACGTGCAGCTCGCCCAGGCGCTGCGTGATGCGTTGCGAACGGCTGAGCAGCACCACGTCGGGCCGCAGGTCCACGATGGCCTCGATGGACGCATCGTCCAGTCCGCCCAGTTTGGGCAGCGTGCGCACCCGTTCCGGCCAGTTCGAGAAACGGTCGGTGGCGAGCAGGCGGTCGCACGCACCGAGCGCACACACGGTTTCGGTGAGCGACGGCAGCAGACTGATCACGCGCCGTGGCGGATGCGCGAACGTCACGTCGCGCCGCAGATCGTCGCGCAGCACGAGCGCACCCGCCGGCGACGGCGCGGGCAGGGCAGCCGGCGGCACCGCTTCGGTCGGCGCAGCGGCGGCAACGGCGGCGGCGGAAAGGGCGGCCGCTGACGCGAGCAGCGCCGATCGCGCGACGAGGGCCGCGGCGGCCGGCAATGATCTCAGCATCCTTCCATCTCCGCCGTTGCCCGCCGCAACGCGTGCCGCACGTTCACCCGGCCGAATGGCCGGACTCCTGAACGCGCCGGTAGTCTGCCCGCGAACGGCGGCATGGTCAACGCACGCTCGCGACGGTTGACCCCGCGCCGCGGTTGAGGCACTTTGCGAACACACGACAAGTTCCCCTGACGGGGATTGAAAGGGAACTCGGGTTCGATGCCCGGGCTGCCCCCGCAACTGTAAGCGGTGTGCCTCGAGTCGAAGACCACTGGATTGACGAGATCCGGGAAGGTGACACGGGGACTCCAAGCCGCGAGCCAGGAGACCTGCTTGACGTGGTCGCCCATTCGACAGCCGGGGTGTGCTGAGCGAGCGGAGTTTTCCCGAGTGGCGGCGGAAGTGCTGCGTGCTGCGCAGGCATCGGCTCGACGTGTCCGCGGGATGCGCGATGCGGTGCCATGCCGGACGCGGCGGGGATCCTCGTCATCATGGGAGTCGCAATCTTGTCTCACCGTCTGTCTTCCGGCGCGTCCGCCTTCGCGGCCTGCTGCGTTTTTTTCAGCCTTTGCATGGGCGGCGGCACCGCCGGTGCGCAAACCGCACCTGCCTCCACCGACTTCGTCGCGGCCGTCACCGGCGATGCCTCGGCATCGAACACCGATCCGTTGAACGAGGTGGTGGTGGTGGCCAACCGGGCCCCCGAACCCCTGTCGAAGGTGGGCAACTCCGTCACCGTGATCGACCAGGCTGCGATCGAGGACAGTCAGGCCCCGCTCGTGTCGGATCTCGTGGTCCGCACGCCGGGCATCGCCCTCGCCCGCAACGGCGGCGTGGGCCAGACCACCTCGGTGTTCATTCGCGGCGCCGACAGCGATCAGACCGTGGTGTTGATCGACGGCGTGCAGTTGAACGACCCGTCCACCACGGCCGGCGGCTTCGACTTCGGCAATCTGGTCACCGGCGACATTGCCCGCATCGAGATCCTGCGCGGCGCGCAGTCGACGTTGTACGGCAGTCAGGCCATCGGCGGCGTCATCGACATCGTCACCGCCGAGCCCACGACGCCCCTCGGCGCCGGCTTCACCGCCGAAGGCGGATCGAACGACACCGGCACGGTGACCGGGCACGTCGGCGGCAGGACCGACGCCCTGCAATGGCGGCTCGCCGCCAACTGGCTGGGCACCGGCGGCATCTCGGCGTTCGACGAACGCCTGGGTGGCGTCGAACGCGACGCGAGTCAGCTCGGCGGCGGCTCGGGCAGCCTGCGCTACGACATGACGCCCGACCTGGCCCTGGATCTGCGCGGATACTTCGTGCAGGGTCGTACGGACTTCGACGGCTACGACACGCCGGCCAATCGCTTCGGGATGGCGGGCCATTTCGGCGATGACAACGAGTACGGCAAGATCAACCAGGTGTTGGGCTACGCGGGTTTCACGCTCCGCTCGCCGGACCGCACCCTCACCAACCGCGTGGCATTCCAGTACACCGACTCCGAGACCCGGCAGTACGATCCGGCCGCGCCGGCCAACCTGTTCAGTCCCAGCACCGAGACCTACTACGGCATCGGACGCAACGAACGCGAGGAATACCAGGGCACCTGGCACGTCACGCCGCGCTATCAGGCGGTATTCGGCGCCCAGCACGAACGCTCGACCATCAGCACCGATTCGCCGGCGTTCGATTACTCCGGTCCCATGCCGATCGAAAACGCCGCCACCATCGACAGCGGTTATCTGCAGCTGCAGGGTGAGGTGGTCGACGGACTGACGCTGACCGCGGGCGAGCGCTACGACCGCCACGACGTGTACGGCGGCCACACCACCGGCCAGGCGGCCGTGGCCTGGGTGGTCGACGACGCCCACACCATCCTGCGCGCGAGTTTCGGCCAGGGATTCAAGGCACCGTCGCTCTACCAGCTATTCAGCCAGTACGGCAACTCGACGTTGCAGCCGGAACAGGCGCACGGCTGGGACGCCGGCGTGGAGCAACCGCTGGCGAATGGCCGGGGAACGGTCTCGGCAACCTATTTCCAGCGCGACAGCCGCGATCTCATCGGGTTTTTCGATTGCTTGACACCGAGCGATGGCCCGCTCTGCCCCACGCACTATCAATTCGGAGGTTATTACCTGAACGTCGCCCGCGCACGCGCGCGCGGCGTGGAAACCCAGGGTACTTTCGACGCCACGCGGAACCTGACCTTGGCCGCCAATTACAGCTTCACCGACGCCACCGACCGCTCGCCCGGCACCGCCACCTTCGGCGATCAGCTGCCGCGGCGTCCGCGGCAGGCCGCCAACGCGTCGGCCACGGTGCGCTGGCCGTTCGGCCTGACCACGGATGCGGCCGTACGCTACGGCGGACGCAGCTTCGACGACGCGGCGGATCGCGTCGCGCTCGGCGGCTACGTGCTCGTGGACCTGCGCGCCTCGTATGCGCTGCAGGATCACGTCGAGCTGACCGCACGGGTGGAGAACGTGACGGGCAAGGCCTACGAGACGGCCTACCGGTACGGCTCGCTGGGACGCGTCGCCTTCGCCGGCATCCGCGCGAGCTTCTAGCGGCCGCCGCACGAGCTTCAAGTGGCG
>CAZZWZ010000049.1:14050-15653 GCA_964657955.1 uncultured Steroidobacteraceae bacterium
ATGTGGATGCGCGCCTGGCGCATCTGCACGAGGAGATCGAGCACCGGCGCCTGGGGGGCCACCATCAGCGGCCGCCGCACGAGCTTCAAGTGGCGGCCGCGCGGTTTCCCGGCGGCGGCCACGGAGGGGAAACCGCCGCTCTACTTCAGCAGCTTGGCGTGATGCGTGAGATGGTCGGCCATGAACGTCTGGATGAAATAATATCCATGGTCGTAGCCTTCCTGCATGCGCAACGTCAGCCGCTGGCCCGACTGGGCGGCGGCGGCGGAAAATTTCTCCGGCAACAACTGCTGTTCTTTCAGAAATTGGTCGGCCGTGCCCTGGTCGATGAGCATGTGCGTCGGAAAAGGTTTGCGCGCCACGAGTTCCGTGGCGTCGTGCTCGCGCCAGGCGGCCTGGTCGGCGCCCAGGTAGTTGCCGAACGCCTTCTGCCCCCACGGACACTGCGTGGGGGCGGCGATGGGTGAGAACGCGGAAACCGACTTGTAGCGATCGGGATTGCGCAGCGCGATGGTCAGCGCCCCGTGGCCGCCCATGGAGTGGCCGAAGATGCCGCTGGCGTCCACGTTTGCGGGCAGATTCGCGGCGACGATTTCCGGCAGCTCCTGCGTGACGTAGCTGTACATGCGGTAGTTGGTCGACCACGGCGCCTGCGTCGCATCGACGTAGAAGCCCGCCCCCTGACCGAAATCCCAGCTGGCCGCATCGCCGGGAATACGCGGCTGGCGGGGGCTGGTATCGGGCGCCACCAGCATCAATCCCAGTTCGGCGGCCACCGCCTGCGCATGCCCCTTGATGGCGAACGTCTCCTCGGTGCAGGTCAGGCCCGCCAGATAATAGAGCACCGGCACCCTGCCCTTGGCCGCCTGCGGCGGCAGATAGACGGAGAACTTCATGGGACCGCGGTTTTCACGCGATTCGTGCTTGTAGAACTGCTGCCGGCCGCCGTAGCACGCATGTTCGGAAACGGGTTGCATCGAGCTCATGGTCACCACCGCATTGAAGGGGCTGACAGGATATCCTACCCCACCCGTTCCGGCTTGGAAGCAGCACATGAAGATCGAACTTTCCGCCACCGAGGCACGCATCATCGGCTGTCTGATCGAGAAGGAGATCACCACCCCCGATCAATATCCCCTGTCCTTGAATGCGCTGACCAATGCGTGCAATCAGAAGACCAACCGCGAACCCGTGCTCGATCTCGCCGAGACCGCCGTCCAGGCGACCGTCGACGCCCTGATGAAGAAGTATCTGGTCAGCGACAAGTCCGCGGGCTACGGCGGCCGCGTCACCAAGTACAAGCATCGCTTCTGCAACACCGAGTTCGGTTCGCTCAAGTTCTCGGCGCAGGAACTCGGCATCCTCTGCGTGCTCCTGCTGCGCGGACCGCAGACGCCCGGCGAGCTGCGTGCCCGGACCAACCGCTTGTGCGACTTCTCCGATGCCGCCCACGTGGAGACCACGCTGCAGGGACTGATGAGCCGGGAAGACGGGCCGTTCATCGCCCGTCTGCCGCGGGCCGCCGGCGCGCGCGAGGCTCGCTACGCCCATCAGTTCTCGGGCATCATCGAGTCCGCGCCCGAGGCCGAGACCGAGGCCGAGG
>CAZZWZ010000050.1:0-15632 GCA_964657955.1 uncultured Steroidobacteraceae bacterium
CTTTACGCTTCCGATGCGTGAAGTCATAAGGCGTCAAATCGATTAGGACGGTGTCATCGGCCCGCAGTTCCGGGTCTTCGTCGGAAACACGAAGGTCGCGTCCGTCGCGAGTCTTGTCGCGATTGACGTTGCCCTGCTGATCCATCGGCTGATCGCTTTTGCGCAGTACCGTCTGCGGCACATTAAGTTTGGGATCGCTCTTGGTGCCGTTGTTGCTTCCACCCTTGCCCGAGAGACTTTGAAGCAGCGCATCTTGCTGATCCTGCGGGAGACTCTTCAGCGCATTTAGCTGATCGCTGGTGACAGTCTGCGCCGAAGCGACGAGACCAACCGTCAGAAACGACAGCAGAATTGCCAGGAATCGCTTCCTCATATCACCGGCTCAGGAGGGTCCGATGGGTGTCGAGGATGGCTCCGCATCCTCGTTTGCCATGCCCGACGGTTCGGCCCGCCCTCGGGAAAGGGGCTGTGTGGGCATCTTTCATTCTTTACAATTCCTCGCTCGCACGCGCAATCGATAGCTTCCGTTGCGTCATCGCGATTCATAGTCATTAAAACCGCTACGGCCAAGCGCCTCCGCGGTCACCCGGACCGGCAGTTTAACCGAGGCGGTCAGGATCGCTCGTAATTCTTTTCGATCCAAGCAGAATAGTCGCGACCGAGCAACGCGCGCCACCAAGTCATATTGGACAGATACCAGAGCATTGTTTGTCGCAACCCTTGAGCCAGCGGCCTCTCCGGAATATATCCCAGTTCTCGCGCGGCCTTGCGATAGTCGATGGCGTAACGCCGGTCGTGTCCGAGCCGGTCGCGTACGTGGACGATAAGCCCCTCGGACGGCGTGCCGGTCGCGGCGGGCGAATTGGGGAAAGTCCTCCGCAAATCAGGATTGGCGGCACAGTGTTCGTCCACCAGCCTGCATAACGTCCGGACGATGCTCATGTTGGTCGTTTCGCTGTTGCCGCCGATGTTGTAAACCTCGCCGGCGCTGCCACGTGTGAGCGCAAGCACGATGGCGCGGCAGTGGTCCTCGACGTGCAGCCAGTCCCTAACCTGCAGTCCGTCCCCATACACGGGCAACGGCTTCCCCATCAGGATGTTGATGATCAGCAGAGGGATGAGTTTCTCTGGAAACTGGTACGGCCCGTAATTGTTCGAACAGTTGGTCACAGTGGTATCTAGCCCAAAGGTCTCGTGGTAAGCGCGGACCAAATGGTCCGACCCCGCCTTGGTCGCCGAATACGGCGAATTGGGCGCATACGCTGTGCCCTCGTGAAACGGCGGGTCTTCGGGGCCCAGCGAGCCGTACACCTCGTCGGTGGACACGTGGTGGAACCGATGTGCGATGCGGTCCGAACCCAGCCAATACGCCTTGGCCACTTTCAGCAGCGCATGGGTCCCTACCACGTTGGTGCGGATGAAATCGTCGGGACCTAATATCGACCGGTCGACGTGCGATTCCGCGGCGAAGTGCACGATGGTGTCGATCCGATTGGTCTGGAGCAATCGTTTCACAGCAGCCTCGTCGCAGATATCGCCGCGGTGGAACAGGTAGCGCGGATTGTGTTCTAAGTCCGCGAGATTTTCGCTGTTGCCGGCATAGGTGAGTGCGTCGAGTACCACCACCTTGCCCTCCCGGGTGGTCGCCAACCAGTGACGCACGAAATTGGCGCCGATGAATCCGGCACCTCCGGTGATCAATACGTTATGCGGCGCGAAGCTCATCCAACATCATCCTCAAATTATGCCGCCAATGACGCGCCGGGGCGGCCACGATGGCGCGGCTGCTGTCCGTGTTCAAAACACTGAACGCGGGGCGACGGGCCGGGGTGGGATAGGCCGCCGTCGCAATGGGGATCACCGGCACGGTCCGCTTCAATAGTCCGCGGGTCAGCGCTTCCTCCTGGATGGCCACCGCGAAATCGTACCAGCTCGCCACGCCAAGATCGGTCCAGTGATAGAGGCCGGATGCCGCTTTCGCATCGATGAAGCCCCAGATGGCACCGGCGATGCCTGCGGCCCACGTGGGGGTGCCGATCTGGTCACAGACCACCCGCACCTCGTCGCGCTCGCTCATCAGCCGCAGCATGGTGAGTACGAAATTACGTCCCGAAGTCGCGTAGACCCAGGCCGTGCGCAAGACGATGGCATCACAGCCATGGGCGAGCGCCTGACGCTCGCCCGCGAGCTTGCTGGCGGCATACACTCCCAATGGATTGGCAGCGTCGGTGGGCAGGTAGGCACGATTTGAGGTGCCATCGAACACGAAATCCGTGGACAGGTGGAACAACCGGGCGCCGGCTCCGGCTGCCGCGCGCGCGAGCACGCCCACGCCTGAATCGTTGACGCGGCGCGCCTGCGCCGGTTCTTTCTCCGCGAGATCCACGGCGGTATAAGCTGCCCCGTTTACCACCCAATCGAACGGCTCAGTGTGCAACACGGAGCCGACGGCCGCCGCGTCGGCGATGTCGAGATCTGCCTGCCTCTTGACGATGACGACATGGCTTGCCGGCGTGGCGGCCGCCACCGCGCGCGCCACCTGGCCGCCGCCGCCGACCACCAGAATTCTCATCCGAACTTCTCGATGTCCGCGAAGCTCTTGCCCACCAGGTCCTTGGCCGACAGTTTCGGCTGCACGCCCGCCGGCAGCGGCCAGTCGATGCCCACGGTGGGATCGTTCCAGGCCAGCGTCCGTTCGTGCGCCGGGCTGTAGATGTCCGTGCACTTGTAGAGAAAGTCGGCGCTGTCGGAGGTCACCAGCATGCCGTGCGCCAGTCCCGCCGGTACCCACAACATGCGGTGGTTGCGATCGGAGAGTTCCGCTCCCCACCACCGGCCGAAGGACGGCGAGCTGCGCCGCAGGTCCACCACGGCGTCGTAAACCGACCCCGAGGTCACCCGGACCAGTTTGCCCTGGGTGTGTTCCACCTGCAGATGCATGCCGCGCAGGGTCCACTGGGTCGAGCGGCTGTGGTTGTCCTGGACGAACGGCAGATCGATGCCGGCGGCCGCGAACTTCGCCGCGTGCCAGGTCTCCATGAAGAATCCCCGGTCATCGCCGAACACCTGCGGCTCGATCATCATCATGCCCGCGATGGGCGTCTGGTGGAATTTCATGGTTGATGGTCGTCCCGCATGATGCGCAACAGATACTCGCCGTAACCGCTCTTCTGCAGCGGCGTCGCCAGGCTCTTGAGCTGGGTTCCATCGATGAAGCCCATGCGCCAAGCCACCTCCTCCACGCACGCCACCTTCAACCCCTGCCGCTCCTCGATGATGCGCACGAAGACACCCGCGTCCAGCAGCGAATTGTGCGTGCCCGTGTCGAGCCAGGCCGTGCCGCGACCCAGGCGCTCGACGTGCAGCCGACCCGCGCGCAGATAGGCGCGGTTCAGGTCCGTGATCTCCAGTTCACCGCGCGGCGATGCCTGGATGTGCCGGGTCATCGCAGGCGCGTTCTCGTCGTAGAAATAGATCCCCGTGACCGCATAGTTCGACGGCGGTTTCGGCGGCTTCTCGACCAGATCCACCACTTTTCCGTCGGCGCCGAACTGCACCACTCCGTAGCGTTCGGGATCGTGCACGTAATAGCCGAAGACGGTGGCGCCGGACGTGCGCGCCGAGGCCGATTGCAGCAGGTCGGACAGATTGGCACCGTAAAAGATGTTGTCGCCAAGGATCAGGGCCGAGGGCGCTCCGTCCAAGAACGGCTCGGCGATGATGAGGGCCTGGGCGATGCCGTTCGGCTCGGGCTGCGCCGCGTACTCGAAGGTGATCCCCCACTGCCGGCCGCTGCCGAGCAGATCGCGGAATGCAACCGTGTCGCGCGGCGTGGTGATGATGAGAAACTCGCGGATCCCTGCCGCCATCAGCGTGGCGAGCGGGTAGTAGATCATCGGTTTGTCGTACACCGGCAACAGCTGCTTGCTTTGCGACAGCGTGATGGGGTGCAGCCGTGTACCCGCCCCGCCGGCCAGGATGATGCCCTTCCGTTGTTTCGCCAAAGTCCGACCCTAGTATTGTTCGACTTCGAGTATAGGGTATTGCACGGGGATTTCGGCCCCGTTTTCACGGTCCGTCGAGGGGGAGACACGCCGTCGCCCGGTCGGGCACGCCTCGAGGTGCCACGCCCGCTTACCGATGCCCCGCCACGTACCCGATCAACTCCGCGATTCCCGCCGCCCCGTGGCCGGTGGGCGCGCGCTTGCCGCTCAGGTCGATCCCCAGGGCCAGTTTCTTGCCCAATTCCACCCCGTATTGATCGAACGAGTTGATCCCCCACACGGTGCCCTGGACGAATACGCTGTGCTCGTACAGCGCCAGCAGGCCGCCCAGGGTCCGCGCCGTCGTGCGCGGGTACAGCAGCAGGGAACTCGGCCGATTGCCCTCGTACACCTTGTGCGCGCGCAGCCGCTCGATCTCGGCGGCCGTCGAGCCCGCCTTGCGCATGTCCTCCTCCACCTCCTCCAGGGTGTGCCCGAAGGCGAAGGCCTGGCTCTGGGCGAAACAGTTTTGCAGTGCGAGATCCTGGCCCTCCGTACCGCCCCACGAACCGCGCAGCGGTGCAATGAAGTCGAGCGCGGCGGTGGCCGTCCCTTGATGCAGCATTTGGAAGAACGAATGCTGTGCGTTCGAGGCGGGCTCTCCCCAGAACACCGCTGCGGTGGCAAAACCCAGGCGCTCGCCGGCGAGCGATACCGATTTCCCGTTGCTCTCCATCTCGAGCTGTTGCAGGTAGGCCGGCAGCCGGGCGAGCCGCTGGTCGTAGGGCAGCACCGCGACGGTGGGCAGCCCCAGGAAAGTGCGGTTCCACACCGCCATCAACCCCAGTAGTACCGGCAAATTTCGCTCCAGCGGGGCATCGAGGAAGTGCCGATCGATGTCGCTGGCGCCGGCCAGGAACTCGCCGAACCGCTCGCTGCCGATCACCAGTTCGGCCACCAGCCCGATGGCCGACCACACGGAATATCGCCCGCCCACCCAGTCCCACAGGGTGAAGCGGTGGGCCTCGGCAATGCCGAAGGCATCCATGGCGGCATGGTTGGTCGACACGGCGGCCACATGGTGGGCGGGTGATTTCTCCCCCAGGGCTCCCACCAGCCAGGCGCGGGCGGCATTGGCGTTGGACTGGGTCTCGGCCGTGACGAAGGTCTTCGAGCACACGATGATCAGGGTTTCGGCCGGATCGAGGCTGCGGGTCAGATCCTCGAGCTGTGTGCGATCGACGTTCGATACGAAATGTGGCGTGATGTCGCCGCTCCACTCGTGCCGCAACGCATCGCACACCAGCAGGGGACCGAGGTCCGAACCGCCGATGCCGATGTTGACCACGTGTTTGAAGCGTTTGCCCGTGATGCCGCGCTGCTCGCCGCGGCGCACCGCGCCCGCGAACTGCGACAACTGGCGCCGCGACGCCTGCACTTCGGCCTGGATGTCCTTGCCGCCCGCGAAATCGGAGCGCAGTGCCGTGTGGAGCACCGCGCGCTGTTCGGTGCTGTTGATGAGTTCCCCGCGAAACATCGCCGCCGCCCGCTCCTCGAGATCGGCGGCCCGGGCCAGCGCCACCAGCAACGACACGCTCTCCTGCGTGATGCGCTGACGCGAGAGGTCGAGCAGCCAGCCGGCGTGCTCCACGTGAAAATGCTGCCAACGCTCCGGGTCCGCTGCGGTCAGCTCGCTCAGATGCCGGGTCTTGAGGCGCTGCGCATGATCGGCCACCGCCGTCCACGCAGGCAGGGAAGAATTCGGTTGGGACATGAGGACTCGCACCGGGGGTGATTGTGACGCAGCAGGATGTTACTACGCCCGCGCGGCCGATGGCGGCCTGCGGCCCGGCCGCGAATCGCGGCTAACCTGCCCGGTAATAGTCGAGGTACCAGTCGACGAACCGCCGGATTCCCTGCTCCAGGTCCGTGCTCGGCCGATACCCCACGTCGCGCGCCAGCGCGGACACGTCGGCGGCGGTTTCCGGCACGTCCCCCGGCTGCATGGGCAGCATGTTCATCACTGCCTTGCGGCCCAGGCAGTTTTCCAGCACTTCGATGAAGCGCAGCAGCTTCACCGGCTTCTGGTTGCCGATGTTGTAGAGGCGGTAGGGGGCGAAGCTCGCGCTCGGATCGGGCGCGGCCGAATCCCAGCCCGGATCGGCCGTCGCGGTGTGCTCGACGGCGGCCACCACGCCGTGCACGATGTCGTCCACGTAGGTGAAATCGCGCTGATGCTCGCCGCCGTGGAAGACGTCGATGGGCTCGCCGGCCAGGATTTTGCGGGTGAACAAGAAGAGTGCCATGTCCGGCCGTCCCCAGGGCCCGTACACCGTGAAGAACCGCAGGCCCGTGGTCGGCAATGCGTACAGCGACGAATAGCTGTGTGCCATGGCCTCGTTCGCCTTCTTGGTCGCCGCGTACAGCGACAGCGGATGGTCGGTGCCCTGCCGCTCGGAATACGGCATGCGGGTGTCGGCGCCGTACACCGAACTCGTGGACGCGTACACCAGGTGGGCGACGCGATGATGGCGGCACCCTTCGAGCACCTGCAGGAAGCCGGTGATGTTGCTGTGGACGTAGGCTTCCGGATTCGCGATCGAATACCGCACGCCCGCCTGCGCCGCCAGATGCACCACGCGCTCGAACCGCTCGCGCGCGAACAGCGCCTGCATGGCCGCGCGGTCGGTGATGTCCATGCGCGCGAAGCGGAAACGCGGGGCGTCCTCGAGCCGGCGCAGGCGCGCGGCCTTGAGCGCGGGGTCGTAATAGGCGTTGAGATTGTCGAGTCCCACCACGTCGTGGCCCTTCGCCAGCAGCGCGTTGGCGGTGTGAAACCCGATGAAGCCGGCGGCACCGGTCACGAGCAGTTTCACGACCTGCGCCAGACCGTGTTGCCCCGCGAGGCCTTGTCGAGCAGCGTCATGCAATGCTCGTGTGCGATCAATTCCTCCGCGGTCGCCGCGACCACCGGAATGGGCACGCCGGCCGTGTGCGTGGACGATGCCGGCCGGGCCCGGCCGTGCGTGGCATCGGAATCCGCGTTCAGCGTGAATTTCACCTGCCCGCCGGTCATGGCCAGGTACACCTCGGCGAGAATCCGGGCATCGAGCAGCGCGCCATGGTATTCGCGATGCGAATTGTCCACCGCATACCGCTTGCAGAGGGCATCGAGGGTGTTGCGCTGGCCGGGATGGATCTGCCGCGCCAGGGCCAGGGTGTCGAGCACGCGGCACAGATCGGCGAGTTTCAGCGCCTGCGCCTGCGCGGCGCGCGCGACGCGGCCGATCTCGGCATCCAGGAACGCCACGTCGAAGGGCGCATTGTGGATGACCAGTTCGGCATCGCGCACGAACTCCAGCAGCTCGTCGTGTATCTGCGCGAAGCGCGGCTCCTTCGCCAGCCGCTCGCGCGACAGCCCGTGCACCTGCTGCGCACCCGGATCGATGTCGCGTTCGGGATTCAGGTAGCGGTGAAAGGTGCGGCCCGTGAGCCGCCGGTTGAACAGCTCCACGCAGCCGATCTCGATGACCCGGTGCTCCTGCTCCACCTCCAGACCCGTGGTCTCCGTATCGAGGACGATCTGCCGCATGGTCTACCGTGCGGCCAGCAGCCGGTCGATGGCCGTGTTGGCGAGCTGATCCACGTACTCGTTCTGCTCGTGCCCGGAGTGCCCGCGGACCCAGTGCCATTCGATGTCCTGGCCGGCGGCGGCCGCGTCCAGCCGCTCCCACAGGTCCTGGTTCTTGACCGGTTCGCGCGCGGCGGTGCGCCAGCCGCGCTTCTTCCAGCCCGGCAGCCATTCGGTATAGCCCTGCATCACGTACTTCGAGTCGGTGTACAGCCGCACCGCGCAGCGCCGCTTCAGGGCCCCGATGCCGCCGATCGCGCCCATCAATTCCATGCGGTTGTTGGTGGTGGCGGGTTCCGCACCGGACACCTCCCGGCGCTCGCCGCCGCACACCAGCAGCGCCGCCCAGCCGCCCGGACCCGGATTGCCGCGGCACGCGCCGTCGGTGTAAATCTCGACCTCCGTCACGAGCCGGATTTCCTCGATCCCACCTGATGGGTGACTTCGGCGGCCGGCACCAGTCCGAGCTGGCGGCTGCGGCGCCTGGGCCGCACCAGGGTGAGGGTCTGCACCCGTTTGCGCGCCTTGAGCAGGTAGGCGCCCGCCATCAGCGCGCGGCGCGGCCGGTACTCGGCCTGGCGCACCGTGCCGTCCGCCGCCAGCCGCGGGCGGCGGGTGGCCGGAATGGGGCTCAGGTAGCCGTAGAGATCGGCGATTTCAAAGTCGAGCAACGCCATCCAATCGCGGAGCCGCGCCTCCCCCAGCATGCGGCGCATCTGCGGGGGGAAGGGGGGCCGGCGCAAGTACCGGGCGAACAGGCGCCGGGCGCCCCAGCCGCTCAAGGGATTGAAGCCGCAGATCATCAGACAGCCTTCGGCCACGAGCACGCGCTCCGCTTCGCGCAGCACGGCGTAGGGGTCGGCGACCAGCTCCAGGGTGTGCGGCAGCAGGATGGCATCGATGGAATCCGCCGCGAACGGCAGGGACGTCAGGGGCGCGCACAGGGTCACGCCGGCGCTCCTCGCGGGGTCGAGCAGCGTGGTGTGCTGCGTGCGTGCGCCCGACAGCAGATGCTGCGTCGGCCCCCAGGTGCCCAGCTGCAGCAATTCGAAACCGAACACGTCCTCGAGCGCCACGCGGGCGAGCGCCGTCTCCTCGCGCAGCACCCGCGCGCCCAGGGGGCTCGCGAACCAATCGGCGGCCGTGTTGTCTCGGTCTGCTTGCAAACAGGACTCCTTGAAATTACTGGCGAAACGGCGATGTTACAGGTTAAATAAGCCCGCAAAATGTCAAACCCAGCAGCCCCCCTGACCGTGCGCCCGGTGCGCGCCTTCGCCGACAACTACATCTGGTTGATCGAGGCCCCGCTGGCGCCGCGATGCGTGGTCGCGGTCGACCCGGGCGATGCGGCCCCGGTGATCGCCGAGCTGCGCTGCAGCGGGTCAAGCTTAGCTGCGATCTTGCTGACGCACCATCACGCCGATCACATCGGCGGGGTGGCCGGCCTGCTGGCGCTCGGCGCCGTTCCCGTGATCGGCCCGGACGATGCGCGCATCGGCCTGCGCACCCGCACCGTGCGGGACGGCGAGACCTGTCGGTTGCCGGAGTTGGGACTTGGCTTCGAGACTTTGGCCGTGCCGGGACATACCTTGAGCCACATTGCGTTCTGGGGGCATGGTGCACTGTTCTGCGGCGATACGCTGTTCAGTGCGGGGTGCGGTCGAATGTTCGAGGGTACGCCGGCGCAGATGATCGACTCGCTCGAGCGGTTGCGCGACCTGCCGCCCGAGACCCGCGTGTACTGCGGGCACGAATACACGGCCTCCAACCTGCGCTTTGCGCTCGCCGTCGAGCCCGGGAACGAGGCGGCGCTGGCCCATCGAACCGAGGTGGAGGGTCTGCGGGCCGCCGACGCCGTCACGCTGCCTTCCTCACTGGGGCTGGAACGGCGCATCAATCCCTTCTTGCGATGCGACGTGGACGGTGTACGGCGGGCCGCGGAGCGCCACGCCGGAGGGTCACTGCCGGACCGGTCGGCGGTGTTCGGCACCCTGCGCGCTTGGAAAGACCAGTTTCGCTAGGGGACCGCCGTCGCCAATCTGACCCCCCACCGCCCGCCGCCCCACCGATCGTTCGCCCTCTGCCGGATGCTCGCGGTCGCGGGCACCCTGCTGCTCGCCGCCTGTGCCCATCAGGCCACCACCGGCGCCTCGCGCGACCGCATCGTGATTCCGGTGACGCCCCAGGCCTCCGCCGAACATGGCGCGGCACCGCCGGGACCCACGGCCGGTGCGCCGCCCTCGCTCGCCATGCCGCGCGAGTGGCAGCACCACAACGGCGAGGACTACGATGACGTCTTCGACCGGATGCGCGCCGGGTTCGCCTTCGACGAGGTGCAGGAGCCGGCCATCGACCAGCAGCTTGCCTGGCTCGAGCACAATCCGGATTATCTGGAGCGGGTGTTCCAGCGCGGTCAACGCTATCTGTACCACATCGTCACCGAGGTCGAGGCGCGCGGCATGCCCACCGAGTTCGCGCTGTTGCCGGTGGTCGAGAGCGCCTACGAGCCGTTCGCCTACTCGGTGAGCCGGGCCGCCGGCTTGTGGCAGTTCATCCCCGGCACGGGCGTTCGCTTCGGGCTGAAGCAGTCCTGGTGGTACGACGGCCGGCGCGACGTGATCGAGTCCACCCGCGCCGCGCTCGACTACCTGCAGGCCCTGCACGACGAATTCAACGGCGACTGGCTGCTGGCCATCGCCGCCTACAACGTGGGCGAGGCGTGGGTGGAGCGGGCCATCGCCACCAACCAGGCGCTCGGCAGGCCCACCGATTTCTGGCATTTGAATCTGCCCGCCGAGACGCGTGCGTACGTGCCCAAGCTGCTGGCGCTGAAGCGTCTGATGGCCGAGCCCGAGCGCTACGGGCTGGAGTTCGCGCCCATCCCCAACGAGCCGTACTTCGCCGTCATCGACACCGATTCGCAGATCGACCTGAAGATCGCGGCGCAGCTCGCCGGCACCAGCTACGACGAACTCATCGCCTTGAATCCCGGCTACAACCGCTGGGCCACGGACCCGGCCGGGCCGCATCGCATGCTGGTGCCCATCGACAATGCCGACGTGTACGAGGCCGCGCTCAAGACGCTCGCCCCGGAGGAGCGGGTGCGTTATCAGACCCACGAGGTGGGCAGGCGTGAGACGCTGCCCATGATCGCCCGGGAATTCGGCACCTCGCCGTCGGTGATCGAGAAGATCAACGACCTGCCCGGCGCCCGCGTCACGCCCGGCCAGACGCTCAAGATCCCGGAGATCAGCGCCCACCTGTCCGACAAGGTGCTGCTCGCCGCCTCGCGCGTGGACCGGCCCGAGACCGACACCGGCGGGCGCAAGCAGCGGCAGATCGTCTACCGCGTGCACGCGGGCGAGACGCTGTCGAGCATCGCCCGGCGCAACAACATTCCGGTGAGCACGCTGGCCCGGCTCAACAACATGGCGTCCGGCGATTCGCTGGTCAAGGGCCAGCGGCTGGTCATCAAGGTGAGCGCCCGGAGGTATCGTGACGAGGGCGTGCAGAGCGGCCGGCGGGTCATGTACACCGTGCGCCGCGGCGACACCGTATACAGCATTTCACGCCAGTTCCAGGTCTCCGAGGCTCAGCTGAAGACCTGGAACGGCATCAATCAGCATCATCAGATCAAAGCGGGCAAGCGCGTCGTGCTGTACGTCGATGCCAACCGCCAACAGGGTTGAACCATGGGATTCTTGAACGGCAAACGCGCCTTGATCGTCGGCCTGGCCACGGACCGCTCCATCGCGTGGGGCATCGCCCAGGCCATGCACCGCGAGGGCGCGGAACTCGCGTTCTCCCACATCGAGCGCATGGCCGACCGGGTGGTTCCTCTGGCGAAACAGCTGGGGTCGGACCTCACCTTCGCCATGGACGTGGCCGCCGACGAGGACATCGCCCGGGGTTTCGCCCATTTGAAGACCCGCTGGGACCGATTCGACATCCTGGTGCACGCCGTCGCCTTCGCGCCGCGCGAGGCGCTGACCGGCACCTTCATCGATGCCACCACCCGCGACGGTTTCCGCGTGGCGCACGACGTCTCGAGTTACAGCCTGACGGCGCTGGCACGCGCCTCGCTGCCGTTCATGCAGGGGCGACCGGGTGCCGTGGTGGCGCTCAGCTACCTCGGCGCCGTGCGCTCGCTGCCGGGCTACAACGTCATGGGACTGGCCAAGGCCAGCCTGGAGGCCAACGTGCGCTTCCTGGCGGCCGATCTCGGTCCGCTGGGGGTGCGCGTCAACGCCATCTCGGCCGGCCCCATCAAGACGCTGTCGGCCGCCGGCATCCCGGGACTGCGCAAGATGCTGGCCCACGTGGCGGCGGTGTCGCCCATTCAACGCAACGTCACCATTGCCGATGTCGGCAATGCCGCAGCATTTCTTTGTTCCGATCTCGCGGCCGGCATCACCGGCGAGGTGACCTACGTGGACGGCGGGTTCAACTCGGTGGCCATGAATTTCCCGGGCGACTCGAAGCCGGAATGATCCCACGCGACTTGCGTACGGATGCGCGGCGCGGCGTCAACGCCGGGCGGGTCGCGCCGTTGTACTGCAGTGGGGCGTCGTGCTCAGCGGCCGTGGACGCGGCGCCTGGCTGCAGCGGCGCGGCGATGAACTTTCCCGCGCGTTTGACGGACTAAAGATCGGTCGGGAAGGATTGGTGGTTTGGCAGGCTTGAGGCCGAGGGTCAAGGGGTCATTTATGTTCAGTCGATCGTTATTCCGGGTGCTCGCGAGCGGCGGCACGCTGGCCGTCGCCGCGTGCACCGGCCTGCCGGTGAAAACCGACATCAATCCCAACATGTCCGTGAGCAGCTGTCACAGCTATGCCTTTGCGGACGAGCACGTGGCGAACACGGATCAGCCGTCCGCCTTCGGCAATCCGCTCAACGCGGAACGGCTGCGCATGGCCATCGAATCGAACATGGCGACCAAGGGCATCCCGAAGAGCGCGGATCGCAGATCGGCCGAGTGCGTGGTGGGCTATGCCATGGGTACGCGGCAGGTGTTCGACGATTACTACGGCAACTTCGGCATCGGCTGGGGTTGGGGCGGCGGCTGGGGCGGGCGTGGCTTCGGAGGCTACGGCTTCGGCGGCGGTTATGGTTTCGACGGCCCCTATGTCCGGGACGAGACGCGCATCTCCGTCGATCTGTTCGACGCCAAGTCGCGCATTCCCATCTGGCACGCCTCGGTGAGTCAGAGCGTGGCGGACCTCACGGGACCCAATGCGGTGCAGAAGATCAATCTCGCCACGTCGGCGATATTCACCAAATTTCCGGTGAACGGGACGGCCGCGCCGCCACCGGGTCCCGGCGGGCGCGCAAGCACCTGATTGCGGGCGCGGCGCGTGGCCGGCGCCGCGACTAGCGTCGCGCCGCGGCCGGCCGTTGCACGAACACGTAGTAGAGCGCGGCCAGCGCCGCGCCCACGGCCAGCACCAGCAGGAAGAAGCGGTGCAGCGAGCCCTGGAGCAGCTCGGGATGCCTCCCCACCGTCACCCCCAGCCAGGCGAGCACGGACGTCCATAACAGGGAACCGGCCAGGGTGGCGAAGCAGTACCAGCGGAAATTCATCCGCAATATGCCCGCGGGAATCCCGATGAGGTGACGGATCACGGGCAACAACCGCGAGAAGAATACGCCGGGCCAGCCGTAACGCGCGGACCAGGCTTCCGCCATCTCGATCTTGGTGGCCGCGACACCCACGTAGGGCGCGAGCTTGAGCACCATGGGCCGGCCCAGCCAGCGCGCGCCCCAGTACATGATCGATGCGCCCACCCACGAACCCAGGGTCCCGGCGGCGATCACGCCGGCCAGTGAAAACTCACCCTGGCTGTGCGCGAGATAGGCGGCCGGCGGAATGATGACCTCGCTCGGAATCGGCACGATGGTGCTTTCGAGGGCCATCAGCCCCGCAATGAGCCAGTAGCCACCCTGGGCGAGCACGTCCAGGTACCAGGTGGAAAAGTCGTGCAGCCAGGCGGTCATTCAATCCAGCGCCTGGGCGTTGACGCTCACCTTGGCATCCGCGCGCGCCGCGGTTGCATAACTCTGCGCCTCGGTCGAGGCCTCCTGCTGGGCGAACTGCTGACGCAGCTGCGCCTCCACCTCGCGCGGCTGCCCGTTCGGGTCTTCGCGCACGGCGAGCAGCGCAAGCACGGCGGCGTCACCGTCGTCGAGCGGCAGATTCGCGTACGACGGCTTGCCGGCCGGCTTGGGCGATTGGAACGCGTCGCGGCGGATCTCGAGCGGCACTGC
The DNA here is from genome assembly GCA_964657955.1 of uncultured Steroidobacteraceae bacterium. Taxonomy (GTDB): domain Bacteria; phylum Pseudomonadota; class Gammaproteobacteria; order Steroidobacterales; family Steroidobacteraceae; genus Bog-1198. Next base: position 13,879 of record CAZZWZ010000050.1, read on the forward strand.
CTGATCCGATCGTGCGACGAAGGCCGGCGGCTTGGGCGTCGCGCCCAAACTCTTCGCCACGGCATCCCAGGCTTCGCCGCCGGTCAACCGCTTGACGGCGTCGGCCGCCGCGGCGGCGGCCAGAGCGCTCCCGCGCTGCGTTTTCCAGGCCGCGACCACCTCCGAGCGGACCTCTTCGAGCGGCTTTTGCTGCGGCAGGCGGTGATCCGTGGCGCGCAACACCACGCCCCGCCCCTTGTCCACTTCCACGATGGGGCTCAACCGCCCGTCGAGCACGTCCTGACTGAATGCGGCCTCGATCACCGGCGCCGATTTTCCCAGGTCGCCGCCGCCTTCGGTCCGGCTGAAGTCGGCAATATCGTGCACCGTCAGCCCGGCCTTGCGCGCCACCACGTCGATGTCGGTGGTGTTCTGCAGCGCCGCGTCGGCCAGCTGATCCTGGGCCGCGTTGAACAGTCGTTCGGCCTCGTTGCGCCGGTATTCGGTCTCGAGTTCGGGTCGGCTCTGTTCGAAGGTCTTGACGGTGACCGGTTTGATGCCCTCGAGCTTCAGGATGTGATAGCCGAACTGTGTCTTCACCGGACCGGTGATCTCGCCCTCCTTCATGGCGTAGGCGGCATCGCCGAACGGCGCCACCCACGCCTTGCGTTCCGACCAGCCCAGATCGCCGCCCTGTTCGGCCGACCCGGTGTCCTGCGAGAACTCCTTGGCCAGTTTCGCGAAATCCTCGCCGCCCTGGGCGCGCTTCAGCAGCGCCTCGGCCCTCGCCTTGGTCGCGGCATCGTCCTTGGCGTCGGTGGCTTGCAGCAGGATGTGCCGGACCCGTCGTTGTTCCGGTTGCGAGAAACGCTCGGGCGTCTTGATCTTCTGTTCGTCGTAATAGGCCTTCAGTTGGCCATCGTCGACCTTCACCTGCGATTCGAGCGCCGTCAGGCTGATCTCGGCGTAGCGCAGGTTCACGGTCTCGGGCGTCATGTACTCGGCCTTGTGCGCCTCGTAGTAGGCTTTGACGGCCGCGTCGTCCGCATTCGCCGTGAGCGCATACCGGGCGGCGGGCACCGTGAACCACGACACCTCGCGCTGCTCGCGCGTCAGGGCGCGCAGTTGTTTCAGTTCGCTCGCCGTGGCAAAACTGGACAGGGTGAGGGCGCTGTCGAGCTGGCGCAGCTTCACGTCGCGCCGGAACAGGCCTTCGATCTCCGCGACGGAGCGGCCCTGCGCCCGCAGCACCGCGATGGCATGCGCCTGGTCGAATTTCCCGTCCACCTGGAACGCGGGCACCTGCGCCATGGCCTTCAACAATTCGGCGTCGCTCACGCGGTAGCCCAGTTCGTCGGCGCGCGTCACCACCGCCTCGCTGTTCACGTACTGATCGAGCACGCGGCGCTTGATCTCGTTCCGCTGCGCATCGTCGAGCGGCTGGCCGCCCGCCTGCCGTTCGACCTGCGCCAGCTGCTGCTGGTACGCCTGACGCACCTCGTTCACGGAGATTTCGCTGCCGTTGACCTTGGCGGCGTAGTTGGGGGCACCCATGGTCCAGTTGATGCCCCAGAACACGAACACCAGGCCGATGGCCCCCAGCACGACGCCGGCGAGCCATCCCTTCAGTCTGTCGTGAATCGTCTGCAGCATGAATTCTCAACCCTCGGCCCGGCCAGCAACATCCCCTCGGCGCGGCCCCACGGCTCGCGCGACGCTTGGCAGGAAATGGCGGAGTGGACGGGACTCGAACCCGCGACCCCCGGCGTGACAGG
>CAZZWZ010000051.1:0-15307 GCA_964657955.1 uncultured Steroidobacteraceae bacterium
CCGCGGCGATCTCCTCGGCCTACGTGTCGGCCTTCAACGATTACGTCCGCAACACCCTGAAGTTCGGCGACAAGAAGACCTACAAGCCCATCACCGACCTCGGCAATCATTGGGACTTCAGCCATCAGCCGCCGGGCACCGGGCAGAAAATACCCGGGCCCACCAACGTGATGGTGGATCTCGCCGTGGCGATGAAGCAAAACCCGAATCTCAAGGTGCAGCTCAACGGCGGCTACTACGATCTGGCGACGCCGTATTTCGCCGCGGTCTACGAACTGCATCAGCTGCCGATCCAGGCCTCCCTGCAGGGCAACATCGACATGCATTTCTACACGTCGGGCCACATGGTCTACGCACACGAACCCGACCTGAAGGCGCTGCATGCCAACGTGTCGGCCTTCATCGAACGCACCAAGAACGCGGGCCGCGCACCTTGATCGACCTGAAGTCCTCGATCGCCAACGTGCCGGATTTCCCCACGGCCGGCGTGATGTTCCGCGACATCGCGCCGCTGCTGCGCGAGCGCTTCGACGCCACGATGGAGGTGCTCGACGGCCTGTTGACGCCGTCCGAGTGGCAGGACATCGATGCGGTGGCGGGCATCGAATCGCGCGGCTTCATCCTCGGTGCCGCGCTGGCGGCGAGGCGTCGCAAGGGTTTCATCCTGATCCGCAAGCAGGGCAAGCTGCCCCCGCCGGTGGTCGACATCGCCTACGATCTCGAGTACGGCTCGGGAATCCTGGAGATGCAGCGCGGCACGGGCCGCGTGCTGCTGATCGACGACGTGCTGGCGACGGGCGGCACCATGACCGCCGCCGCCGACCTGTGCCTGCGCGCGGGGTACGAGGTCAGGGCGCTCGCGACATTGATCGATCTGCAGTTCGTGCGCGGCTACCGCTGGCGCGATCTGCCGTTGCGCGCGTCCATCGTCTACTAGCCCTTGGCGATGCGGGCGAATCCGTTGGTGGTGATGGCGCTCGAGGCGGAGTCCGCCGGGGTGTTCGAGGCGGCCGGCATCGCGGTGCTCTACTGCGGGGTGGGCAAGATCAACGCCGCCATGACGCTCGCGCGGGAACTGGGCCGGTACGAATGCGCCCAAGAGCCTGCGCCGCTGGTTCTGAACTTCGGCACCGCGGGCAGCCGCACCCATGCGACCGGCACCTTCCTGGCGTGCCATGAATTCGTGCAGCGGGACATGGACGTGCGCGGGCTGGGCTTCGAGCTCGGCGTCACGCCGTTCGACGAGGCACCGCCACTCCTGCACTTCGAACCCCTGTTCGCCTCGCTGCCCCGGGCGGTCTGCGGCAGCGGCGACTCCTTCGTCACCGCCGCGGGCGACGTGCCGTGCGGCGTGTTCGACATGGAAGCCTATGCGCTCGCCAAGGTCTGCCGCTCGCACGCGGCGGCATTCGGCTGTGTCAAGTATGTGACGGACGGCGCCGATCACGCGGCCGCCGCGGACTGGCAGAGCAACGTGCACAAGGCGGCGGAGCGATTCTTGGAACTGTATCGCGGTGTGCGAAAACACGCCGATCGCGCTACTCTCTCGCCGTGAGCACCACATCCAATCTCGATACCTCCTGCGCCCACGTGACCTCGGTCGACATGGGCTTCGTGGAACTGACCTGGCTGCAGATGGCGGTTCTCGGTGTCCTCCAGGGCATCACCGAATTGCTGCCCATCAGCAGCACCGCGCATCTGCGCGTCATTCCCGGCATCCTGGGCTGGCGCGATCCGGGTTCCGCCTTCTCGGCCGCCATGCAGCTGGCGAGCTTCGCCGCGGTGCTGGTTTATTTCCGCGAGGACATCGTCGGGCTGGGAAGCGCGTCGTGGCGCGCCGTCCGATCCGGCAACACCGCAGCGGCCGAATTCCGTCTGGTGCTCGGCATCCTGCTCGGCACCCTGCCGCTGATCGTCGGCGGTTTGTTGTTGAGCCCCCTGCTGAACGGTTGTCACTCACCGATGCGGGGCTTGATGGTGATCGGCATCGCCTCCATCGTCATGTCGATCCTGCTGGCCATCGCGGAAAAGACGGCGCGTCACCGTCGCACCTTCGGGCAGATCACGCTGAAGGACGGCATCATCGTGGGACTTGCGCAGGCGCTGGCCGTGATTCCCGGGGTGTCGCGTTCGGGTGCGACGCTGACCGCGGGGTTGTTCTGCGGCATGGAGCGCGAGACCGCCGCACGTTTCTCGTTCCTGCTGGGGCTGCCGGCCGTCACCCTGGCCGGGCTGTACGAGATCCGGGTGCTGCTCAAGGCGGGATTGAGTTCGGACGGCTGGCTCACGCTGGCGGTGGGCTTGCTGTTCGCCAGCGCCACGGCCTTCGCCGCGATCTACGGCCTGCTGCATTACCTGGAGCGCCGCAGCACCTGGATCTTCGTCTGGTACCGCCTGATCTTCGGCGTGTGCATCGTGGCGGCCGTCGCGGGCGGCTACCTGCACAATTGACGCGGCCGCGGGCGCGGGGATTCACGGCGGCGCGCAATTTCGCGGTCGCGCGCTGCCTCAGCGCCGTGCGGAATAGAAATAATAATCCGCCGAGTAGTCCACCCGTGTCCGGGTGCCGACGTAGGCACGATCACAACCGGTGGTGGGCGCCCTGCCGCCGACCGTGTGCAGCCGTTGAATGAACCGGACCTGTGCGAACACGCCGGTGCCCGAGTTTTGCGCGGCCCGCAGCAGCAGCCACGGCACGGCGGCAGGATCGGGGCTCTCCGCCTTGGCGACCACGTCGCCGACGACCTTGCTGCCGTCATCGGCCTCCCAGGTGGGGCCTGCGTAGTGCCTCCCCAGGGGCTTGCCCTCGGCATACCGGAGGCTGGCTTCGGGCCCCTGCAGCGTCCACGCATAGCTGGTGGGATCGGACCCGACGGCGGCGCACTCGTACACCTGGGCGCCCGCGCCGTGAGCGGCGATCGTCAAACGCTGTACGCTCCCGACGCGAAGCGGCGCGGGGACGTCCGATGCGGCCGGCGTACCGTGCGCGCATCCGGTGAGCAGCGCCGCCACGACCGACCCCGCTCCCAGCCATCGTGCGCGGGTTCGCGCCATGCGGTTTCTCCAGCAAGCCAGAATGTGGCTTGAACTATACTCGGTTGCGTTCGTGGCCTCGAGATGCCGGCGCGCGCGCAGCGACAGAGAGCCCGCCACCAACGAATGAACATGCGTCCCAGTTCCCCGTCTTGCGAGCGGCCCCTGGTGGTGCGTTGCGGCGCCTTCGGCGACATGGTGCTGATCACCGCGCTCATCCGGGGCCTGGCGCGGCGCTATGGCCGCGACGTCGACGTGCTCACCTCGGGCCCGTGGGGCGTCCCCTTGCTGCGTGACCAACCCGGCGTCGGCGACGTACTGAGCGTGCGCAGCCGCAAGACGCCCTATTGGCTGAGCGCCGACCAGCAACGCGTGGTACGCCGCTTGCGGGCGCGCGGCACCGGCCCGACCTGGCTGTGCGACGGCAACGATGCAGCCCGGCCGATGTTGATCCGGGCGGGCATCGAGGCTCCGTTCATCGTCGACGTGCGCGAGCATCCTTTGCTGGCGGGAGAGCATGCCACCCAGCAGTGGTGCCGCCTCTCGCGGATCGATCCGCCCGCGGCGCGCCCGCCCGGTCCCGTCGGCGCGCGCGGCATCGCGGATGCCGACTGCGGCGGCTGCCACCTGGAGGTGACCGATGCGCAGCGCCGCGATCTCGACACCTGGCTGCGCTCGCGGCGGCTGGCGTCCATGCCCCTGATCGCCGTGCAGGCGGGCAATAAACGGACCATGCGTCGCGGGCTGCGGCGGCTGGCCGTGAATCACAAACATTGGCCGCTCGATCGCTGGGCCGCCGTGCTGCGGCATCTGCACGGGCGCCACCCCGGGCATGCCCTGGTGTTGCTGGGGACGGGCCCGGAGTTCGCCATGAACCGCGAGCTCGCGGCATCGGCGGGCGTCGACCGTCTCTACAATCTGGCGGACGACCTGCCCATCCCGCGCCTGGTTGCGCTGCTGGCGCGGGCACGGGGGCTGATCACCGTCGATTCGGGTCCGGCGCATGCGGCGGCGGCCGTGGGATGTCCGGAGGTGGTGTTGTTCGGCAAGGCGTCGACGTCGCTGTACCGTCCGTGGGGCACGCCCGGGGCCGCGGTGACGGTGTTGACCGGCCGGGTGGGTGGCGAGCCCGACGGTGGCGAGCCGAGCATGCTGGGAATCGGGGCGGACGCCGTCATGGCGGCGTGGGACGCCCTCGCGCTCAGAGCAGCGCCCGCAGCATATCCTGGGTGACCAGCGTGACGCCGCGGCGGGTGACGAAAAAGCGCTTCGCATCGGCGGCCGGATCGTGGCCGATGCGCATGTCGTCCGGTATGACGCAATTCTCGTCCAGGATGCAGCGTCTGATGTTGGCCCGGCGGCCGACGGTGACACCGGGCAGCAACACCGAACTTTGGATGAAGGTGCCTTCCTCGACGCGCACGTCGCTCGACAACAGCGACTGGTCGACGTGGGCGCCGGAGATGATGCAGCCGCCGGCGATCATGGAATTGACCGCCATGCCGCGGCGGCCCGCCTCGTCGAGCACGAATTTCGCGGGCGGTTGCTGCGCCTGGTACGTCCAGATCGGCCACTGGTGATCGTAGATGTTCAAGTCCGGATCCAGGGACACCAGTTCCATGTTCGCTTCGTACAATGCATCGACGTTGCCGACGTCCCGCCAGTAATTCTGCGCCCGCGTTTCGACGTCCTCGAACGGGTAGGCGAAGACGCGCATGCGATCGATGGCGGGCGGGATGATGTTCTTGCCGAAGTCGTGGCTGCTGGCGTCGAGTTTCGCGTCGTCGCTCAGCAACTTGTCCAGGGTGTTCAGGGCGATGACGTAGATGCCCATGGAGGCCCGCGCGAGATGACGATGGCCGATGATGGGATCGGGCGTGCTCGGCTTCTCGGCAAACTTGACCACGCGATTGGTGTCGTCGGTGGTCAGGATGCCGAACTCGTTGGCGCGCTCGATGGGGACGTCCACCACGCCGACGGTGATGTCCGCCTCGCATTGCTCGTGGTAGGCGATCATCGGACCGTAGTCCATCTTGTAGATGTGGTCGCCCGCGAGGATCAAGACGTGCGTGGGATGGTGCGAGCGGATGAAGTCGAGATTCTGGAACACCGAGTCCGCGGTCCCGCGATACCAGTGGTTGCCCACCTGCTGCTGGGCCGGGATCAATTCCACGAATTCGCCGAGCTCGCCGCGCAGGTAGCTCCAGCCGCGCTGGACGTGCTGGATCAGGGACTGCGCCTTGTACTGGGTCAGCACCGCGATCTGACGGATGCCGGAATTCACGCAGTTCGAGAGCACGAAATCGACGATGCGAAATTTGCCGCCGAACGGGGTGGCGGGCTTGCAGCGATGTTCGGTGAGCGCCTTCAACCGTTCGCCCCGGCCCCCCGCCATGATCACGGCCAGCGTGCCGCTGGTCAGCCGGCTGACGTAGCGTCCGGTGTTAGTACGAGCAGCGTGTCGCATACGTTCGTGACCTGTTTGGAGGAGTTATCGAGCCAGCCGTGTTGCCGGATCAAGCCTGCCATACTCGGGCGGAGGCCGCACCAGCTTTTTAGATCGCATCCTGCGCCGTGGCGGCCGGAATCGGCTCGAGCGCTGCGTACCGGCGACCGTTCGGCAATGCGTAGAGATGCGCGATGCGCAATCCCGCCTGCGCGGCCCAGGCCGGTGTCCGGGGTGCATCGTCCGCCACCCGCGCAGCGGGTTCGCCGATGCCGAGAGCCGCCGCCAGTTCGCGCCACGTGGGCGCGCGATGTCCGGGCAGCTGCACGACGACCAGGCTGCGCGGTCGCGCGGTCAAGCGGTGTCGCAGTTCTTCGACCGCCGCGGCCGCGAGCGGTCCCGGCACGAGCCCCACCGACGAGGCCGCCGTCATGTCGATGAAGGCGCGCGTCGTCTCGTCGGGTGCGACGAGGATGAGCGGCCGGCCGGCCGCGTCGCGGCGGATGGCCTCGCCGACCGAGGCGAGGTTCTGCCAGGTGTCGACGCCGCGATAGATCTGCGACGCGGGACCCGACAGGAGCGCGCAGTAGCCGAGGGCCAGGCCGAGCGTGGCACGCAGCCAGCGTCCGGTGTGCACGGCGCGCCAGGATGCGATCGCCGATGCCGCGGCGATGCCGAGTCCGAACACGCTCCAGCCGACGTACGACGGATGCGCGGCCAGGAGCTGCCAGGCATCGCGTCCGACGATGACCGTCGCGAGCGCGATGAGCCCGGTCGCCGCCGCCAGCAACACCACGGTGCCCCGCAGGGCACGCGCATCCCAGCGGTCGTGCACCGCGGGGAGTTGTTGCACCCACCAGGCGAGCAACAACGCGATTCCCGGCAGGGCCGGCGCCAGGTAGATGTTGCGGGCCGTCGCCGCCACCGACAGCACGCCCAAGGTCGGCACGAACGCGGCGATCCCGAAGCGCACGCACCGCATCCGTTCGCCGGCATCGTGCCGCTGCACCCAGGCTCGTCGCGCCGCCGCGATCACCAGCAGGGTCCACGGAGCGAGGTACAACGGCAGTTCGATGAGATATTTCCCCGGAGAATTGCGGTGCCCCGAGGCGTACTGCAGATCCGCCGGGGCATCGACCTTCGCAAAGCGCCCGACCAGGTTGTTCCAGAAGAACACCCGCAGGTGCGCGGCGCCGTCGGGTCCCGCACGGACCGCTGCCACCCAGGACAGGATGAGCACGGCCTGCAGCACCAGGCCGGCGTACAGTTCCCAGCGCAGCAATTCGCGCCAGCGCCTCTCCCAGATCACGAGCGTGATCAGGGTGGATGCAGGAACCATCCACGCGGCGGCACTCTTGCTCAGGAAGCCGAACGCCATGGCGGCATGCATCACGCCGTAGCCGCTCAGGCGCTCGCCCGTGCCTTCGGCATGAAAGCCTCTCGACAGACCCAGCAGCGCCACCGCCACCGAGGCCAGCAGGGGTGCGTCGGTGGCGAGCCAGATCGCCACCTGGTACGACAGCAGGAACGTGGTGATGGCCGTGGCCGCCGCCGCCGCCGCCACCGATCCGGCATTGCGGCGTGCGATCGCGCCGACGGCGAGCGCGGTGATCGCCGCGTACAGGAGATTCGGCAGGCGCGCGACCCAGGCATCGCTGCCCCAGGCGCGCATGGCGGCGCCTGCCACCCAGTAGGTCAACGGCGGCTTCTCGCAGAATGCCTCGCCCGCGAGCAGCGGCACGGCGCGGTCCGCCTGCCAGCTCATGCGCCAGGCGATGTCCGCCTCGCGCGGCTCGTCCGGCGTCCAGTAACCGCGGCCGAGCACCCCCACCGCCACGGCGAGCACCAGGGCGATCGTGAGCACACCCAGCGAGGTGCGGTACCGGCTCACGTCACGGCGGCGGATCGACGCCCGGCAGCCCGCGGCGGATGTCCGCCGAAAAGTCGGGGCTGCGGTCCGAGCGCTTCGCGCGGTCGGTGATCCTGCCTCTCTCGCGGAGTTCCTCCAATGAATACTGCGTGTTCAGACCTCCCACGGCGTAGACGTATTCGGGCAGGTGGCCCGAGAACAGCAGCCGGTAATCGAGCGGCAGACGGCCGACGATGCGTTTCATCATGTGATACACGAGGGTGGTGCAGTTCACCGTCACCGTGTTGTAGAACCGCGGCTGGCGGGCCAGCGTGTTGGCCTCGCCCACGTATCCGAGGAACAGCGAGCGCATGGCGGAACGCGGCATGCGCAGCTGATACAGGTAATCGTCTTCGCCGCGGATGTTGGTGCGAACGCGGATGACGTCGCGCTCGTCCGCCGCGATGATGCTGAGTTCGAACTCCTTGAAAAACCCCCCGATCTCCGAGAAGGCCTGGAAGGTCTGACGGCGGATCTCCACCGAGAATACCACCTGCGAACCGTCGTCGAAGCCGAACGAGATCAGCATGTGGGCGATGGCCGCGAGCCCCCAGTATGACATGATCATGTCCACCGAACGCAGGCGGTCCAGATCGTAGGTGCGCGATTCCCAGCGCCGGGTGTAGTCCGTCCTGCTGCGCCAGTCGAAGTTGCGCACGTCGTGCAACGTGACCCGGCTGCCATCCACCTCCCCGGTGGTCATGCGGGCGACGTCGTCGGCCCACTGCCCCTCGTTCGAGGGCGCGATCCGGGTCCACCAGACGAGCAGGCCGGCGAACGCCACGGCGAAGATCAGCAGTCCGCCGAATCGCGCCTGCCAGATCATGGCGAGCATCGCCAGGCCGAACAGCGTCCACACGGCGATGCTCAACGTCTTGGCGACGGTGCCTCCCGGAAACTGGTACCACAGCGCGAAGGCGCCCCAGACGGAGGGCAGGCCGACCGCGAGGGTCGCGAGCAGCGTCGCCGCGATGCGCAGAAAGGAAGCCGAGTGCATGTCGTCCGCAGGTGTCGCCTTGATTGCCGCCGAGCCGCATTGTGCCGGAAACCCCATGGCGCGGGCGCATGGATTACACTCGGCGGCAACCTTCAGGATCCGGCGGCCCAATGTCCGAACCCGAAAAACCCGCGCGGTTGTACGTCACCCGGCCGGAGCTTCCGAGCCTGGACGACTTCGTCCCCTATCTGCGGGAGATCTGGGACAGCAAGATCCTGACCAACAGCGGCCCGTTTCACGAGAAGTTCGAGGCGGCGCTCTGCCGGTACCTGGGCGTCAGGCACATCGCGTTGTTCGCGAACGCGACCATCGGGCTGGTCACGGCGCTGCAGGCCCTGCGCATCACGGGCGAGGTCATCACGACGCCGTACTCGTTCGTGGCGACGGCGCATTCTCTGCTCTGGAACGGCATCAAGCCCGTGTTCGTGGACGTGGATCCGCGGACGCTCAACATGGACCCGGGCCGCATCGAGGCCGCCATCACGCCGCAGACCACGGCCATCATGCCGGTGCATTGCTACGGGCATCCGTGCGACGTGGACAGGATACGGACCATCGCCGACACGTACGGGCTCAAGGTGATCTACGACGCCGCGCACGCATTCGGCGTGCGCTGTCACTGCGGCAGCGTGCTCACGCACGGCGACCTCTCGGTGCTGAGTTTCCACGCCACCAAGGTGTTCACCACCTTCGAAGGCGGCGCCATCGTCTGCCCGGACGAGAAGACCCGGCAACGCATCAACTATCTCAAGAACTTCGGTTTTGCCGACGAGGTCACGGTGGTGGCGCCCGGCATCAACGGCAAGATGAGCGAGTTCGGCGCGGCGCTCGGCTTGTTGCAGCTCGAGGGCATCGATCAGGCGCTGGCCAAGCGCCGCGCCATCGACGCGCAGTATCGGTCGGCGCTGGCCGACGTGGCGGGCATCGACTGCGTGCGCTCGGCCGGCGAGATGCAGGGCAACTACGCCTATTTCCCGGTGCTGGTGCAGGCGGGCTATCCCGTGAGCCGGGACGAACTGTACCGCCTGTTCCGGCGGCGGGACATCTACGTGCGCCGATACTTCTATCCCCTGATCAGCGACTTTCCGATGTACCGCGGGCTGCCGTCGGCTGCGCCCACCAATCTGCCCGTGGCCACCCGGATGGCGGCCCAGGTGCTCTGCCTGCCCATGTATCCGGGACTGACCGCGTCCGAGGTGGACCGTGTGGTCGACGTGCTGCGCCATCCCGTGTCATGAAGGCCGCCATCATGCAGCCCTACTTCTTCCCGTACCTGGGATATTTTCAGCTCATCGCCTCGGTGGACGTGTTCGTGGTGTACGACCACATCGAATACACCAAGCGCGGCTGGATCAACCGCAATCGGCTGTTGCGCGACGGCCAGGCGGTGACGTTTTCGCTGCCGCTGCAGAAGGCCTCCGACCACGCCGCCGTGGACGAGCGGGCGCTCGCCGCGGACTTCCGGCCCGCGAAGCTGTTGAACCAGCTGCGCGGCGCGTACGCCCGTGCGCCGTATTTCGCCCGGACGTTCCCGCTGATCGAGAGCGTCCTGGGTTTCGGGGAGACCAATCTTTTCCGCTACCTGCACCATTCCCTCATCCGGCTCTGCGAGTGGCTGGGCATCGTCACGCCGCTGCGCGTCTCCTCGTCAATCCCGGTGGACGCGGAGCTGCGCGGCCAGGACAAGGTGCTGGCCATCTGCCGTGCCGTGGGCGCCGGCACGTACGTGAATGCGATCGGCGGACTGGAACTGTATTCGCGCGCGGATTTCGCGGCGCAGGGGCTGGACCTGAAATTCCTGCGCTCGACGGCGTTCGAGTATCCGCAATTCGGCGCAGGTTTCGTCCCGCAGTTGTCCATCATCGACGTGCTGATGTTCAACCCGGTCGAAACGGTGAGGGCGCGCCTGGCCCACGGCTACGAGCTCATCTGATCGTGTTCAGCTGGCAGAAACTCGGTTTGGTGTTCGAACCGCGTTCCGTGACGGGCCGTCCCTGGCTGGCGGAGTTCGCCCAGGCGCCCGCGACGCTGCCGTTCGACGACTTCGTGCGGGTGTATTTCTCCTGCCGGCCGCCGGCGGACGCCGCTGGACAGTACGTGAGCCGGTCGGCGTACGTGGACCTCGACCGCGGCAACCTCTTCTCCATACGGCACGTCGCGGACCGGCCCATCCTGCCGCTGGGCGGCGTCGGCGAGTTCGACGAGTTCGGCACGTATCCGGTCTCGGTGATTCGCACCGACGGCGAGGTGCGCGCCTACTACGCGGGCTGGACGCGCTGCGAATCGGTGCCGTTCAACACGGCCATCGGCGTGGCGGTGAGCCGCGACGACGGCCGCACCTTCGAGAAGCTCGGGCCCGGCCCCGTGTTGTCGTATTCCCCCGACGAACCCTTCGTCCTGAGCGGTCCGAAGATCCGCCGCTTCGGTGGGACGTGGTATCTGTGGTACATCGCGGGACGCAAGTGGAAGATGGTCGACGGCCGCCCCGAGCCGGTGTACAAGATCCGCATGGCCACCTCCGCCGACGGACTGCGATGGCGGAAGCTCAATCGCGATCTGATCCCGAGCCGCGTGGAGGAGGACGAGGCGCAGGCCAGCCCGGACGTATTTTTCGCCGGCGGCCTGTACCACATGTTCTTCGCCTATCGGTACGGCAGCGGCTTTCGCGGCAAGGAGCGCGGGTATCGCATCGGCTATGCCTCCAGTGCGGACCTCCGGGAATGGACCCGGGACGATGCCAGGGCGGGCATCGACGTGTCGGCGGACGGCTGGGATTCGGAGATGGTGAGCTATCCTCACGTGTTCGATCTGGACGGCAGGACGTACATGGCCTACCTGGGAAATCAGGTCGGGCGCTTCGGTTTCGGGCTCGCGGTTCTGCAGGGAACGCTGGCTTAGGCGTAGCGCGCGATGCAGTGGCGCAAGCTCGGCAGGCTCTTCGATCCGGCGCAGCATCGTCTTCCGGGCGATTGCCTGCAGTTCGCGCAGGCCCCCCAGGCGCTGGTGCTCGAGGACCGCGTGCGGATCTATTTCTCCACCCGCGCGGTGGATCCGCGCAACGGGAAGTATCTCAGTCACGTCGCGTTCGCGGAGTTCGACAAGGGGCTGCGCAAGCTTCTGCGGGTGGCGGACCGGCCCGTCATCCCGCCCGGCGGCCTGGGATGTTTCGACGAGCATGGCATCTTTCCGTTCAACGTGGTGCGTCACGGGGACCTCGTGTATGCCTACACCTGCGGTTGGAGCCGGCGCGTGTCCGTTTCGGTGGAGACCTCCATCGGCCTCGCGGTGAGCCGCGACGGCGGCCTGACCTTCGAGCGCCGCGGCGCTGGGCCGGTGCTCACCGCATCGCTGCACGAGCCGTGTCTGGTGGGCGACGGTTTCGTGAAGATCGTGGGCGGCGTATTCCACATGTGGTACATCTTCGGCACGGGCTGGCGCGCATATGCGCCGGATTCGCCGCCCGACCGCACGTACAAGATCGGCCACGCCATGTCGGGCGACGGGGTGGCGTGGGAAAAGGACGTGGCAGCGCACGGTGCGGGCGGCGGAGGAGCGCACGCTGCGGGCGGCGGCGTGCAGATCGTGCCCGACCGGCTGGGACCGGCGGAGAGCCAGGCGCTTCCCACCGTGATCGAGATCGACGGCACCCACCACATGTTCTTCTGTTATCGCGAGTCCTTCGATTTTCGGACCAATGCCGCGCGCGGCTATCGCATCGGCCACGCCGCATCGCGCGACCTCAAGACCTGGGTTCGCGACGATGCGCATCCTGCGCTCGACGCCTCGCCGGATTCCTGGGATTCGGACATGCAGTGTTATCCGCATGCCTTCGAATGCGACGGCAACGTGTTCCTGCTCTACAACGGCAATGAATTCGGGCGTCACGGCTTCGGCGCCGCCCGGCTCTGCTCATGACCGTGGACTCGCCGCCCCTGCGCTTCGCGGCCGACACGGCGTCGGCCGGGCAGATCGCCGCGCACCTGCGCCTCTGCGATTCGCGGTTCGCGGTGGCCCTGAGTTCGCGCGTCGACATCGAGGCCTATGCGCAGAAGATCGCGTCGCACGCCATCCGCTTCGAAGCATGGTCGGGCGATGCGCTGGTGAGTCTGGTGGCCGCGTACGCCGAGCGCGCGCGGCCCGCCCTGTTCGTCACCAACGTGAGTACGCTGGGCGCCTTTGCCGGTCGCGGCCTGGCCACCCGGTTGCTGCGGAGCTGCATCGACCATGCGCGGCGCGATGCCCGGGATCTGCGGCTCGAAGTGGCGAGCGCCGATGAATCCGCGATCCGTCTGTACCGCGCCTGCGGATTCGCCGACACGGCCGTGCGCGGCGCGGTGCTCGACATGTGCCTGGTCGTGGCCGGAAGCGAACCGCGGAGCCCGGCCCCGAGCGGGCGCCGCATGAGCGACATCCCGTGAGCGAGCGTTCATGAGCGAGCGTCGCGACTACGATGTGGAACACCGGGATTCGACGGCGCGGCGCTACGCCTACGGATTCGATTTCGACGTGATGCACGGGTTTCTGCTGCGCGCGTTCGAGCCGTTCTTCCGCACGGGCGCGGCGCTCGAACTGGGCAGTTTCAAGGGCGACTTCACCGAGCGGCTGCTGGCGCATTTCGACGACGTCACCTGCGTCGAAGCGTCCGACGTCGCGATCGCGGAGGCGCAGCGGCGGCTGGGCGGCCGCGCGAGTTTCGTGCACTCGACCTTCGAGTCCGCGGTCCTGCCGCGGCGCTACCCCAACGTCATCCTGACGCACGTGCTCGAACACCTGGACGATCCGGTGGCGCTGCTGCGGCAAATCGAGAACGGCTGGCTGGCGCCGGGGGGGCGGTTGTTTCTCGCGTGCCCGAACGCCAATGCGCCGTCGCGGCAGATCGCGGTCAAGATGGGGCTCATCGCGCACAACGCGGCCGTCACGCCGGCCGAGGCCGCGCACGGCCACCGCCGCACCTACGCCCTCGACACGCTGGAGCGCGACGCGGTGGCTGCGGGACTTCGCGTGGTGCACCGCTCCGGCGTCTTCTTCAAGGCGCTGGCGAACTTTCAATGGGACCGGTTGCTGCAGACCGACATCGTCTCGCCGCAATATCTGGAAGGCTGCTACCAACTGGGCCAGCAGTATCCCGATCTATGCGCGAGCATCTTCCTGGTGTGCGAACCGGGACACGCGGAATGACGCGGGCGGCAGGCCGGCGCACCATCGCGTCCAGGCGTGGCGCAGCGCGCGCTCCAGGCTGCCCGCGATCTCGGCGGGGTCGCGTGCCGGCGAGCGCTGCCAGCGCTCGCGCAGTCCCCGGCGCAGCGCGGCCAGCTCCTCCAGGTGCTCCGCCCAGTAACATCCCTTGGCGATGAAATCGGCGGCATCGCGCGCAACGAAGTCCTCAAGCCCCAGTTGCCCGAGAATGGCGGCCCCCTGCCGCGACGCCGGGGTGGGGCCGGCGACGGTCAGCGTGGGCACGCCCATCCACAGCGCGTGAATGGTGGTGGTGCCGCCGCCGTAGGGAAGGGTGTCGAGGCAGAGATCCACTTCGTGGTGATGAGCGAGGTATTGCTCCACCGGGCAGCGGCGACGGAAGGCCAGCCGCTCGGGGGCAACGCCCTGGTCGGCGATTTTTCCGGCCAGGTCAGCCTCGCCCCCCGCGGGCACGCCGCCGACGAGCAGGCGCGCCCGGGGAAGGGCGCGCAGCAATGCGGACCACAGGCTCAGCGTCGCCGGCGTGATCTTTCCCAGCCGGTTGAAGCTGCCCAGCGTGAAGTGGGGGGCGGTCAGCGCCGGCAGGTCGTTCACGGGCGGTGCGCGTTCGTCGGGCCGGAAGGGCACGTTGGCGGGCAGGAGGATCAGCTTCTCGCGAAAATGACGTTCGAAGCGTTCGGGCGGCAGGAAATGCGCGTCGGCCAGGTAGTAATCCATGGCGTGCAAGCCCGTGGTGCCGGGATAGCCGATCCAGCTCGCCTGCAGCGGCGCGGGCTTCCGGGCCAGGGCCTTCAGGCGATTGAGCGCGGTATGGCCGGCCAGATCGACGAGCACGTCGATGCGGTCCGCCGCGATCTTCGCCGCCAGGCGGCCGTCGGAGAGGTCCGCGACGGGCTGCCAGCGGGCGAAATGGGCACGCAGACGTTGCGTCACCTCGTCGTTCACGGTGTTGTTGTAATAGGCGTGGAGGCGCAGGGTCGGGTACTGCGCCAATTGCGCCAGCACCGGCTCGATGAAATGCGCCACGGCGTGATTGCACAGATCGCCGGAGACGAATCCGACCTCGAGACGCCGCTCGGGATCGCGATGATTGGCGTGTTTGGGCCACGCCGCCCGCAGTCCGGATTCCAGCACGTCCCCGATGCGGCAATGCTCGGCGAACAGGGCGTCGGCGTCGATCGCCGGATCGTGGCTGAGCAGGAACAGCAGGCTGGAGTGGCGCAGGTCGGGCGGCAGGCTGCCGGGCGGTTGCAACGCGACGGCGGCGCGAAGACTGCGTTCGGCGTCGGCGTAGCGTCCCTGCAGCTGGTACACGTTGCCGAGATGCACGTGAGCGGCCGCGAAACCGGGATCGATGCGCAGGGTCTGGCGCAGCACGGCCTCCGCTTCGTCGAAGCGGTCCATGGTGGCGAGCGTCGCGCCGAGATTGCCGTGGACCTCCGCATCGTCGGGCAGCAGCGTCACCGCCGTTCGCATGGCGTCCAGCGCGCGGTCCCGCAAGTCCGACGCCCACAACAGGGCGCCCTGTATCTTCCACCCCAGGCCCCGCGTGGGGAATTGGTCGGTGATTTTTTGAGCAGCCCCCAGCGCATCGGCCAGGCGCCCCTGTTCGACCAGGTTCAGCAGGGCCTTTTCCTGCCGCTGTGCGAGGCGGTCGTCGCGGCGCCGTGCGGCGCGCGTCGGCTCCGGCGGCGCGCCGGCCGCGGGTGCTGGCACGGGCGGCACG
>CAZZWZ010000052.1:0-15077 GCA_964657955.1 uncultured Steroidobacteraceae bacterium
GGGGTGGCCTGCAGCGCCGTGACCATCGCGGGCGAGACCCTGCTGCTGCACCCCGAACGCGCGGTGCTGTGGGCGGCACGTCGCACGGTCATCGTGGCCGACACGCATTTCGGCAAGAGCGCGCTGTTTCGCCGGCACGGCCTGGCGGTGCCCGCGGGTTCCGATCAGCGCGACCGCGAACGCCTGAGCCGCCTGGTGCGGGACATGCAGGCGCGGCGTCTCATCGTACTGGGCGATTTCTTGCACGCACCCCTGCGCGCGGACAGCGACGATGCCCGTGACCTGACGGAATGGTGTCGATCCATGCCCGACACGGACATCCACGTGATCGCCGGCAATCACGACCGCGGTGCCGCGGGACTCTGGCGACCGCCCCTGCGCTGGTCGGACGCGGACCTGCTCGAGCCGCCGTTCCGCTTCACGCACGATGCCGATCGTGCGGCGGCCGCGCCCGCGTCCGCGGCAACCGATGCGCCGCGGGATTCGCAGGGCGAGCCCGTGAGCGAGGGGCTGTTCACGCTGAGCGGCCACATTCATCCGGTGGTGCGCCTCGGCGGACTGCGCAAGCACGCGCCGCGCGTGCCGGTTTTCTGGCAGCGCCGCGGCGGCCTGGTGCTGCCGTCGTTCGGCATCTTCACGGGCGGTTACGTGGTGACGCCGGAGACGGGGGACCGGCTGTTCGCCGCGGGGCCGCAACGGGTGGTGCAGTTTCGCTGAGCACGAACGCAGTCGCTTCGTTCCCGGGGGCGTCGTTTGGTCGTATGTCGGTCGTCCGGCGCAGTAGCGTCTGTCTTCCGACGCGGTAGCGATACGATGTTCGGCGTCAACCAGTCCGGTCCGCCGGCACACGGCCGATCGCATCCCTGATCGCTTCCAGCGAATGACGGCATTCCTCGCCGTCGGCGGGGCCGCCGAGGCAGATGCGGACGGCGTCGGGCGCAGCGCCCGAGACGGTGAAAGAATCCGCGACGACGACGGGTACGCCGTGCGAGCGCAGGTGGTTCGAGAACTCGCCGCGATTCCAGGTCGCGGGCACGGTGAGCCACAGGTGAAACGCCTCGGGCTTCGTCACGTAGGTCGCCCCCGCCAGGATGTCGCGGACCAGCCGCTGCCGCAGCCGCGACTCTTCGCGGATGGCAAGCGTGGCGGCCTGCACGGTGCCATCGTTGATCCAGCGGGTCGCAAGCCGCGTCATCATCGGTGCGGCCATGACGTTGGTGGTGCGCATCATGGCGGCGAGCCGAGCGCTGTAGCGCGCATTGGGCGTGGCGACGTAGGCGATGCGCAGGCCGGCACCGACGCACTTCGCGAAGCCGGTGACGAAGAATGTGAGTTCAGGCGCGAGGGCGGCGAGTGCCGTGGGCCGCTGCGCCGGGAGGTCGCCGTACGGATCGTCCTCGATCAGCGGTACGCTGTAGCGGCGCGCGATCTCGGCGACGGCATCACGGCGACCTTGGGACATGACGGCCGTCGACGGGTTGTTGAACGTGGGATTGAGGTACAGCGCCTTGGGCAGGTCGCTCGCGCACAGCGCGCCGAAGGCCTGTGGGTCTATGCCCTCGTCGTCCCAGGGCAGGCCGATGAGACGCAACCCGAGCTGCGCCGCGATGCCCTTGACGCCGGGATAGGTCACGGCCTCGCAGGCGATGGCGTCGCCGACCCGCGGCGCGAGCATCGCGCACAGGCCGAGCAACGCCGGTTGGATGCCCGGACACACGAGAACACGCTCGCCGGTCAAACCGGGCAGGTGCCGCGACAGCCACCGGACCCCTGCCTCACGTTCGTCGGACGATCCGCCGAACTCCTGGTAGCGCAGCAGTCCGTAAGGGTCAGGATCGCCGGCGAGTGCGCCGATGCCGTCCCGCATGCGCCGGAGCAGATCGCGGTCGTGCGGCTCGGGCGGCATGTTCATGGTCATGTCGGCGTAGGCGTTGGGGATGCTGCGTCGCACCGGACCCGGAATCAGTTCGCGCACGAACGTGCCGCTGCCGGCGCGCGAATCGATCAGGCCGCGCCTCTGCGCCTCGGCATAGCCGCGGGCGACGGTGGTGAAATTGAGTTTCAGCGACTTGGCCAGCTGACGCAGGGGTGGCAACCGCTGATTGGCGGACAGCGTGCCCGATTGGATCTCGTCGCGTATCTGGTCGGCGACCGCGAGATAGGCTGGTTTGTCGCTGTTGCCGATGGCGACGGCCCAACGGCTCATTTCGTTCGACATGAACGCTTCCAAGTGTATGCACAGTGTTTCATTCCCCCGCGACGCCTGCATCACTCGCTGGCGCGACCGGCGGGAAAACGCATCAAAATGGCGCTACATCCGGGCTCATTCGCTTGAACCTCGCCCCGGCGAAATCCGCGCCCAACTATTTTTACCATAGAAATCGGCACTCATATCAACGATGTCTCATCTTGATCGCATGCACGCGACGTCGAACGAGCAGCGGTTGGCACCGCGGTTGCTTCGTGAAACAGGTCACAACTCACGGAGACTCGCATGCCCCAAGTCACTGCCGCACCCCACAAGAAGGGCGATTTCCTGGTCGACTTCGAGGAAAAAGTTTTCGAGGACATCAAGGCGGAACCCGGCGAGAAGGCGCTGGTCACGTTTCATACGGTGGCCTTCGAGGGCTCGATCGGTTTCGTGAACCTGTTGCAGGCCACTCGCCTGATGCGCAAGGGGTTCGACACCACGGTGCTCCTGTACGGGCCGGGCGTCACGCTGGGCGTGAAGCGCGGCTTTCCGACGCTGGGCGACGAAGCCTTTCCCGGCCATCAAAACATGAACAAGCAGCTGGAGAAGTTCATGTCCGAAGGCGGCAAGGTGTATGCCTGTCGTTTCGCGTTGCAGGCGCTGTACGGTCATGGTGAAGGCTCGCTCATCGACGGCATCCGGGCCATCAGCCCGCTGGACGTGCTCGACATCCAGTTGATGCACCGGAAGAGCAACTCCTTCGTGCTCGCCACCTGGACGCTGTGAGCCGGCGCAGCGTATGAGCGCCACGGTCATCCGCGCGGCGGCGGTGCAGATGGCGCCCGACCTCGACCGGCCGGACGGCACCCTCGATCTGGTCTGCGGCCGGATCGACGAGGCCGCCGCGCAGGGCGCGGCGCTCGTGGTGTTTCCCGAGACCTGCGTGCCGTACTACCCGTACTTTTCGTTCGTGAAACCGCCGGTGCAGCAAGGTGCGGATCACCTCAGGCTGTACGAGCGGGCGGTGACCGTCCCGGGACCGATGACGGTGCGGGTCGCCGAGCGGGCCCGCACCCACGGTATTGTGGTGGTGCTCGGCGTGAACGAACGCGATCACGGCAGCCTGTACAACACCCAGCTGGTGTTCGATGCGGACGGCCGGCTGGCGTTGCGCCGGCGCAAGATCACGCCCACCTATCACGAGCGCATGATCTGGGGTCAGGGCGACGGCGCGGGGCTCGAGGTCGTCGGCACCCGGGTCGGCCGGTTGGGCGCCCTGGCGTGCTGGGAGCACTACAACCCGCTGGCGCGCTACGCGCTGATGACGCAGCACGAGGAAATTCATTGCGCCCAGTTTCCCGGCTCCATGGTGGGACAAATCTTTGCCGACCAGATGGCCGTCACCATCCGGCATCACGCGCTGGAGTCGGGCTGCTTCGTGGTCAATGCCACCGGCTGGCTGCGCGACGATCAGATCGCGGCCGTCACGTCCGATGCGGCGCTCCAAAAGGCGCTGCGCGGCGGCTGTCACACCGCCATCGTGTCACCCGAAGGCGCGTATCTCGCACCGCCGCTCACCGAGGGCGAAGGCATGGTGATCGCCGATCTCGACTTCGCGCTGATCACCAAGCGCAAACGCATGATGGACTCGGTGGGGCATTACGCCCGGCCTGAGCTGCTGCGCCTGATGATCGATTCCACCCCGGCGACCACCACCGTGAGCCGGACAGCGACTTTGCAGATGTTGGGAGAGTCCACGTATGACCGAGAAACGAGCACTCACGGCGGCCAGCCGGCAATTGATGACGGAGCTCCAGTCGCGCGGCTTGCGCTTGGTGGATCCTGACGTCGGTGCCGCGAGCCGGCGGGGCGGTGCGGGCCCCTCGGATCACAAGGCGGTGATCGTGGAAGGGCACACCATCATGGTGCCCGTGCACACCTCGGCGGCCTGGGAATCACCGTACCTCGCCGCGCTGCCCGACGCTTCGGGTGCGAGCGAACTGCGCCTCGACGGGGTCGCGGTCGCCGCCATCCGCTTCCCGCGCCAGCCGCGTTTCTATCGGATGCAGACGCTCGACGGCGTGCCCTATCACCACATCGCCACGCTGCACGGCGCGGACGTCCTGGCGACCACCGTGCTGCAGTTCTGCATACGCTACGAGAACCGCCGCAAATCCTGTCAGTTTTGCGCCATCGGCCAGTCGCTGGCCGCGGGCCGCACCATCCGGCACAAGACGCCCGAACAGCTCGCCGAGGTGGCGCGCGCGGCGGTGCTTCTGGACGGCGTCAGGCACATGGTCATGACCACCGGTACGCCGAACGTCACCGATCGCGGTGCCCGGGTGCTCTGCGACAGCGCCTTTGCCATCAAGGCCGCGGTCGAACTGCCGTTGCAGGGACAATGCGAACCGCCGGACGACGATCGCTGGTTCGATCGCATGAAGGCCGCGGGCATCGACTCGTTGGGCATGCACCTCGAGGCGGTCACGCCCGCCGTGCGTCGACGCATCATGCCCGGCAAGGCGGACGTGCCCCTCGAGCGTTACTTCGACGCCTTCGGCGCCGCGGTCCGGGTCTTCGGGCGCGGCCAGGTGAGCACCTACATCCTCGCCGGCCTCGGCGACACGCCCGCGGATATTCTGACCGCCTGCGAGCGCTTGACCGCGCTCGGCGTCTACCCGTTCGTGGTGCCATTCGTGCCCATCGGCGGCACGCCGCTCGCGTCCCAGCCCGCGCCATCGCCCGAGTTCATGCGCTCCGTGCTCTCGCCGCTCGGCCGGATGCTGCACGGCGCGGGCCTCAAGTCGCTCGACATCAAGGCCGGCTGCGGCCGCTGCGGTGCTTGTTCCTCGCTGTCGGCCTACGAGGGTTAGGGAGGCCATCATGGAGTTCATGCCGTGTGAGTTTCGGATCAAGTGGGCGGCCCTGGCCTGGGAATTCGATCAGGCATACGCCCTGCGGCGCAGCGTCTTCTGCCGGGAACAGGGATTGTTCGACGGCGATGACCGCGACCCCCTCGACGCGCGTGCGCAACCCCTGGTCGCCTTGTCCTGCATCGGCGGCGCACCCGATGCGGTGGTGGGCACGGTGCGCATCCACGAGGAATCGCCCGGCACGTGGTGGGGTTCGCGCCTCGCGGTGGCGTCGCCATTCCGTTCGGTGGGCCGCATCGGTGCGACGCTGATCCGGCTGGCGGTGTCGAGCGCCCACGCGCGCGGATGCCACACGTTCATGGCGCACGTGCAGGGCCAGAACGTGGCGTTGTTCGAACGCCTGCACTGGCGCTCGCTCGGGGAAGTGACCCTGCACGACCGGCTGCATCACTTGATGCAGGCGGACCTCGCCGCCTACCCGCCGTGCGCCACTCCCTACACCGGGTTCGTGGCGCGCACCGGCACGCAGACCGCCGTCGCGGCATGACCATGCACGCCAAGACGCTGGTGGCGGTGCTGTGCGCCAGTCGCGGCTTCGGCCACAAGACCGACGTCGCTGAGATACTCGGCGCGTTGGCCCGGCACGCACCGGTGGGTCTGGGCGCCGCCGCCGCGCTGGGCGACGATTGCGCCGCGATTCCGGACGGCGACGGCTATCTGTTGTTCGCCATCGAGGGCTTCGTCGAGGACTTCGTGCAGTCGAAACCGTGGTTCGCCGGCTACTGCGGTGTGATGGTGAACGTCAGTGACGTGTATGCCATGGGCGGCCGTCCCATCGCGATCGTGGATGCGCTGTGGAGCAGCGGCATGCACTGCGCCGCGCAGGTGCTGGATGGCATGGCGGTGGCGGCGCAGCGCTACGCGGTGCCGGTGGTCGGCGGCCACAGCAACAATCGTGCCTCGAGCGGGCAGCTGGCGGTGGCGATCCTCGGACGGGCGACGCACCTGCTCAGCAGCTTTGCGGTACGCCCCGGAGATCGGCTGATCATGACGGTGGATCTGCGCGGCGCGTACGAAGAGCCCTATGCTTATTGGAATGCCTCCAGCAGCGCCCCGGCGCAGCGATTGCGCGACGACCTCGCGGTGCTGCCGCAGCTGGCCGAGAGCGGTCTGTGCGACGCGGCCAAGGACATCAGCATGGCGGGAGCGATCGGCACGCTGCTCATGCTGCTGGAGTGTTCGCGCGTCGGCGCGACCTTGTGGGTGGATGATGTGCCGCGCCCCCCTGGCATGAGCGGCGACGAGGCTTTGATGCGCTGGCTCACCGCGTTTCCGAGCTATGGTTTCGTGTTGAGCGTGCGACCGCACAACGTCGAAGCCGTGCTGTCCGCATTCCGGCGGCGCGACCTGGCCGCCGCGGTCGTGGGGCAGGTCACGCCGGGGTCCCGGGTGATGGTCGAATACGGCGGAGAGGCTGCCTTGCTGTGGGATCTGGAGCGGCCCTTCATGAGAGCGCGGGCGACGGTCGAGCCCGAGGCGCACACGGCCGGACATGTCTGAGGCTCCTCTGCGCATCGCGCTGTTGACGCATTCGGTCAATCCGCGCGGCGGCGTGGTGCACACGCTGGAGCTGGGCGGCGCGCTGCGCGCGGCGGGCCACGCGGTCACCGTCATGGCACCGGCCGGCACGGGCCGCGGGCTGTTTCGCGAGACGCGCTGCGCGCTCGATCTGTTCGAACTTCCCGGCGCGCCGGCCTCGGTGGTGGATACCATCCGGGCGCGGATCGACGGCTACGTCGAGCATCTGACCGCGGTCCGGGCCGGGTCGCCGCGCTACGCGGCATTCGACGTCATCCATGCGCAGGACGGTATCGGCGGCAACGCGCTGGCGACGTTGACCGAGGCCGGTCTCATCCCCGGCTACGTACGCACCGTGCATCACGTCGATCGGCATGCGGAGCCGCTCATCAACCGCTGGGAAGAGCGCGCCATCCGCGGGGCGCGGCAGGTGTGCTGCGTGAGCCGTCATTGGCAGGAAGCCTTGCAGCGCATCTACGGGGTGACCTCGGCCGTGGTCAGCAACGGCGTCGACCTCGAGCAGTTCTCGCCGCTGTCGCGGCCGGGCGACGGCGAGGTGGCGCGGCGTCTCGGTCTCAGGCCCCACGCGCCCCTGATCGTGAGCATCGGCGGCATCGAGGAGCGCAAGAACACCGCGGGGATTCTGCAGGCCTTCGTGCAATTGCGGGAGCGGATGCCGCGGGCGCAGTGGGCCATCGTTGGCGGCGCGAGCCTGCTCGATCACTCGCGATATCGCGCCGAATTCGACGCCGCGCTCACCGCCAGCGGTTTGCGCCGGGGTCCCGGCGGCGACGTGGTGCCGACGGGTGTCGTCGCGGATGGCGACCTGCCCGCCGTGCTCCGATTGGCGCAGGCGCTGGCGTTCCCGTCGCTGCGCGAAGGGTTTGGATTGGTGGTTCTCGAGGCGTTGGCGACCGGCACGCCGGTCGTGGTATCCGCCATCGCGCCCTTCACCGAGTACCTCGGCGACGGTGACGTGCATTGGGCGGACCCCCACGATCCGGCCTCGATCGCGGCGGCCCTGGTCGCCGCCGCGTCCAGTCCGAAATTCTCTCCGCCCGCGGTGTGCCGGCGTTTCAGCTGGCCGGCGAGCGCGCTGCGGCACCTCGAGGTCTATCGAGAATTCCTGCGCCCCGATCCATCCACCCTGCACTGAGCGACCCATGCCTGCGATGCTCTACCGATTGCGCTGGCCCGACTCCACCGAGAGCGAGTGTTACTCGCCCTCGCTGGTCATCAAGGACTATTTCGCACCCGGCACGCTGTACGCCATGCCCGAATTCCTGTCGCGCCTTCGCGCCGCGACCGCCATCGCCTCCGAGCGCGTGCATGCCAGGTTCGGCGTGCCTTGTTCGCGCGCACTCGGGCAGCTGGCCGCGATCGAACTCGAGGCGCAACGCTTCGCTGAGCGGAGCGACGCGCAGGTGCTCATGTTGTCGTTTCATGGGGAGGGCTCGGCATGACGTCGCATCATTCGGTGGTCATCGTGGGTGGCGGTCAGGCGGGCCTGTCCATGAGTCATTTCCTGCAAGGTCGCGACATCGATCATGTGGTCTTCGAGCGCGACACGGCGCTGCATGCCTGGCGCGACCAGCGGTGGGATCACTTCTGCCTGGTGACGCCCAACTGGCAGTGCCGGCTGCCCGGACATCCGTACGCCGGGTCCGATCCGCACGGCTTCATGAAAAAGGCTGAGATCAACGAGTATCTGGCCGGGTTCGCCCGCAGCGTGGCCGCGCCCGTCCTGGAGAAGGTCGCGGTGCAGCGCGTGGTGCCGCTGCCGCACGGCGGTTATCACGTAACGACGTCGGCGCTGGAATGCACCGCCGATCAAGTCGTGGTAGCGAGCGGCGGCTACCATACCCCCATCATTCCGCGCCTGGCCGAGCGCCTGCCGCGCGCGATCCAGCAGCTGCACTCGGAGCAATACCGCAACGCCGGGTCGCTGCCGCAGGGCGCGGTGCTGGTGGTCGGGTCCGGCCAGTCGGGCACGCAGATTGCCGAGGATTTGCACCTCGCCGGGCGCAAGGTGTTTCTCGCGGTCGGCGGTGCTCCGCGCTGCGCGCGATTCTATCGCGGCAAGGACGTGGTGGACTGGCTGGCGCAGATGAGCTACTACGACCTGCCGGTGAGCGAGCACCCGTTGCGTGAAGGCGTGCGCGACAACACCAACCACTACGTCACGGGACGCGACGGCGGCCGCGACATCGACCTGCGACGCTTCGCAGACGAAGGCATGGAGTTGTTCGGCCTGCTCGAAAGCGCGGACGGCGCCACGCTGCGGTTCAAGCCGAACCTGCGCGAGAACCTCGACAAGGCCGACCAGGTGTACAACGGCATCAACGCCAGCATCGACCGGTACATCCACCAACACGGCATTGCCGCACCGCCGCCCTTCATCTACGAGCCGTGCTGGCAGCCGGCAGGAGAACGCACCGAGTTGAACATGCTCGAGGCCGGCATCGGTTCCATCGTCTGGTGCATCGGCTTCGAGCCGGACTTCCGTTGGTTGGAGGCGCCGGTGTTCAACGGCCGCGGCGCGCCACAGCACGTGCGTGGCGTGACGGCGCAGGCGGGGCTTTATTTTCTAGGGCTGCCGTGGCTTCATACCTGGGGCTCGGGGCGCTTCTCGGGGGTGGGCCGGGATGCGGAGTATTTGGCGGAGGAGATCGGCAAGCGCTTCGCGCGGCAACCTCTCAGATATGCAAAATCGTTTCAAAGGTAATAAAACCTTTCTTCCTACCAAGCCTTGTGCCGTCTGCGGTCGCCCGATGACGTGGCGCAAGGCTTGGGCGAAGAACTGGGAGTCGGTGTCGTATTGTTCGGATGCGTGCCGTGCCAGGAAGAAGGTCCCGGGCCGGGCTTGACGCAAGATCGAGCCGATACGTCCGGTTCTGCGATGCGGCTTCGCGCGCGTCGGCGCCGTGGCACGTCGCCGCCGGCAAGGCGTAGCCTTGAACTAAGGAAGCGGCACCGCCGTTTTCGGCACCGGACGGGCGGCCCGCGGGGTGTGCGGTGGCCGCGCCGCCGGCTTCGGCACGGCGGGGTTGCGGGCGCTCAAGGCGTCGAACAGCGTGTCCTGTGGAAACGCGGTGCAGTGTTCCTCGAGTCCGGCGTCGAATCTGCTCAATGAATCGGCGTCGAGCACGGCACCACCCGTCAGCCCTACGGCGTACCCGTACAGCCACATGGTGAGCGTTTTGGCGCCTTCGGGATCGGATTTGCGCAGCCCGACGTGACGGTTCTCGAACGTGGCGCAGTCCACGCGGGACAGATCCATGGGATTGTCGCGCTGGGATTTCACCACGGTGACCGCAGTGAGCAGCGTGCTGTCGGGGTTGTTCTTGCACTGCGCATCGAGGGCGAAGCCGAACGCCGTGAGCGAATTGCCGTACATGGCGCGTTCGCCGGAGCGGGCCACCGAGAATCCGAACAGCCACATCACGGTGTCGATGGGGTCCTGCGGGGCGGACGAGCCCAGCACGTCGTGCTCGTAGGTTGCACAGTTCATCGTGCCCAGATTCAAGGGTGCCGCTTCGCCTCGCAGCGGCCACGCGGCAGCGAGCACCGCAGCCAGCAACGGACCGAGCGGCATCGCGCGGTGACGCAGCGCGCGAAGCGGCAACGCGCCGAGCCGCACGGCGCGCGGCGATGGGGCTGTTCGTGTCCGTGTCACGGCGCGTTCCGCGACGGCAGCAGTCCGTCGGCGGCGTCCAGGCTGCCGGCATCGACGAGCGCCTTGGCGGCTGCGATGTCCGGCGCGAAATAGCGGTCCTCCGCGTAGAACGGAACGGCGGCGCGGAGGGCGGCGTGAACCTGTTCGAGACTGGTCGACGAGCGGGCCGGGCGGTGAAAGTCGATGCCCTGCGCGGCGGCGAGCAGTTCGATGCCGACGATGCCGGCGGCGTTCTGCACCATGGGCAGCAACCGGCGCGCGCCGTGGGTGGCCATGCTCACGTGATCTTCCTGATTCGCCGAGGTGGGAATGGAGTCGACGCTGCAGGGCACCGCCAAGGTCTTGTTCTCGGCGACCAGGGCGGCGGCCGTGACCTGGGCGATCATGAAACCGGAATTCAACCCGCTGTTCTCGACCAGGAAGGCGGGCAGGCCGCTCATCTTGGGATCGACCAGCACCGCGATCCGTCGCTCGGCCAGGCTGCCCATCTCGGCGATGGCCAGCGCCAGGGTGTCGGCGGCGAAGGCGACGGGTTCGGCATGAAAGTTTCCGCCGGACAGCACGCTGCCGTCCTCGACGAAGAGCAGGGGGTTGTCGGTGACGGCATTGGCTTCGATGCGCAGGGTGCGGCCGCACTGGTGGATCAGGTCGAGGCACGCGCCCATCACCTGCGGCTGGCAGCGGAAAGAATAAGGATCCTGAACCCGGCTGCAGTCGAGGTGGGATGCGCGGATGGCGCTCCCCGCGAGCAGCCGGCGATAGTGTTGCGCGACCGCGATCTGCCCCGGCTGCCCGCGTACCTGGTGGATGCGGTCGTCGAACGGCGCATCGCTGCCCTTCAGCGCATCCACGGCCATGGCGCCGGTCACCACGGCGGCGCCGAACACGGTTTCGGCGCCGAACAAACCGGCCAGGGCCAGCGCGGTGGACACCTGCGTGCCGTTGATCAGGGCAAGACCCTCCTTCGCCCGCAGCCGCAGGGGTTCGAGCCCGGCCCGGCGCAGGCCGTCGACGGCCGGCAGTTCGGCGCCGTGGCAGCGCACCGTGCCGATTCCCAGCAGCGCCGCGCTCAGGTGCGCGAGCGGGGCGAGGTCTCCCGATGCGCCCACCGATCCTTGCGCGGGGATGACGGGATATACCTCGTGTTCCATGAGCGCAAGCAACGCGTCGATCAGGCCCTGGGTCACGCCCGAGTGTCCGCGCGCCAGGGCATTGACCTTGAGCGCGAGCACCAGCCGGACCACGGCATCGGGCAGCGCGTCACCGGTGCCCGCGGCATGCGACAGCAGCAGATTTCGTTGCAGCAATTCCAAGCGTTCGGTGGGAATGCGCGTCTGCGCCAGCAGGCCGAAGCCGGTGTTGATGCCGTAGGCGGCATCGCCGGTGGACACGATGCGATCCACCAGCGCGGCGGCGGCGGCGATGCGCTCGCGGTCCGCCGCGGCCAGCCGGACCCGGGTGGGCCGCTCGTAGATTTGCCGCAGGCTCGAGAGGCTGAGTTCGCCGGCCTGCGCCTCGAACGGGCGAGCCATCAGCCGCCCTCGATCATGGGCAGATTCAGGCCCTGCTCGCGCGCGCAGTCGATGGCGGTGCCATAACCGGCGTCGGCGTGGCGCATCACGCCCGTCGCCGGATCGTTCCACAGCACGCGGGCCACGCGTTTGCCGGCGGCGGCCGTGCCGTCGCACACCACCACCATGCCGGAATGCTGCGAGTAGCCCATGCCCACGCCGCCGCCGTGATGCAACGACACCCAGGTCGCGCCGCTGGCGGTGTTGAGCAGGGCATTGAGCAACGGCCAGTCGGACACCGCATCCGAGCCGTCGAGCATGGCTTCGGTCTCGCGATTCGGACTCGCCACCGAACCGGAGTCCAGGTGGTCCCGCCCGATGACCACGGGGGCGGACAACTCGCCGCGCGCCACCATGTCGTTGAAGGCGAGCCCGAGGCGGTGACGCTGGCCCAGTCCCACCCAGCAGATGCGGGCGGGCAGTCCCTGAAATTGGATGCGGGCGCGGGCCATGTCGAGCCAGTGATGCAGGTGCGGATCGTCCGGAATCAGCTCCTTCACCTTGGCGTCGGTCTTGTAGATGTCTTCGGGGTCGCCCGACAGGGCGGCCCAGCGAAACGGTCCGATGCCGCGGCAGAACAGCGGCCGGATGTATTCGGGCACGAAACCGGGGAAGCCGAAGGCGTCCTGCACGCCGGCATCCAGGGCCACCTGCCGCAGGTTGTTGCCGTAGTCGAACACCGGAATGCCCGTGGCCTTGAAGCGCAGCATCAGTTCGACGTGCCGCGCCATCGAGCGTTTTGCGGCCGCGGCGGTGCCGGCGGGATCGCTCTCGCGGCGTTCGTCCCACTGCTCGACGCTCCAGCCCTGCGGCAGGTAGCCGTTGACCGGATCGTGGGCGGAGGTCTGGTCCGTCAGGGCATCGGGGCTGATGCCGCGATCGAGCAGGGCCTGCAGCACGTCCACGATGTTGCCGAGCAGCGCCACCGACAGGGGCGCGCGCGGCCCGGCACGGTTCCCCGACACTCCGAGCAGGGCCAGCGCCTCGTCCAGGGATCCGGCCTGAACGTCCACGTAACCCGTCTCCAGCCGCTTGGAGATGCGGCTCTGGCGGCACTCGACCGCCAGCAGATTGGCGCCGGCCATGGTGGCCGCCAGCGGCTGGGCGCCGCCCATGCCGCCCAGGCCCGCGGTCAACAGCCATTTGCCGGCGAGCTGGCCGCCGAAATGCTTGCGGCCCATCTCGGCGAAGGTCTCGTAGGTACCCTGCACGATGCCCTGGCTGCCGATGTAGATCCACGAGCCGGCCGTCATCTGTCCGTACATGGCGAGGCCCTTGCGGTCGAGCTCGTGAAAATGCTCCCAGGTCGCCCAGTGCGGCACCAGGTTCGAATTCGCGATCAGCACCCGCGGCGCATCGGCATGGGTGGGGAACACGCCCACGGGTTTGCCCGATTGCACCAGCAAGGTTTCGTCGTCGCCGAGCGTGCGCAGGGTCTCGACGATGCGGTCGTAGCAGTTCCAGTCGCGCGCGGCGCGGCCGATGCCCCCGTACACCACCAGTTCGGCGGGATTTTCGGCCACCTCGGGATCGAGATTGTTCATGAGCATGCGCAGCGGTGCTTCGGTCGACCAGGAGCGCGCACTCAGCGCGCTGCCGCGCGCGGCACGTACGATTCGGGGCTTGGCGGGGGCGAGCATCACATCTCCTAGGGGCGGAACCGCCCGGACATTTCATAACGGGAACCGGGGTAGTAGAGCCGTGCCACGGAGGCGATCCGGGCCGTCGCCCAGGTGCGGCGAATCATCAGCAGGCACGGCTCGTCGCGTTTCATGGCAAGCAATTCCCGCGTGCGGTGGTCGGGCATCTCGGCCCGCAACGTGTGTTCGGCCTCCTGCAGCGGCGCGACCCGGGTCAGGTAATCGTGCGGCGTGGTCGTGGCGAAGTCCATCGTCAAGTAGTCGGGCGCCAGTTTCGGCAGCACGTGACGGTCCTCCAACTGCACGGGACGTTCATTGTCGAAGTGCACGATGACCGAGCAGAACAATTCGCTGCGCGGGGCGACCCCGAAGTCCTGCGCGAGTTCGGTGCCGGCGCGCACCTTCTGCAGCGATACGACCTGCGCGCGATGGACGTGCCCGCGCTCGCGGATCTCCTCGGCGATGCTGCGGATCTGCAGTGGATGGGCCTGTGCGTGCCGATCGGCCACGAAGCTGCCGACGCCCGCGATCCGCACCAGGATTCCCTCGTCGCGCAACTCCCGCAGGGCCCGGTTGGCCGTCATGCGCGACACCCCGAACGACTTTACGATCTCGTTCTCCGACGGCACGCGGCTCGCGGTGACCCATTTGCCCGACCCGATGTTGTCCAGGATGTGGCGCTTCACCTTGAGGTACAACGGCTGCAGCGACGCCGACGCTTTTTCCATGGTGGCAGCGTAAGCTGTATAGACAGGTACGGTCAACCGGAGTTTGAAGGGCTGGCGAAGGTGTGTTTGAATCGGCCGTCGACGCGGGGGTGCCGATGAATCACGAGATCGGGGCTGGTGGAATCGCATGAACTTCTCGAGTCCGGCCGCCGCCGCGGTGTTCGGCGAATACGAGCGGCGACGCGCCGAGGAAGGCAAGCGGGCCGACGTCATGGGCGAGGCGATGTTTTCGCACCTGGACGAATTCATGCTGCCCGTGGGCCCGGAGGTGGGTGGATTCCTGCACAGCCTGATCCTGGCGAAACGCCCGGCGCGCGTGCTCGAACTGGGCACCAGCTATGGTTATTCCACCCTGTTCCTGGCCGACGCCGTGAAACGCGTGGGCGGCGCGCTGATCACCATGGAACTGGCGGATTACAAGCAGGCCTTCGCGCGCGGGATGATCGAACGGGCCGGCCTCGCCGACACCGTCGATTTTCGGCTGGGGGATGCCGTGGCGCTCATCCGAGCAGATCCGGGGCCGTTCGACCTGGTGTTGCTCGACATCTGGAAGGACCTGTACCTGCCGTGCCTCGACGCGTTCCATCCGAAGCTCGCCGACGAGGGCATCATCGCGGCGGACAACATGGTCGATCCTACCATGGCACGCCCGGACGTGCGCAGGTATCGCGCCGCCGTGCGGGCGTTGCCCGACCTGCAAACGGCGCTGCTGCCCATCGGCAACGGGATCGAACTGTCGATCAAGTGGTCGCGCGCGAATCCCAAGCTTTGAAGCACACGCCCCGCAAGCCGCGCAAGTCCACCAAAGCCGCGCAAAGCC
>CAZZWZ010000053.1:0-15054 GCA_964657955.1 uncultured Steroidobacteraceae bacterium
GCCCCGCGTGCGGGCGCTCGCGCGCCGCGCGGCGGCGCTCGGGGTGCAGCTGACCGTCGATGCGGAGGAGGCGGATCGGTTGGACCTGTCGCTGGACGTCATCGACGCGCTGGCCGGCGATGCCGCCACCCGGGAATGGCCGGGCCTGGGGCTGGCGGTGCAGGCCTACGGCAAGCGCGCACTGGACGTGATCGACTGGGTGGCGGCCACGGCACGGGTTCACGGTCGCCGCATGACGGTCCGCCTGGTCAAGGGCGCGTACTGGGACAGCGAGATCAAGCGCAGCCAGGAGCGTGGTCTCGGCTATCCCGTGTACACGCGCAAGACCACCACCGACGTGTCCTACCTCGCGTGCGCGCAGTGCCTGTTCGGCCATGCCGACGTGCTCATGCCGCAGTTCGCCACGCACAATGCGCACAGCATCGCCTCCATCCTGGAGCTGGCACCGGCGGGCGCGCAGTACGAATTCCAGCGTCTGCACGGCATGGGCCGGCTGCTGTATGCCGAGGCGGCCCGCCAGATCGAGCATTTTCCGAAGGTGCGGGTCTATGCGCCCGTGGGGGAGCACAAGGATCTGCTGGCCTACCTGGTCCGGCGTCTGCTGGAGAACGGCGCCAACACCTCCTTCGTCAACCGCTTCATGGATGAACAGGTGGCCGTCGCCGACATCGTCCGCGATCCGCTCACCGACCTCGAGCATCTGACCGTGCTTGCGCATCCGCGGCTGCCGGAACCGCGCTTCTTGTGTGCCGACCGGCGCAATTCTAGCGGCCTCGACCTGGGCGAACCGTCGGTGGTGGAGTCGCTGCGCGCGCGGCTGCAGGTGCGCACCGGCCCGCATCGGGCGGCTCCCATGATCCGCGGCAAGACGGGCGTCGGTGAGTGGACCGCCGTGACCAATCCCGCCGACCGGCGCGACCGGGTGGGCGATGCGTGCGATGCCACCGCGGCGCAGATCGCCGACGCCTTCGACGCGGGCGCCGTGGCGCAACGGGCGTGGAACGAACTGGGCGGCGGTCCGCGGGCGGACCGGCTGGACAAGGCGGCCGATCTGCTCGAAGGGGCGCATCTGGATTTCTACGAGCTGCTGGTGCGCGAGGCGGGGAAGACGCTGCCCGACGCCATTGCCGAGGTCCGCGAGGCCGTGGATTTCTGCCGCTACTACGCCGTGCATGCGCGCGAACAGTTCTCGTCGCCCCGGCGCCTGGAGGGTCCGACCGGCGAATCGAACGAGTGGTCCTTGCATGGCCGGGGCGTCTTCGCCTGCATCAGCCCCTGGAATTTTCCCTTGGCCATCTTCGCCGGCCAGGTCACCGCGGCGCTGGCGGCGGGCAATTCCGTGGTGGCGAAGCCCGCGGAGCCCACCCCCTTGGTCGCGGCCCGCTTCATGCGCCTGTTGCACGAGGCGGGGGTGGACCCGGCGGTGGCGCAGCTGGTGCCGGCGCCCGGGCGGGCGTTCGGCGCCGCGGCCTTCGCCCATCCGGCCCTGGCGGGCGTTGCCATGACGGGATCGACGGCCACGGCCCTCACGATCAACCGGGCGCTGGCGGCGCGCGACGGCGCCATCGTGCCGCTCATCGCGGAAACCGGCGGGCTCAACGCCATGATCGTCGACTCGACCGCGCTGCCCGAGCAGGTGGTGGACGACGTGATCGCCTCCGCCTTCATGAGCGCCGGGCAGCGTTGCTCGGCCCTGCGGCTGCTGTTCCTGCAGGAGGACATCGCCGACACCGTGATCGAGATGCTGGCCGGGGCCATGGACGAACTCGTCATCGGCGACCCGGCGCAACCGGGCACCGACGTGGGCCCGGTGATCACGGCCGCGGCGGCGGACGGGCTGGCGCGGCACATCGAGCGGATGCGCACCGAGGCCCGCATCTTGAAGGCTTGTGCGCTCGACGATTCGCATGCGCACGGCAGCTTCGTCGCTCCGCACCTGATCGAGCTGCACGGCGCCGCGCAGCTGCGGCGGGAGGAATTCGGACCCGTCCTCCACGTCGTGCGCTACCGCGCCGGCGACGTCCGCGCGGTGCTGGCGGCCATCCGCGACAGCCACTACGGGCTCACCCTGGGCGTGCAGACGCGGCTGGAATCGTTCTGGCGCGAGGTGTTCGCCGGCACCTCGGTGGGCAACACCTACGTCAATCGCAACATGATCGGCGCCGTGGTCGGC
Source organism: uncultured Steroidobacteraceae bacterium (assembly GCA_964657955.1). Classification (GTDB taxonomy): domain Bacteria; phylum Pseudomonadota; class Gammaproteobacteria; order Steroidobacterales; family Steroidobacteraceae; genus Bog-1198. The sequence goes on from CAZZWZ010000053.1 coordinate 2,174, forward strand.
GTGCAGCCGTTCGGCGGCACCGGTCTGTCCGGCACCGGCCCCAAGGCGGGCGGTCCTCATTATCTCTCGCGATTCGCGGCCGAACGCACCCTGACGGTCAACACCACGGCCACGGGCGGCAATGCGGCGCTGTTGAACCAGGGCGTCTGACCAGCCGATGGCCGACCCGGTCGCACCCTCGCCCAGGCTGACGCTGCCCGGTCGAACCGCGGCAGCATTCATCGTCGCCGTCCTAGCCGTCCTCATCATCGCGGGCCTGTCGTTCACCTCGCTGCAGACGAGCGCCTCGAGCGTGCGCCGCCTCACGCGCAACGTGGAGACGCTGGGGGAGCTGCAATCCCTGCTGTCGGCGGTGAAGGATGCCGAGACCGGACAGCGGGGCTATCTGCTCACGGGCCGTGAGAGCTATCTGGAGCCGTACGTCGCCGCCAGCGCGGCGCTGGACGGCAGGCTCGACAAGCTCGGTCGATCCATGGCGGACGACGTGGAACGAGCACCGCGTTTCGATGCCCTGCAGGCGGGCGTGCGGCAGAAAATGGCGGAGCTGAGCGAAACCGTCGCGCTGCGGCGGGCCGGGCAGACCGACCGGGCGCTCGCCATCGTGCTCACCGACCGCGGCAAGGATGCGATGGACGGCATCCGCGCGGAGGTGGACGAGCTGCAGGGCACGCAACGCCGCGCGATCGCGGCGCAATTGCTCGAATCGCAGGCGGCGGCCAGCGTCGCCTTCGTCGTGACCCTGGGCGGATCCGCGGTGCTCCTCGGTCTGATCGCAACCGCTGCGGCGCTGGCCGCCCGGGATTTCCGCGTGCGCCAGTCGGAGTCGTGGCTCCGGGCCGGGCAGATCGGCCTGGGCGAAGCCTTGCAGGGCGATCAGCCGCTCGACCGGCTGGGCGATCGCGTGCTGGACTACGTGGCGCGTTTTCTGGATGCGCCGGTGGGCGCCATCTTCATCGCCGAACGCGGCGTCTTCCGCCGCGTCGCGGGGTACGGGATGACGCCCGAGACCGAGGTCATCCGGCCCGGCGACGGCCTCGCCGGGCAGGCGGCGAAATCCAACCGGCTGTTGCACGTTCGCGAGGTGCCGCCGACCTACCTGCCCATCGCGTCCGCCGTGGGGCGCGCATCTCCCGCCGAGCTGCTCATCGCGCCCGCCAGCAGCGACGGGGCGGTGCGTGCGGTGTTGGAACTGGGCTTCCTCGGCGCGACGACCACGCCGCAACGGGATTTTCTCGTGCGGGTGTCCGAGCCCATCGCCGTCGCCATCCGTGCGGCGAGGGACCGCAGCCGGCTCGAAGAGCTGCTGCAGGAGACGCAGCAGCAGGCCGAGGAGCTGCAAACCCGCGAGGAGGAATTGCGGGTGAACAACGAGGAACTCGAGGAGCAGGGCCGGAGCCTGCGCGAATCGCGCGTGCAGCTGGAGTTGCAGCAGACGGAACTCGAGCAGATCAATTCCCAGCTCGAGGAGCAGGCGCAGAACCTCGAGCAGCAGAAGGACGAGCTGTCCCGGTCGCACGCCGTCCTCTCGGAAAAGACGGCCGACCTGCAGCGCGCCAATGAATACAAGAGCGAATTTCTCGCCAACATGAGCCACGAGCTGCGCACGCCGCTCAATTCCACCCTGATCCTCGCGAAGCTGCTGGCCGACAACAAGGACGGCAATCTCACCGGGCAGCAGGTGAAATTCGCGCAGACCATCTCCTCGGCCGGCAACGATCTGCTCACCCTCATCAACGACGTGCTGGATCTGTCGCGCATCGAGGCGGGAAAAGTCGAGCTGGCCGTCGAATCCGTGCCGCTGCAACAGACGCTGGATGGGCTGAGCAAGCTGTTCACGCCCGCGGCGGATCAGAAAAAGCTGGCGTTCTCCGTCGCGATCGAGCCGGGAGTGCCGGCGCGGATCGAGACCGACCCGGGGCGGCTCGGCCAGATACTCAAGAATCTCATCGCCAATGCGCTGAAGTTCACCGACCGGGGTGAGGTGAGTGTGCGGGTGTTCACCGGGACGCCGGGCTGGGTGTCGTTCGCCGTGCGCGACACCGGGGTGGGCATCCTGCCCGAACAACAGGAAATCATCTTCGAGGCGTTCCGGCAGGCCGACGGCAGCATTCATCGCAAGTACGGCGGCACCGGCCTCGGGTTGTCCATTTCGCGGGACCTGGCGCGGCTGCTGGGCGGCGCGATCACGGTGCACAGCACGCCCGGCCAGGGCAGCGTCTTCACGCTGGCCGTGCCCGCGGATTACTCGGCGCGCTCGCCGGCACCGCTGCCGGAGACGGCGGTGGCGGAGGCGTATGTCCCGCTGGCCGATGCACGCCGGACCGACGCCGCCGTGCAGCGCGCCCGGCCGCTCGAAGCCGCCGTCCCGCCGGCCGCGGGCGTCGAGGACGATCGCGGTTCCCTGGCCGCCGGTGACCGCCTCATTCTGGTGATCGAGGACGACGTGGCGTACGCCACCATCCTGCGCGACCTGGTGCGCGAACGGGGTTTTCGCTGCGTGGTGACGCACTCGGCGAACGACGGCCTGGCGGCCGCCGCGACCTTCTGCCCCAACGCCATCCTGCTCGACATCAATCTGCCCGATCATTCGGGGCTGGGGGTGCTGGACCGGTTGAAGCGCGATCCGAAGACCCGGCACATACCGGTGCACGTCGCATCGGTGGCCGATTACCGGCGCGAGGCACTCGAACTCGGCGCGGTGGGCTATGCGTTCAAGCCAACCAAGCGCGAGGAGCTGGAGGATGCGCTGCGGCGGCTGGAGACCAAGTTCACGCAGGGTCTGCGGCACGTTCTCGTGGTCGAGGACGATCCCCGCCAGCGCGAGAGCATCCGCCACCTGCTGTCCAACGGCGACGTGAAGATCACGACGGTCGAGAGTGCGGCCGAGGCGCTCAGGCAGCTCAAAACGACCACGTTCGACTGCATGGTCATGGACTTCAATCTGCCGGATCTCAGCGGCTACGATCTGCTCGAGAAGATGGCCGAACAGGAAGAGGTCTCCTTCCCGCCCGTCATCGTCTACACGGGACGGGCGCTGTCGGTGGAGGAGGAGCAGCGGCTGCGGCGGTATTCCAAGTCCATCATCATCAAGGACGCGCGCTCGCCGGAGCGGCTGCTGGACGAGGTCACCCTGTTCCTGCACCAGGTCGAGTCGAGACTGCCGCCGGAGCGCCAGCAGATGCTCAAGACGGCGCGCAATCGCGACAGCTCGCTGGAGGGCCGGCGGGTTCTCGTCGTCGAGGACGACGTGCGCAACATCTTCGCCCTGTCGAGCGTGCTCGAACCCAAGGGGGCCACCCTCGTGATCGCGCGCAACGGCCTCGAGGCGCTCGACGCCCTGGCGGGCGGTTCGCCGACGGTGGGCGGTCCGCCATCCGCGGGCGGCGCGCCTTCAGCGCCCGGCACGCCGTCCGGGGCCGCGCGCGCAGCGACCGGCGGCATCGACATGGTGCTCATGGACATCATGATGCCCGAGATGGACGGCTTCACCGCCATGCGCGAAATCCGCAAGCGGCCGGAATGGAGGAAGATTCCCATCATCGCGCTGACCGCGAAGGCCATGAAGGACGACCAGGAGAAGTGTCTGGCCGCCGGCGCCAACGATTACATCGCCAAGCCCCTGGACGTGGAAAAACTGCTCTCGCTGGTGCGCGTATGGATGCCGAAGTAACGCCGGGAAATGCGCCGGGCGACGATCCCGCGGGCGCCCGCGAGTTCGACATCGAGTTCCGCCTCCTCATCGATGCCGTCTACCATCGGTATCATTACGATTTTCGCGGGTATGCGCCGGCTTCCCTGCGACGCCGGCTGAAAACCGCGCTCGGCCGGTTCGAATGCCGGTCCCTGTCGCAGCTGCAGGATCGGATGATGCACGAGGACGGCGTGTTCGCATCGCTGCTCGACTATCTCACCGTCCAGGTGAGCGACCTGTTCCGCGATCCCTCGTATTTTCGCGCCCTGCGCGAGCAGGTGGTGCCGCTGCTGCGGACCTATCCGTCGCTCAAGGTCTGGGTGGCCGGGTGCAGCACCGGCGAGGAGGCGTACTCGCTGGCCATCCTGCTGCGCGAGGAGGGACTGCTGGCGAGGACGCTGATCTACGCCACCGACATCAATCCGGGCACCCTGCAGAAGGCCGCGGCGGGCGTCTACGACATCGACCGGATCGCCGGGTTCACGGTGAACCATCGTGCCTCGGGCGCCGCCTCGTCGCTGTCCGACTACTACACCGCCGCCTACGGCCGTGCGGTGCTCGACAAGTCCCTGAAGAACCACATCGTGTTCTGCGACCACAGTCTCGCCACCGACAGCGTGTTCGCCGAGGTGCATCTCGTGTCCTGCCGCAACGTGCTCATCTATTTCGATCGCGAACTGCAGGACCGCGCCTTGCGGCTGTTTCACGAGTCGCTGTGCCGCCAGGGCTTCCTCGGCATCGGGTCGAAGGAATCGCTGCGTTTCTCCTCGCACGCCCAGTCCTTCGATCCCTTCGTGCGGCAGGAGCGCATCTATCAGAAGAGGAGCGGGACGTGACCGACGCCGGCGACCTGCGCCACATCGAGGGCGTGGTGATCGGCACCTCGGCGGGGGGCATCGAAGCCCTGTCCGTGCTGCTGCCGGCGCTGACCGTCGGCGTCACGGCCTCGCTGTTCATCGTGGTGCATCTGCCGCGCGATCGCCCCAGCGTGCTGGCCGAGATCTTCGGCCGCAAATGTGCGCTGGGGGTGCGCGAGGCGCAGGACAAGGAACCGGTCGAGCCCGGCACGGTATACTTCGCCCCCAACGACTACCATCTACTGGTGGACGAAGGCCCGCGACTGGCCCTCTCGGTGGACGACCTCGTGCATCATTCGCGCCCCTCCATCGACGTGCTGTTCGAGTCCGCGGCGCACGTGTATCGCCGGCGGCTGCTGGGCGTCATTCTGACCGGGGCCAATGCCGACGGCGCCGCGGGCCTCGCGGCCGTGCACGATTTCGGCGGCATGACGGTGGTGCAGGAACCGGGGTCGGCGCAAGCGCCGCAGATGGCGCTGTCCGCGATCAAGTTGCGGCGCCCGGATCGCGTGCTGACGCTCGAGCAGATTGCCGGGTTGTTGGGAACGCTCGGTCGTGGGCCCGTGTCCCGGTGTCCGTGAGTCGATAGGATGGAACCCATGCTCCCGCGCATCAAGTGTCTGCTGGTCGACGACCTGCCGGAGAACCTGCTGGCAATGTCCGCGTTGCTCGCGCGGGACGACGTGGAGCTGTTGACGGCGCGTTCCGGTTCGCAGGCCCTGGAACTGCTGCTGCTGCACGAGATCGCCCTCGCCTTCGTCGACGTGCAGATGCCCGACATGGACGGCTTCGAACTGGCGGAGTTGATGCGCGGCAGCGAACGCTCGCGCCACGTGCCCATCATCTTCGTCACCGCCGGGGCGCGGGAGAGTCAGCGGGTCTTCAAGGGCTACGAGTCGGGCGCGGTCGACTTCATCTACAAACCCATCGAACCGCACATTCTGAAGAACAAGGCCGACGTGTTCTTCCAGCTCTACCGGCAACGGCAGCAGCTCGCCCACGACCTGCAGGTGCGCACGGAAACGCTGCGACTGAACGAGATGTTCAGCGCGCTGCTCGCGCACGATCTGCGCAGCCCCTTGAGCGCCATCCTCGCCTCGGCCGAATTGCTGGACCGGCGCTGCAGCGAGCCCTACGCCCACGAGTCCGCCAAGCGGATCCAGTCGAGCGGCAGACGCATGAGCCGCATGATCGAGGACATGCTCGATCTGGCCCGGGCGCGCCTGGGCGGCGGCATCATCGTGAAACGCGAGTTCGGGGATTTCCGGGCGCTGCTCGAGCCGGTGATCCGCGAACATCAGGCGGCGGCCCCCACGCGACCCATCCATGCCGCATACTCGGGAACGTTTTCCGGCTACTGGGATGCCGAGCGCATCGCGCAGGTGGCCTCGAATCTGATCGGCAACGCGCTGAAGCACGGCCGGCAGGACGGCGTGCGGCTGCGGCTCGACGGCGAGGCGGACGAATCGGTGAGCCTGACCGTCACGAATTCGGGAACCATCCCCGCCGAGTTGCGCCGGCATCTGTTCGATCCGTTTCGCAGCGGCCGGCAGCCCGCCGGTCGGCGCGAAGGATTGGGGCTGGGACTGTACATCGTGCAGCAAATCGTCGAAGCGCATCACGGCAGCGTCGCCGCCGACACCGATCAGGACGATACGACGATCTTTCGGGTGGTCATTCCGCGCACCGCCGCCTGACAGGCGCGGCGTCGGACAATTCCCTCAGGTCTCCGTGCTGATGGCCGATAGGCCGGACGGCGCCGGAATGCAAATCTGCACCATCCCACCGCTCGTATAGGTTTCCCATGACCGCCCTGCCGCCCAACAAGCCCACGCATAATTTCTTCCCCCTGCGATTCAGTCTTCCGCTGACGATCTCGGACGCGGATCGACGCGCCATGGTCGAGACCGCGGCGTACTACATCGCCGAACGGCGGGGATTCGCTCCCGGACACGATGCCGAGGACTGGGCCGCGGCCGAGGCGGAGGTCGAGGAATTGCTGGCACAGGCGCGGCGCCACACCGATCTGACCGGCGGGTAACCGCGCCTTCCGACCGGCAAGCGGCCACCGGCACGGCGGCCGCCACCACGGCGGCGGCTGCCACGGTGGCCCCTGCTACGTCTGCCGCGATCGCGGCGGGCGCCACCGCTCACACACACGGATAATGGAGGTGCATCGCGCCGAACGGCTGCGCGGCCGGGTCGACGACGAAACGGCCGCCGTTGGCGGCAAGGAAGTGACGCGCGAACAGCAAGGTGAGCTCCCGCGGGTGCAGCGGCCGCAACCCCTGGCGCTGGATCCCGCCCGATCCTTCGGCCTGCGCAAACCCGGCATCCGACCCGAAGGACACCACCGCGTCGCCGTCGATGCGTCGGATGGAGACCACCAGCTCGCTGCCCGCCGCAATCTGGTCGATGGCGGCGGACAGCAAGCCCACCAGCAGGGTCTGCAGCTTGGCACGATCCACCGAGACGCTCACCCCGGCCACGCTCGACACGTCCACGGTGACGCGCTTGATGGTGGCATCGTTGCGCAGGAAATGGGCCACCTCGTTCACGAGTTCGGGCAGTTCCACGGTCACCGCCGCGCTGGGATGCAGCGTGAGGATCTGCAGAACGTTCATCGTCGACTTTTCGTGATGGCTGATGGCGCGCCGCGCCAGATCGCAGGCCCTCTCGACACGCACCGTGTCCGCGCCGCTCGACTTCGCGGACCGGCCCAGCAGTTCGAAGGCGCTGAACAGCGCCTGCATGGTGCCACGAACGTCGTGCAGAAAGGCCGACGCGCAGCGCTCGTTGATCGTGGCCCGCGCGGCGGTCTCCACCAGTTCCGGCCACAGCGATGAGTCGCAGTCCGACCGAGTCTCGTCGAGCAGCACGGTCACGCGGGCCGAACCCGGCAAGGTTGCAGGATGATCATTTGCGCGCTTCCAATGAAATACCGGGACCCGAGCCGAACCGCGGACACTCGACGAATGCCACCAGAATCAGTGTATTGGCGGCCCGCCGCAAAACCGACCCGCCGAACACGTCAACGCGTGTCGGAACGCGCTGACAGGCCGGCGCGCGCGGCGGGCGAGTCCTACACGCGCTGACGCGCGATTGCCTTGCAGTCCGTCCCGGCCGTGCCCAAGCTGATGCCGTCCATGCCGCACACCGACCTGATCTGCGCCACGCCCCGCGGGCTCTACTGCGCTGCCGGCGATTTCTACATCGATCCCTGGCAGCCGGTGGAGCGCGCCGTCATCACCCATGCCCACGGCGATCATCTGCGCGCGGGCAGCGCGCAATACACCACCGCCGCACCCGGCGAGGCGGTGGTACGGCATCGGCTGCCGGCACAGGCGTCGCTGCGCCCGGTGGAGTATGGACGGACGATGGAGTTCGGGGCGGTGCGGGTTTCGCTGCACCCGGCCGGCCACATCCTCGGCTCCGCCCAGGTCAGGATCGAACACCAGGGCGAGGTCTGGGTGTTCTCCGGCGATTACAAGCGCGATCCCGACCCCACCTGTGAGCCCTTCGAGGTGGTGCCCTGCGACGTGTACATCAGCGAGGCCACCTTCGCGCTGCCCGCCTATCGCTGGACGCCCACCGCCGTGGTGGCGCGGGACATCTTCGCGTGGTGGCAGGCCAATCGCGAACGCGGCGTGGCGAGCGTGCTGTTCGCCTATGCGCTCGGCAAGGCACAACGCATCCTCGCCGAGCTGGCCGCACTGACCGGGGAGCCCGTGTACGTGCACGGTGCCGTGGCGAGCCTGGTGGACCTGTATCGGACCCAGGGTATCGCGATGTTGCCGACCGTGCCCGCCACCGTGGCCAAGGCGGCGAGCTACGCCGGCGCCCTGATCCTCGCGCCCCCCAGCGCCGCCGGGTCCACCTGGATGCGGCGTTTCGGCGAGCACCGCACGGGCTTCTGTTCGGGCTGGATGCGGGTGCGGGGCGATCGCCGGCGACGCGGCTACGACCGCGGGTTCGTGCTGTCCGATCATGCCGACTGGTCGTCGCTGCTGCGCACGTTCCAGGATACCGGGGCGAAGCGCATCCTCCTCACGCACGGCTACACCGACGCCATGTGCCGTTACCTGCAGGATCGCGGCATCGCGGCGGCGGCGCTGCGCACCGAGTACGGCGCGGAGGAGTAGTGCGCCGCTTCGCCGAGCTGTTCGAAAGCCTCGACACCACCACCTCCACGCTGGCGAAGGTCGAGGCCATGAGCAGCTACTTCCGCGCCGCGCCGCCGGCCGACGCCGCCTGGGCGGTATACGTGCTGATCGGGCGCCGCGTGAAGCGCAGCGTCGGGCCCGCGCAGCTGCGCGAGTGGCTGCGCGAAACGGCCGACCTGCCCGAGTGGCTCATCGACGAAACCTACGGTTCCGTCGGCGACCTCGCCGAGACCATCGCCCTGCTGGTCGCCAACGACGCCGCGGACGCCGCCGCGCACGCGGACGTGTCGCTCACCAGCTGGTTCAACGACCGCATCCTGCCGCTGGCGGCCCAGGGCCCCGACGAACGGCGCCAGCACGTCGTGGGATGGTGGCGCGAACTGCCGTACCGGGAATGTTTTCTGGTCAATAAATTATTGACGGGTTCGCTCCGCGTGGGCGTGTCGCGCTCGCTGGTGACCCGCGCGCTCGCCGAGTGCCTGGAACAACCGCGGATCCAGATCGAGCGTGCGTTGATCGGGGCCTGGCACCCTGGCGCGGAATTTTGGACGGCGCTGGCGCGCAATGAAGGCAGCCTGCACGTCGCCCATCCGTATCCGTTTTATTTGGCCTCGCCCCTCGAGGGCGAGGCCCACCGGTTGGGCGCGCGCGCCGAGTGGCTCGCCGAATGGAAGTGGGACGGGATCCGCGGTCAGATCGTCCGCCGTGCCGGGCAGTGCACGCTCTGGTCGCGCGGCGAGGAGATCATCACGGAGCGGTTTCCCGAGATCGTCGCGGCCGCCGCCGCGCTGCCGGACGGCACGGTGCTCGATGGGGAGATCCTGGCCTGGCAGGGCGATGGGGTGCTGCCCTTCGCGCAGCTGCAGCAACGCATCGGCCGCAGCAAGCTCACGGCGAAGATACTGAAGGACATCCCGGCGCGGTTCGTCGCGTACGATTTGCTGGAGCAGGATGGCGTGGATCTGCGGACGCAGCCGTTGCGGGAACGCCGTGCGGCGCTGGAGCGGCTGATCGAGGGGGGAGGCGGCGCGCGCGAGGGCACCGCTGCGCCGGGCGTGCTCACCGTCTCCCCGGCGGTGCCGGAGGATTCGTGGGAGGCGCTGGCGGCGGCGCGCGAGCAGGCGCGGACGCGCGGCGTCGAGGGCCTGATGCTGAAATCCTGGCAATCGCCCTACGGCACCGGTCGTCAACGCGGCGGCTGGTGGAAGTGGAAGATCGATCCTCTGGTGTTCGACGGCGTGCTGCTGTACGCGGCGCCGGGACACGGGCGTCGCTCGAATCTGTATACGGACTATACCTTCGGGGTGTGGAACGGCGATGCGCTGGTGCCCATCGCCAAGGCGTATTCGGGATTGACCGACGTGGAAATCCGCCGTCTCGACCAGTGGATTCGCGCGAATACGCGGGAGAAATTCGGCATCGTGCGCAGCGTCGAACCCGTGCAGGTGTTCGAGCTGGCGTACGAAGGCATCGCCCGTTCGCCGCGCCACAAATCCGGCATCGCCATGCGCTTCCCGCGCATCCTGCACTGGCGCACCGACAAGCCCGCGGCGGAGGCCGACACCCTGGACGCGCTGCGCCGCGTGCTGGCATCACAGCGCGGCCATGCCGCCTAGCGTCGCCGCACGCCTCGCCCAGGCGCGCGAATGGTTTTCCTCCCAGGGACGAGCGCCGTTCGAATTTCAGGAAACCCTGTGGCGCGCGTACTGGCGCGGCGAGTCGGGACTGCTCAATGCCGGGACGGGCATGGGCAAGACCATGGCGGCCTGGCTTGGTCCGTTGCTCGACGGCGAAACCGGGAAGGCTGGCCCGGGCGCCGTCGCGGGCGGGCGCGCCCCCGGGCGCCGCGCCGGGACGGGCCGTCCGGTCGCGGGCGACGCGCGCATCCGAGTCATCTGGATCACGCCGCTGCGCGCGCTGGCGCGGGACCTGGAGGCGGCGCTGTCGGAGCCCCTGGCCTTCTTCGGCTCGCCGTGGCGGGTGGAGCTGCGGACCGGCGATACGTCCTCCGCGCGCCGCGCCCGGCAGAAGCAGCGCCCGCCGGAGGCGCTGGTGACCACGCCCGAAAGCTTGTCGCTGATGCTGAGCCACGCCGATCTGCTGCCGGCGTTGAGCGGCGTGCAAGCCCTGATCGTCGACGAGTGGCACGAGTTCCTGGGCGGCAAGCGCGGCGTACAGCTGGAACTGGCGGCGGCGCGGCTGCGGTCGCTGTCGCCGCGGTTGCGGGTATGGGGCTTGTCCGCCACGCTGCCCGATCTGCCGCTGGCCATGCGCACCTTGCTGGGGCCGGGACGCCCGGGACGATTGGTGTGTGCACCGCCGGGCAAACGCTACGCCATCGACGCCGTGCTGCCCAGGTCCATCGAACGGTTTCCTTGGGGCGGCCACCTCGGACTCGGCTTGCTGCCCGAGGTGGTGCGGCTCATCGAGCGGGGACGCACCACCCTCATCTTCACGAACACCCGTTCCCAGGCCGAGCTGTGGTACCAGGCCATCGTGACGGCGCGCCTGGATTGGCTCACCACCACGGCGCTGCATCACGGCTCCATCGATCCGAAGATTCGACGCCAGGTGGAGGATGGGCTCAAATCGGGGACGCTCAACTGCGTGATCTGCACCTCGTCGCTGGACCTGGGCGTGGACTTTCCGCCCGTGGATCAGGTGGTGCAGATCGGCAGTCCCAAGGGAGTGGCGCGGCTGCTGCAACGGGCGGGCCGCAGCGGGCATGCGCCGGGTCAGGCCAGCCGCGTGACCATCGTGCCCACGCACGCGCTGGAGCTGCTGGAATGCGCGGCGGCGCGGCATGCGGCCGCAAGGATGGAACTGGAGCCGCGCCGCGGCATGCGGCTGGCGCTCGACGTGCTGGCGCAGCACCTGGTGACCCTCGCCGTGGGCGGGGGGTTCGACGCCGCGACCATCCTGACGGAGGTGCGCGGCACCCATGCCTTCGAGCACCTGACCGACCCGCAGTGGCACTGGGTCCTCGACTTCATCACGCGCGGCGGTTCGGCGCTCCAGGGCTACCCGCAATTTCGCCGGGCCGCCGAGGTGGATGGCCGCTACGTCGTGGACGCCGCCGATCTGGTGCGCCGTCATCGCCAGTCCATCGGCACCATCACCAGCAATGCCTCGATCACGGTGAGCTGGTTGAGCGGCGGATCGTTGGGGCAGGTGGAGGAGAGCTTCGTCGGGCGCCTGCGGCCGGGCGACGTGTTCGTGTTCGGCGGTCGCGCATTGCACCTGGTGCGGCTGCGCGACAGCATCGCCTATGTGCGCCTCGCCAAGGCGCCGAGCCGCTACGTGCCGCGCTGGCAGGGCGCGCGCATGCCGCTGTCCGCGACGCTGGGCCGCGGACTGCTCGACCTGCTGGAGGGTTATCTCGCGGGCGACGCCGCCGATCCCGAACTCGAGACCCTGCGCCCGCTGCTCGAATTGCAGCGGCGCTGGTCGGCGGTGCCCACCCGCGGAGAACTGCTCGTCGAGGTGCTCCGCAGCCGGGAGGGATTTCATCTGTTCGTCTATCCTTTCGCGGGCAGGTTGCTCAATGAAGGGGCGGCATCGGTGGTGTCCTGGCGCGCGGCGCGCGAGGCGCCGCGGACGTTCTCGATCACCAGCAACGAATACGGTTTCGAACTGCTGTGCGAGGAGGAGTTCGAGGTCACGGAGGAGGCGGTGCGCCGCTGGCTGGGGCGCGAACACCTGGCGGCGGACCTCCTGGCCAGCGTCAACGTCTCGGATCTGGCGCGGCGTCAGTTCCGCGACATCGCGCGCATCGCCGGTCTCGTGGACCCGGGCACGCCGCGGCGCGGCAAGACGGCGCGCCAACTGCAGGTGTCGAGCGGCCTGATGTTCGACGTGCTGGAACGTCACGATGCCGGTAACCTGCTGCTGGAGCAATCGCGCCGCGAGGTGCTGGAGGCGCAACTGGATCACGTGGAACTCGACGGCCTGCTGGAACGCATGGCGGCACAGCGCCTGACCATGGTCCGGCTGAAGCGCTTCACGCCCCTGTCGTTTCCGCTGTGGGTGGACCGGCTGCAGACCCAGACGCTGTCCACCGAGTCCTGGCAGCAGCGGGTGGAACGCGAGGCGAAGCGGCTGGAGCGGCTGGCGCCGTGAACGATACCGACTCCGGCGGCACGGCCGACGCCGGCGCTCCGGCCCATGCCG
>CAZZWZ010000054.1:0-15009 GCA_964657955.1 uncultured Steroidobacteraceae bacterium
GGCGATCGAGGAACGCGCCGATGATGGGATTCAGCCATTCCGCCCGGCCGGAAAAAGTGGCGTGGTCCGTGCCGGGCAGCACGCACAATTCCGCCACGGGCAGGGCGTGGAATATCTTCAGCGTGTGTTCGAGGGTGATGGCGTCGCGGTCGCCGGAGATCAGCAGCACGGGCTGGGCGATCTTGGCCAGCAGTCCGATGCTGAGCTCGGCCTCGGTGGGCGAGGTCAGCCACAGGTGCGCGAGCTTCTCGTCGATGGTCCTGGGCTTCGGTATCTGCGTCGCGCGCAGCTCCTCGAGGTCCTCCGGGTTCAACCCCTCGGGGGCGATGTTCACGCCGCTGATGATCAGGCGCCTCACCAGGGCGGGGTGCCGGATCGCCAGCATGAGCGCGAGGATGCCGCCGTCGCTGAAGCCCACCACGTCGACGTGCTTGAGCTTGAGCTTGCCGAGCAGCGCGGCCGTGTCCTCCATCATCGCGGTGTAGCTCAAGGGGCCGGGCACGTCGGGCGTGTGTCCCTGGCCCACCTGATCCGGCGCCACGATGTGGTGGTGTTCCGCAAAGATGTCGAGCTGGCGCTCGAACGAATGCTCGCCCGAATCGCCGCCGCCGTGCAGCAGGACCAGGGTGGGCCCCTTGCCGCGCACGGCATAGACGATGCGGTGGCCGTGGATCTGCGCCCGGCTCCATTCGGTGGGTTGTTCCACGGCCTGCGCCGCGAGCGGCAGGCACAGGGTCCACAGCATGAGCAGGCGGCTGCGCATCAGCCCACTGCGGTGCGTTTGCTCTTGGTCACGTCGTCGAACGGCAGCGTGTGCGCCATCGCCGGACCGCGCACCTTCCTGCCCGCGATCTCCAGGCGGGTGCCGTGCACCGCGGCGGACACCTCGAGACGCGCGATGGCCATGGACTTGCCCGTCAAGGTGGACACCATGGCGCAGGTGATCACGCCCACCTTCTCGTCGCCGGCGTACACGGCATCGCCCATGTCGGCGGCCACCGATCCCTCGATGGCCACGCCGAAGATCTTGAAGCGCTCCCGGCCTTTGAGCCGCGCATGCGCATCGGCGCCGCGGAAATCCGTCTTGCCCGGACTCACGGTGAAATCCAGGCCGAGCTCCCAGAGGCTGTCGCCCGGCGGATCGTGCTCGAAGGGATACATCTGTGACATGTCGTAGGGATAGAAGAGCAGACAGCTCTCGACGCGCAGGTGGTCGAGCGTGGTGAAGCAGGCCGGCACGATGCCGAGCGGGCGCCCCTTCTCGAGAATGGTGTCCCAGATCGGGCCTGCGTCCTCGGCCTTGCAAAACAATTCGTAACCGCGCTCGCCGGTGTAGCCGGTGCGGGAGATCAGCACCGGCCGGCCGAACAAGGTGGTGGACATGTGGTGAAAATATTTGAGGTCGCGGATGCCGGGCACGTGTGCGGCGAGGAAATCCACCGCCAATGGGCCCTGCAAGGACAGGTCGTGCAGATCGTCGTCGACGATCAGGGCCGCGTTGCGGCCGACGACGTAGCGGCTCAGCGCCTCGTGACCGGCGCCGCTGCCGTGCACCACCATCCAGGCGTTGGGTCCGGTGCGGTACGCGACGCAGTCTTCGATGAAATGCCCGGCGTCGTTCAGCATGCAGGAGTAGGACGACTTGCCGGGATAGATCTTGGTGACGTCGCGGGTGATGGCGTAGTTCAGGACGGCGGCGGCGTGCGGACCCACCAGGTGCAGTTTTTTCAGGCCCGACACGTCCATCAGGCCGGCCTTGGTGCGAATGGCCACGTGGTCCTCGGCCACCTCCTTGGCGTAGGTCCAGGCCGTGCCCATCCCGTTCCAATCCTCGAGCTTCGAGCCCAGTGCCCGATGCCGGTCCGCCAACGCCGAATATCGCCAGCTCAAAGCCACGGTGTTCTCCTGATCTGTGAAAGGTGAGGCTTCCGCCCCGACATCATTCCGGCGCCGTGCCGGGTGAGGTGGGTGCGCCGTCGTCGTACGGCGCGAGCCACGCGACCGCCGCGTCGCGATAGCGCGTCAAACCCTTGTAGTCGGCGAGCGCCGGATGCAGGCGTTCGAGCACGCGGTGGACGCGGCGGGCCCACTTGGGGATGGTGGCCAGTTCGCGCAAACTGATCAGATAGCAGCGGATGCCGAACACGACGGCGTTGCTGCGCGGCAGGCGCCACAGCCCCTGCAGCTCCACGCGCAGATGCACCAGATCGCCCGCGTTCTGCGCGGTGACCGTCGTCCGGTCCGGTCCCCAGGACGGATACTTCTCCGGCGAGGTGTCCAGGCGGGGATGCACGGTCATGGTCCAATTGAGCCGCCGCACGGGCTGCCCCAGGCGCAGGTTCAACAAATATTTCAGCGCGCGGTCGAACACGTTCATCTCGTGCGCCAGGGGCACGGGCCCATGCCATTCCTTGAACGTCATGCCCATGTCGAAGTCCAGCGACCAGTCCGCCTGTGCGGTGACCATGCCGGCCTCCAACCAAAGGTCGCCGTCGCGCTGGTCCATGACGACGAAGTCGCCCTGCGCCTGACGGCCGACGTAGTCGAGCGGCTCCCGGGGCAGCGTCGCCGCGTCGCCGAACACGAAGGATTGCTCCAGTTGCAAGGGGCGGTTGATCCAGTGCCAGTCGTTGCCCTTTTTCGTCAGAGAAAAATCCGCGGGGTAATCGCGGGCGAAGGATTCCATGATGAGCTCCAGACAATCCCATTGCGCACTCAGCATGTGCGGCAGGGCCTGGAACCGCAGGGGATCCTCGTCCAGCACCAGGGCGCGCTCGCGGCACTCGGCGACGTAGTGTTCGTCCACGTCGAAGGCGTATTGAACGCACGAGCCGGCGGGTCCGGGCAGGTGCGGTTCGATGTTCACCGAGTACATGTACTCGTCCTGGGCGAAGGGCAGCGGGAAGCGACGGATGGCCTCGGGGCTGTTGCGGAAATTGAAGTCGTTCCGGAAGGTCTCGTCGGGCTTGTAGACGGCGTTCATGCGGACTGCTCCTCGGGCGCGTACGGATTGCGCGGTCATTGTGCAGCAGCTCACCGTCCAATTCGAGCCCGTCTCGCGAGCTTGCCACGCGGCGGGGACTCAGCGATCCTATCTGCACGGCGCAGTCGGGGGCGCATCGCGAGCGAAATGCATGAGTATCGTCACTGAGTCGAAGCGGCCGCCAGCGGTCGATGCCACGCCCGCGGAGGGAGTGCGCACGACGCGTTTCGTGCGCGGACGGGGTGCCGTGGCCTTCTCGCTCGAGCCCGGGCGGGGCGCGACGATCGTGGACCCCGAGGGCATGCAGTCCGCGATGTTGTTCATTGCGCGGAGCGACGCGAAGATCTCCGGTCCGGCGGAGCCGGCGCTCGAAGCCATCCCGTCGCTGACCGGGTTCGCGGCCGAGTTTTGCGATGCGGAGGGGGTGGAGCACGTTGCGGCCGCGCTGGCCGGAGGGTTCGATCCGGATCCGGCGCGCGCCTACCGACTGTTTCCCCAGGCCGGGCCGCCCGGACGCCGGACGGAGCTTCGGACCACCTCCGCGGTGCGCTGCCTGCTGCTGGCGCCGGGCAGGGCGATGGCGCCTCAGGAACAGACGCCGTCCACCCCGCTGGAACTCATCGTCAGTGCCGCCGCCATCGAGCCGCCGCCACCGCTCGCGCCGCCGGCCCAGGATCTGCGCGTGAGCGCGGCCACCGCCAATGCCTATCGGGTGGCGGCCGGCGACTACATTCAGATCGTGGACATCGCCGGCAAGCAGTGCTCGGATTTCGTCGCGTTCGACGCCGCGGCGCTCGCGGACGGCAGGGAGTGGGGCATCGATGCCACCGCCACCCGCACCCTGATGGGCAACACCATGCCGACACCCGGTTTGCACGGCAAGTATTTCGACGGGCGCCTGCAGCCGCTGGTCGAGATCGTGCGCGACACCGTGGGCCGGCACGACGCCTTTCTGCTGGCCTGCACGGCGAAGTACTACGAGGACCAGGGATATCCCGGCCACGCGAATTGTACGGACAACTTCAACCGTGCCCTGGCGCCGTACGGCGTGGCGCCGCGCGCCGGCTGGCCGGCGCTGAATTTTTTTTACAACACCTTCGTACAGCCCGACGGCAGCATCGGCAGCGACGAGCCGTGGTCACGTCCCGGCGACTACGTGCTGCTCCGGGCGCTGACCGACCTGGTGTGCGCATCCTCCAGCTGCGCCGACGACATCGATCCCGCCAACGGCTGGGATCCCACCGACATCCAGGTGCGCGTGTACGACAAGAGCGCCGGATTTTCCAAGGGGAACGCCCACCGTATGCTGCCAGACTCCGCCCCCGAGATGACGCGCAAGAGCGGCTTCGATGCGCGCACCTCCGCGCTGACCCGCTCCTTCGTCGACTACAAGGGTTTTTGGACGCCCTCGTGTTTCGCGGCCAACGGGCCCATCGACGAATACTGGGCCTGCCGCGAGCGGGTGGCGTGCATCGATCTGTCGGCGCTGCGTAAATTCGAGGTGACGGGGCCCGATGCCGAGGCCCTGCTGCAACTGGCGGTGACGCGCGACGTGCGGCGGTTGGCCGTGGGCCAGGTGGTCTACACGGCGCTCTGCCACGACACCGGCGGCATGCTGGACGACGGCACCATCTTTCGGCTGGGCGCGCAGAATTTCCGGCTGGTGTGCGGTGACCCGTTTTGCGGCGCGTGGCTGCGCCAGCTCGCCGCGGCCCACGGCCTCGCCGCCTGGTGCCGATCGTCGACGGATCAGCTGCACAACCTGGCCGTGCAGGGGCCACGCTCGCGCGAATTGCTCGGACAGATCGTCGACACGCCATCCCATCAGCCCACGCTCGCCGAACTTGGTTGGTTCCGATTCACCGTCGGCCGCATCCGCGGTGTGCCCGTGGTGGTGTCGCGCACCGGGTACACCGGTGAGCTCGGCTACGAACTCTGGTGCCATCCGGACACGGCGGTCGCCGTCTGGGATGCGGTATGGGAGGCGGGCAAGCCCCACGGCCTGGCACCGATGGGGCTCGCGGCGCTCGACATGCTGCGCATCGAGGCGGGCCTGGTGTTCGCCGGCGCCGAATTCTGCGATCAAACCGACCCGTTCGAGGCCGGCATCGGCTTCGCCGTGCCCGCCGCCAAGGCCGACGTCTTCATCGGGGCCGAGGCGCTCGCCCGGCGCCGCGCGCACCCACAGCGTCAGCTGGTGGGATTGACGATCGGCAGCGAGGAACTGGTCGCGCACGGCGATCCGGTGTTCCCGGGGCGCCCGCCGGGGCAGCCGCAGGTGGGGCCGCTGGGGCGCACGCAGGTGGGCGTCGTCACCAGTGCGACCCGTTCGCCGGTACTGCGCGCGCACATCGCACTGGCCCGCGTGGACGTGACTCACGCGGCGCTCGGGGCGGCGCTCGAGATCGGCAAGCTGGACGGCCGCCAGAAGCGTCTCGCCGCCACGGTGGTGCCGTTCCCACATTACGATCCACAGAAGCTCAAGGTGCGTTCATGATCGATACCCAGCGGCTGGTCGATATCCGGCGGATCGCCGTCATCGGCGCAGGTCCCAGCGGCATGGCGGCGCTGCGCGCCTTCGAGAGCGCGGCGCGCAAGGGCGCCCGGGTGCCGGAAGTGGTGTGCTTCGAGAAGCAGGGCGACTGGGGCGGTCTGTGGAATTACACCTGGCGCACCGGGCTCGACGAATTCGGGGAACCGGTGCACGGCAGCATGTACCGGTTCCTCTGGTCCAACGGGCCGAAGGAATGCCTGGAGTTCGCCGACTACGGTTTCGAGGAGCATTTCGGGCGTCCCATCCCCTCGTATCCGCCGCGCGCCGTGCTGCACGATTACATCAAGGGGCGGCTCGCGAAGAGCGGCGTGCGCGACAAGATCCGGTTCCATTCGGCCGTGCGCGGCGTGCAGTACGACGAGGCGGCGGGGCGGTTCGACGTGACGGTGAAGGATCTGCGGCAGGACGCCTTGTACCGGGAAACCTTCGACGCCGTCATCGTGGCGAGCGGCCATTTCTCGACGCCCAACATGCCGGGATTCCCGGGCTTCGAACGCTTCCCCGGCCGGGTGCTGCATGCGCACGATTTTCGCGACGCGAACGAATTCGCCGGCAAGGACATCCTGCTGGTCGGCAGCAGCTACTCCGCCGAGGACATCGGCACGCAGTGCTTCAAATACGGCGCGCGCTCGATCACCTTCAGCTACCGGACCAAGCCCATGGGCTTCAAGTGGCCGCAGGGCTTCGAGGAGCGTCCGCTGCTCACCCATGTCGAGGGGCGCCGGGCGCACTTCAAGGACGGCTCCAGTCGCGAAGTGGATGCCATCGTGCTCTGCACGGGATATCTGCATCATTTCCCGTTCCTCGACGAGAGTCTGCGGTTGAAGACGAACAACCGCCTGTATCCTTTGAATCTGTACAAGGGTGTGCTGTGGCAGGCGAATCCGAAGCTCATCTACCTCGGCATGCAGGATCAGTTCTACACCTTCAACATGTTCGACGCCCAGGCCTGGTATGCGCGCGACGTGCTGCTGGGGCGGATCGAGATCCCGGCCCCCGACGCCAGGGCGAAGGACATCGCCGCCTGGCGCGCGCGCGAGGAACTGGTGAGCAATGCTTACGAGGGCATCGATTTCCAGGGCGATTACGTGCTCGATCTCCTGGCCGGCACCGACTATCCCCCGATGAACGTGCGTCAGATGGGCGAGCTGTTCAAAGCATGGGAGCATCACAAGGGCGAGGGCATCGTCACGTACCGGGATCGCTCCTATCCGTCGACGTTGACCGGGACCATGGCGCCCGCGCATCACACCAAGTGGATGCACGCCATGGACGATTCATTGGAGGCGTTTCTCGGCTGACGCGGCGCGCAGGCCCGCGGCGGCCGCATGAAGCGGCGCGCAAACCCCGCGGTGAACGACGCGAAGCTGCGGCTCGCCCGGCGCGATTTGCCCGTCATGCAAACCGTTTGCACTACAGTAACCATCATGTTATTTAAGTGCGATGTCCGTTGCCCGCTCCCCGTCTGACGCCCAGTGCGCGCCCGAGTCCGGCGCGTGCGGCCGCGTGTGCACGGTCACCGCGCAGCGGGGCGGGGTGTGAGCGCCGCGGCGGGCGATGCCGTCGAGGCCGGGGACGTCAAGTCGGCGGGTTTGGAACGCGGCATCGACTGGACCGGCGCGTTCTGGGTGGCGAGCGGCGTGCCGCCGCTGGTGCTGTTTTCGATCGGCGCGGTGGCGGCCACGGTGGGCAAGCTGTCCTGGGCGATCTGGGCGGCGTCGATCGGCCTGGGCTTCATCCAGTCCTTCACCTATGCGGAAATCGCGGGCCTGTTCCCGAACAAATCGGGCGGCACCTCCGTGTACGGTGCCATCGCCTGGGTGCGTTACAGCAAGGTCATCGCGCCCGTCTCCGTGTGGTGCAACTGGTTCGCCTGGTCTCCGGTGCAGGCCACCGGCTCGGCGTTCGCCGCCGGCTACATCCTGAACGGATTGTTCGCGCCCGAGTCGGTGATCAACAACTGGTCGGTGACGCTCCTCGATCTGGGCTCGATCAAACACGGACTGACCCTGCGCATCAATGCGGTGTTCCTGCTCGGCGCCGTCATCATGTTTGCGGTCAAGGCGATTCAGGACGGCGGCATCCTGCGTTCGGCGAACGCCACCAAGATCCTGGGGATCTCGGCGATGATTCCCCTGATCCTGATCGGCATCGTGCCCATCGTCACCGGGGACGTGGTGCGGGCCAGTTTCTTTCCCTTGCTGCCCCTGGCGCACGATGCGGCGGGAAACGTCACGGCGGGCACCTGGGACATGGCGGGGATCACGGTGCTGGCGGGCGGCATGTTCCTCGCGGCCTGGTCCACGTACGGTTTCGAGACGGCCGTGTGCTACACCTCGGAACTCAAGAATCCGAAGACGGACACGTTCAAGGCCATCTTCTACTCGGGACTGTTGTGCGTCGTCGTGTACACGCTGGTGCCGTTCGCGTTTCAAGGCTTCCTCGGCATGGGGACGTTGCTCACGCCCGCCGTGGTCGACGCCGCGGGAGCGGTGACCACGCCCGCGGTGTACGGCGGCATGCTGGCGCCGGAAATCTACAGCGGCATGGGCGTGGCGGCGGTGATGGCCAGGATGGTGCATGCCGGGCCCGCCATCGGGGCGGTGGTGGTGGTCATGCTGGTGCTTGCGCTGGTGCTGTCGCTGATCACCTCCATGGCCGGCTCTTCGCGCACCCTGTATCAGGCGTCGGTGGACGGCTGGCTGCCCAGGTACCTCTCGAAGGTGAACGAGCACCACGCGCCGTCGAACGCCATGCTCACGGACCTGGTGTTCAATCTGCTGCTCCTGCTCATGTCCGATTCGGTGTTCGTCATCGGCGCCGCCAACGTGGGTTACATGATCTTCAACTTCTTGAACCTGAATGCCGGGTGGATACATCGTCTGGACAGGCCCCGCCAGGAGCGGCCGTGGAGAGCGCCCACCTGGGTGCTCGCGGCGGGGGCGGTGCTCTCCTTCGTCAATCTTGCGTTCATGGGTTTCGGCGCCGACGTCTACGGCGTCGGCACGCTGAGCACCGGGCTGGGGTTCTGCGCCCTGGTCCTGCCGGTGTTCGCCTACCGGCACTACGTCACCGACAAGGGGCGTTTCCCGAACGCCATGATGGAGGATCTGGAACAGTCCGGCAGCGATGCGGTCAAACGGGCCGGCATCTGGCCCTATGTCGTGCTGGTCGCGGGCGTCGCCGTGGTGGCCATCACCCACGAGCTGGCGGTGTACCGATGACGTCGGTGAAGAGCAAGCCGGGCTACACGCCGCTCGCGGCCGACACCGGCGGCCGGTGTCACGTGCTGCTGGGGATGGCGGAGGGCGCTTCGTGCCTGACCCGGGTGCTGCGTGAGTTGCGCGACGCGGCGCCCGACGCCTGGCAGCGCTCGCGGGTGCTGTTCACTCCGTCATCCGGGCCTGCGGGTGATGCGTTCCGGGACATCGGGTTCGAGAGCGCCGCGCCGTGCGAGAACACGGCGGCGCTGCTCGCGCGCGCGCGGGTCCTGCTCGATGAGTCCACGATGGGGACCCGGCTGTACGTTGCCGGTCCCGAGCATTTCATCGGCCGGGCGCTGCAGCTCGCCGCGGAATTCAATCTCAACCGGGATGAAATCCGCGCGGAACACGTGGGCACGGCGGCGCGTCGGGTGCACTGCGTGCATTGCCGCGCGGACACCGAGGAGGTGCGGAGCAACATCGTGCGCTGCGCCGGCTGTGCCCGATGGCTCCAGGTCCGGGACCACTATTCCCGGCGCTATGCCGCGTACATGGGCGTGATGGTGGACGCGGAGGTGCCGGGCGCGTTGCCGCCGATCTGCGAAAGCCATCCATGAACTCCGCGCAAACCCTTGCCGTCGAGGTGACCTCCGTCGAATCGGTCACGCCGCTCATCAAGCATTTCACCCTGGCGGCGGTGGATGGTTCGCCGCTGCCGGCGTTCTCCGGCGGCTCGCACATCATCGTGGTGATGCGCACGGCGGAGCGCACGCACCGCAATCCGTACTCGCTGCTGAGCTCGCCACGGCGGCTGGATCGCTACGAGATCGGCGTGCGCCGCATGGAAGCCTCGCGCGGCGGCTCGCATTTCATGCACGACCAGGTCCGAGTGGGCAGCCGGCTCGACATCGCGCATCCGGTGAATCTCTTCGGCCTGGACAAGATCGCGCGCCGGCACGTGCTGATCGCCGGCGGGGTGGGCATCACGCCCATCCTCGCGCAACTGGAGGATTTGCACGGCGGCCCGGTGCCCTACGAGGTGCACTATGCGGTCCGCTCGCCGGAGCACGCAGCGTTTGCGCCGCGCCTGCGCGAGCTCGCCGGCGAATCCCTGCACATGTACCACGACGCCGCGGGTGAGGCGGTGGATTTCGACGGCCTGTTGTCGAACCGCCCGCTCGGCACCCACGTCTATGCGTGCGGCCCGGCGGGCCTCATCGACCGCGTGGTCTCGACCGCCCGGCGCCTCGGCTGGTCCGACAGCCACATCCACTGGGAGCGATTCGCGGCGCCTCCCACCGGGCTGCCCTTCGACGCATATCTTCCCCGCGCGGGCATCACCGTTCACGTTCCGCCCGACGGGAGTCTGCTCGAAAGCATCGAAGCGGCCGGTGTCGAGGTGCCCTACCTGTGTCGCGGCGGAGTCTGCGGTTTCTGCCGCACCCGCGTGCTCGAAGCCGACGGCACGCTGGTGCACAACGATCATTTCCTGTCGGATGCGGAAAAATCGGCCGGCCGGAGCATCATGCCCTGCGTGTCGCGCGCTCAGTGTTCGAGACTGGTTCTCGACCTGTGAAGTCCCGACCGGCGCGGTCCCGACCTGCGCCCGCGGACGCTCCCGACGTGGGCCGCCAGCTGGGCGCGGTGGCGCGGCGGGTGCGCGAGGGCCAGGGCCTGACCCTGACCGATGTCGCGGCCACCGCCGGCATCAGCGCCGGCATGCTGAGCCGTCTCGAAACCGGCCACGTCACGCCCAGCCTCGAAACCCTGGTGGCCCTGGCGGGCGCCCTCGGAGTCCGTCCGGCGCTGTTGCTGCAGGAGGTGGGCGCAGAGGAAGAGGGTGCGCAGCGGGTTCCGGCGGGACAGGGGCTCGAGGTCGTCCGGCGCGGCACGCGCCGCGGCCACACGTATCACCTGCTCGCCGCGCAGCGGGGCCCGCGGAAAACCTTCGAGCCGTTCCTGGTGACGCTCACCGACAAGAGCGAGGTGTTTCCCGGGTTCCAGCATCCGGGCACCGAGTTCATCTACGTCCTGGCGGGAACACTGACCTATCGGCACGGCAGCCATAGCTACCCGCTCGCGCCCGGCGATTCATTGAGCTTTCGCGGCGATGTCCCGCACGGACCCGAAACGCTGGGCAAGGTGCCCATCCGCATGCTGTCCGTGATCATTTACGACGGGGAGTGAGGCGGCCGCAGTCACCGTGCTCACGCACCGGCACGCCGTGGCCATGACCACGCATACCGGACCACCAGCAACGTGAGCGCCATTTCCGTCACGCTGTAGAGCACATAGAACAGCCAGTTCGAAAACAGCACCAGCGTGGCGAGCACGAGCAGGGTGTAAAAGGAGCCCATGGCGATGTTCAGCCAGCGGTTCACGCGGGGCGGCAGCACGATGGACAGAAATACCATCAGGCCCGGGAGCACGGTGAGCATCGACACGAGGGCGAGACTTCCCTGCCCCACGGGGCCGATGGGACCCTGTCCCGCCAGCATGCCCTTCAACTGACCGGGAACGTACAGGCCGAAGTAGTCCCCGTACACGTAGAAGAACATCAACGCCGCCCACAGCAGCGCCAATTTCAGCTTCACAGGCACCGTGACGTCTTCGAGGTCGGATGGTCGTGACATGCGTTTCCCCCGCAAAAAACCTTTGCCCTCACTGGCCTCGTGCGTGGGCCGTCACCTGCCTGCCGCGGCCTGCTGTGCGCGGTAGGCCACCCAGCTTTGATCGATGAGGTAGGCATGAATGTTGTCGACGTCCGCCTCGCTCAGGAGGTCGTCGAAGCGCTCCATGCCGGCGGGCGCGAGCGCGCCGTGCAGGACGATGTCCTTGAACGCCGCGTGGAGCCCCGGGTTGAGCCTGCGCAGGTCCGGTGTGATGTTCAGATCGAGGACGTGGCAGCGCGAGCATTCCTCGACGAATTTGATCTCGCCGGCGTGAATGGCCCCGGCACCGGCGGTCTGCGGCGGCGGTTGCTCGAAGGGCACGACGGCCCGCGCGGCCGGCGCCGGAACCCGGCCGCCGCCCAGTTTGAAGGCGATGATCCGGTTCGTGTTCTCGTGCGTGACCGCGGCGCTGCTCGGCGGAATCGATCCCACCGAGATGCCGGTCCCGCCGTAGCCCACTTGGACGGCAATGAATTGCTCCCCTCCGACGGCGTAGGTCATGGGCGCCGCCATGATGTGGCTGCCGGTGGGTAAGACCTTGAGGACCTTGCCCGTGTCCGCCGCGTACGCCCACAAGCCGCCGCTGCCGCGTCCTTGAAAGACGAGGTTGCCGGCGGTGGACATCACGCCGCCGTCGTAGCCGCGGATGCCGGAGGAGGTCTCGCGCTCCCAGACGGTCTTCTGTGCCACGGGATCCCAGGCACGGAGCAGCTCACGCACGAGCTTGACCTTGCGCGTGCCCGCGAGGTCGGCGAGTTCCGGCACCGGGCCGTACAGACGCCGCAAATCCGCCGCAGCGTAGGTGTCGTCCGTCACCACGCTGTTGGCCGTGAAGAACCCGTCGAGGAATTTCATCTCGCCGCCGTTGTGCAGCATGTCGATCCAGACGGCGGGGGCGTCGATCACCGGGATGTAGACCAGATGCGTCTGCGCGCTGAGCGACATGGGGTTCCACGTGTGGCCTCCCGCCCAGGAGGGATACACGTTCTTGGGCGAACCGTACCAGTCGGCCTGCGGCGTCACCCGGGGCCGGCCGGTTTTCATGTCGATGCCGGACGACCAGTTCACGAAGGTGAAATTCTTCGCCGACAGCAGCTTGCCGCTTCGCCGGTCGAGGACGTAGAAGAAACCGTTTTTATTCGCCTGCAACAGGACGGGGGTACGGTGCCCGCCGATGTCCAGGTCGGTCAGGATCATCTTCTGCGTCGAGTCGAAATCCCAGCTGTCGCGCGGCGTGGTCTGGTAGTACCAGGCCAGGCGCCCGGTGTCGGCATGCACGGCCACGATGGAGGCGGTGTAGAGGCTGTCGAGCCTGGCGCTGCCGAGCTGCCGCAGATCGTAGGGCGCGGCATTCGCCGTGCCGAAATAAACCAGGTTCGAGGCGGGATCGTAGGCAAATCCATCCCATGCCGTACCGCCGCCCTTGAACTGCGCGGCACGCCCGGCGTCCCACGATTTGGCCGCGGCCGCCAGATCCGGACTCTCCAGCGGCTGCCCGGCGCCGGGCGGCACGGTGAAGAACCGCCACCTGAATTTTCCCGTCTCGGCGTCGTACGCGCCCACGTAGCCGCGCACCCCGCCATGACCCATGTCGGCGCCGGCATTCCCGATCACGACGACGTCGCCCGCGATCTGCGGCGCGCCGGTGCTGGCGTAGGGCTGCGAATGGTCGGCGATGGTGTCGGCCTCCCACAGCTTGCGTCCGGTGGCCGCATCCAGCGCATGCAGGCGTCCGTCGCCCGAGGCCACGTACACCTTGCCCTTCCACACGGCCACCCCGCGATTGACCAGGTCGCAGCATGGATTGCGCCCCGCCTGGAAATCGCTCTTCGGATCGTAGCGCCAGAGTTCGCGGCCCGTGGCGGCATCGACCGCGTAGACATAGCCCCAGGTGCCGGAGGTGTACATGATCCCGTCGACGACGATGGGCGTCGCTTCCTGCCCGCGAAGCGGGCTGCCCAGATCGTAGGCCCACGCAAATCCCAGGTCGCGGACATTCCCCGAGTCGATCGTGCGCAGGGGCGAGTAGTAGGTGCCCCCCTGGTCGCGGCCGCCCGTGTACCAGTTCTGCGGTTCCGAGTCCGCGTCCCGCAAGCGCGCCTCGTCCACCGCGCCCGCGGTTTTTGCGGTCGGAGCCGCCGCCGATTGCGTCGCTGCCGTGGTGTGCCCTGCTGCCGCCGACTGGTCCGCCATCGATGGCCGAGCCGCCAATGCCTGCGCCAGGGCCAGCGCGAACAGCGTCAGGGCGGGCCTCCAGGTTGCCGGCCGCGCGGCAACGACGGTCTGCGGATGTCGTGACAAGGGTTGGTCTCCAGTGGGCCCGATAGCAGCCGCAAACAGTACCATTACTCAGCGGGCCATACGGCGTTCGGCTCGGGTGGCGACAATGAATCCGACCGCCATCAGCCGCAGCACCGCCGTCATCGCGCCGCTGCCGACGTCAATCCGCAGCACCGCCGTACACGATCAGCGACAGCATGCGGATGGGCACCTTTTCCAGGCGCTCCGGCCCGTGCGCCACGTCGCCGCGAAAGGTCAGGGTATCGCCCGGTTTCAGCACATAGGTGTGGCGCCCGTGCCGATAATGCAAAATACCCGTCAGCATGTGGATGAATTCCACGCCCGGGTGGTGGAAGCCGGGAAACACCTCGCTGCGATCGTTCAGCGTGACCAGAAACGGCTCGAAAACCTTGCGGGGGCCGCGCTGCGCGGCCAATAAATGATACGTGTGTCCGCGCTTCGTTCCGCTGCGGACCGTCTCGAGCCCCTCGCCGGCCCGGATCAACTGCGCGCCGCCGCCGGCGTCGGCCCCCACGCGCTGCATCAGCACCGAGGCGGCAACATCGAGGGCCTGTGCCAGGGCAACGATGGTCTCCAAGCTGGGCGATACCCGGCCCGTCTCGAGCCGGCTCAGCATCGCCGTGCTGATGCCGGCGCGGCCGGCGGTCTGTGCAAGGGTAAGATGCTGATTCTCGCGCAGGCGCCTCGCGGTACGGCCGAGTTCGAGTGCCGGACTTTCGCGCCCTGCGCGCCGGGCCGCAGCGGCAGCGCCGCGCTTCACGGCCATTGCACAATACGCAAATTTATTTGCTCCACAGTAAATAAACATGGCTATACTCGCACATGCCCCTTCGCTTCGCACCCCGAACCCGTGCCGCCGAACGCTAATTTCAGTCCGCAGCCGCGCTGATCCGCATGCCCCATCGTCTACTGCGCTTCGGCCTGTCGAGCCGTCACCCGGAACCCCGGATGTTCACGCGTCACGAGTCGCTGAAGCCGGCCTATGACGCCGTCATCATCGGCGCCGGCGGTCATGGCCTCGCCTCGGCGTTCTATCTGGCGCGTGACCACGGCATGCGCAACGTGGCGGTGCTCGAGAAGGGCTACATCGGCGGCGGCAACACCGGGCGCAACACCACCATCATCCGCTCGAATTACCTCACGCCCGAGGGGGTGAGGTTCTACGACGAGAGCGTTCGCCTGTGGCAGGATCTTTCGTCGGACTTCGACCTGAATCTCTTCTATTCCACGCGCGGCCACTACACGTTGGCGCACACCGACGCATCGCTTCGTACCATGCGCTGGCGCGCGGAGGTC
>CAZZWZ010000055.1:0-14734 GCA_964657955.1 uncultured Steroidobacteraceae bacterium
GTCGTGGTCGGCATCGGCGTTCTCGAACATCTTCGCGCCGATCACGCCCCTGACCTCGCCGGTCTCGAGCGTGCCGTCGCCGTCCTTGTTGAGCTTGTCGAAATGTGCGCCCGCCGCGGTCTTCACCTCGGCGAGGTCCAAGGTCGAATCCTTGTCCACGTCGTACTGGGACACCGTGCCGGCGGCGGTCGATGTGCTCGCGGCCAATCCGAGCGCCCCGCCCAGCGCGATGCTGACCGCCAGGAAACCTCCCGTCGAGCCCTTCTGCGACATGCCGTCCTCCCGGGAAAAATCATTCCGAATCGCTCCATCTCTCCTGAAGAATAACATGCTGGCGTTGTGCCAGCAGCACGAGCTCGACGTCGCTGCTCAGCCCCAGCTTCTGCTTGATCAGCGTGTGATAGTTCGCGATGGTCTTGCCGCTGAGATTCAGCAGTTTCGCGATGTGCGCCGCCGGCCGTCCGCTCGCCAGCAGACGGAAAATCTCGAATTCGCGCGACGTCAGACACTGCAGCGGATCGTCCTCGCCGGTGAGTTTGAGCACGGCGATCGACTTGGCCATGTCCGGGCTCAATGACAGACCGCCGGCGGCCACTTCGGCGACCGCCGCGGCCAGGATCTCGGGGGCGTTGCTCTTGGTGACGTAACCCCGGGCGCCCAGCTGGATGGCGCGTTCCGCCACCGAGGCGTCCTCGTGCATGCTGAAGACGAGGATGCGGGCGGCGGGCTGCCTGCCCATGATCCGGCGGATGGCGTCGAGACCGCTGACCCCCGGCATGGAGAGGTCCATGACGACGACGTCGGGTTCGTGCTCCACGAACTGCGCATACGCGCGCTCCGCATCGGCCGCCTCCGCCACCACCCGGAACGTCGGTTCCTGCTCCAACAGCCGCCGAAACCCGGCACGCACGATGGCATGATCGTCGACCAGCATGATGCGGATCGGGCGAGGCGTACTCATGCCGGCACCGGGGTTCGGGCGGGCAGCGGCACTTCGACGACGATGCGCGTGCCGCGTCCCGGCTCGGTATCGATGCTGCACGAGCCGCCCAGATTGTTGACCCGTTCGCGAATCCCGGTCAGTCCGAAACCGCGATTCGCGGACATGAGGAAGAATCCCACGCCGTCGTCCGTGACGGAGACGCGGATGCGATGCGCGGCGTCGGCGTCGCGATGGACGTCGATGGTGGCATGACGCGCGTTGGCATGCACCGCGATGTTGGTCAGCGATTCCTGGATCACCCGGTACACGGCGACGCCCACGTCGTCCTCGACGTCCAGGAAATGACCCGAGGTGGTCAGCGAGCAGTTCACGTGCGGATGGCGCTGACGGAAGGAGCTCACCAGTTCCCGCAGGGCTGGAACGAGCCCCATCCCTTCGAGCAACGGCGGCCGCAGACGGCGCAGCATGCTGCGGACGATGCGTTTGATGCGGGTGGTGACCTCGACGATGGCCTCCGCGCTCTCGCGCACCGAGGCACCGCCGGTTTTGCGGATCACGGCGGCATCGGCGTGAATGGCGCTCACGCACTGGCCGATCTCATCGTGCAGTTCACGGGCGAGGCTGGCCCGCTCGGTCTCCTGCGCATCGAGCAGACGGCGGGTCAGCCGCTGATTCTCGGTGACGCTCTTTTCCAGGGTTTCGGCCATGCGGTTGAAGCCCACGCTGATGCGCGACAATTCCGGCAGGCTGAACCGGGGCAACCGCGCCGTCAGATCGCCGCGACCCAGATCGCCCAGCGCGTGCAATATGCTCTCCACCGGACGCATGGCGCGCGAGGCGGCCCACCACACCAATGCGTTGACCAGCAGGAAGAAGGCGATCAGCAAGATCAGCAAACCGCGCGACGTCGCCCACATCTCGTCGGTTTCGTAGCGCGGGTCCGCGGCGATGACCAACCGGCCCACGGGTACGTCGTCGAACGCAACCCGGCGTTCTTCCGACGGCGCGGGCGGCGATGCATGACGGATCAGCCAGTCGAACCAGCGGGGGGCGACCGGTTCGTCGCGGCTCGATTCGTCGTTCGAGTCGACCGGCCGCCCGAGATTGTCGTAGAACGACACCTTCAGATGCCTGATCTGTCCGAGCTCCCGCAGCTTGAACAAGGGCGCATCGAATCCGTGCAGCGCCCAGCGTTCGTGCAGGACTGCGATTTCGGCATCGAGAAAGTGATCGGTCAAAATCATCGTGGAGCGGGTCTCGTCGCGGATGTCGTCGCGTGCCTTGCGGATCACGTAGATGCCTCCGGCGAGCGTCGCCGTCGCGAGCAGCGCGGTGATCATCATGCAGAGGCGCAGCTTGAGCGTGGTGCCGAAGCGCGCCGACGGCGCCCCCGGGCCCCGGACCGGATCAGATTCCATCGCTGGAAAAAAAAGGGACCGGTCGCCCGACCGCCGGTCGCAAGAGAGGGACTCGAGCGCGAATTTTAGCGCCGCCGTCGCAACGAACCAGTGAATAAATCACCATGAAGTCCAGGAATCCTTCCCGCCGCGCGGGTCGCGAAAATCACGCGTTGCCTGCCGCCGAACGGCCTATACTTTACCCCACACGAATCGACACGTCGTGACGGGAGCCTCGAATGTCCTTCTCCGGCAGGATCTGGTTTTTATTGAGCGTCCAAGCTCTGGGCGCCGGAATGCTGGCGTCCCAGCAGGCACGGGCGGCCCCGGCCTACGACCTGTACGTGACGAACGAGAAGTCGGACGACGTCACGGTGATCGACGGCACGGATCGACACGTCGTCGGCACCATTGCGGTGGGCAAGCGGCCGCGCGGCATCCACGTCAGCCCCGACGGCAGGATGGTGTACGTGGCGGTGAGCGGCACGCCGGTCGCCGGGCCGCCCGAACTCGATCCGCACGGCAATCCCGTGCTGAAGAAGAAGCCTGCCGACGACGCCGACGATGCCACCGGCGACAAGGCGGCCGACGGCATCGCCATCGTGGATGCGCGAAGCAGAAAATTCAGCAGGAAGGTCGCCGCCGGCTCGGACCCGGAAGAATTTGCGGTGAGCAAGGACGGCGCGCGCATCTACATCTCGAACGAGGACAGCAAGTCGGCGACGGTGATCAACATCGCAACCGGCAAGCTCGAGCACAGCATCCCCGTGGGAGCGGAGCCCGAGGGCGTGACGACGACGCCCGACGGCAAATTCTTCTACGTGACGTGCGAGGCGGGCGGCGACGTGTACATCGTCGATACCGCGGCGTACGGCGCCGTCGCGCATTTCAAGGTCGAGGGCCGGCCGCGCAGCGTGGACTTCAGCCGTGACGGGCGCATCGCCTTCGTCCCGTCGGAATCGGTGGGCCAGGTGAACATCGTCGACACCGCGACGCGCAGCGTGTCGAAGACGGTGGCGCTGCCCGCGGGGTCCCGGCCCATGCTGGTCAAGGTCGCACCCGACGGTGGGCGGGTGTACGTCAGCAACGGCCGCGGCGGCACGGTGTCCGTGCTCGACGGCGGCACCTACGAAGTGATCGGCAGCATCCCGGTGGGGATCCGGCCGTGGGGCATGGCGATTTCGCCCGACGGCAAATGGCTGTACGTCGCGAACGGTCCGTCGAATGACGTGTCGGTGGTCGACCTCGGCACGCAGAAAGAGGTGACACGGGTCAAGGCGGGGTTGAGTCCCTGGGGCTTGGCGATCGTTCCCAGAGCGCCGTAGAGCGCCGGTGGGCCGCCGGCGCGCGGCCCGCGGCCCGGGCATCCGGGAATTTTTCCCGTGCAAATCGGGAAGCTGTCCGATTCGTCGGAAATTGTCGTGTGCCATCATCCGCCGCGGCATCAGAACGACATTCCGCCCCGCGCAAGGCGTCCCAAGGCAGACATGCAGAACTCACACCGCATCACACCTGCGGTAACCCCGGCGTTGCTCGCGATGCTCGCAACCTGCGGTTCGACCTCAGCCGTGTCCGCCGGGGCCGACACTGTGCTGCCCGACGTTCTCGACCAGGTCGTGGTCATCGGCGTCACCCCGGTGCCCGGCATGAACGTCGAGGCCGACAAGGTGCCGGCCAACGTGCAGACATTGCGCGCCAACGACCTCGACCGCAACGGCACCGCCGACCTGCTGGGTACCATCGACAAACGGCTGGGCAGCGTCAACATCAACGATACGCTGGCAGACCCCTTCCAGCCCGACATCCTGTATCGAGGATTCGAGGCCTCTCCCGTTCTCGGCACGCCCGCCGGATTGGCCGTCTATCAGAACGGCGTCCGCGTGAACGAAGCGTTCGGCGACAGCGTCAACTGGGATCTTATACCCGACATCGCCATCGACCGCATCGACCTGGTGAGCGCGAGTCCGCTGTTCGGCTTGAATGCACTCGGTGGCGCGATGTCGGTGACCATGAAGAACGGCTTCACCTTCGAAGGCGGCGATGCAGAGCTTGCCGGCGGCTCGTTCGATCAGCGCACCGGTTCCGCGGAATTCGGAATCCATCGGGGGATCCTGGGAATCTATGCCGCGGCCCGCGCTCTGGACCAGGACGGCTGGCGTCTGTTTGCGAAAGACTCCATCCGTCAGTACTACCTGGATCTGAGCGTGCACGGCGACGGACCCACCATCGATCTGAGCTATGCCCGCGCCAACAACCGCCTGTACGGACAGGGCGCCGCACCGGTGCAGTCGTTGGCGCTGAGCACCCGCAACGTGTTCACCGGCCCGCAACACAATTTCAACGATCTGGATTTCGTCACGCTCGATGCATCGTACGATTTCAACAAGACCACGGCCGTCCAGTCCGTCGTGTACTACAGGAACTACCGGCAGACCGTCGCCAACGGCAACGGCACCAACTACGTGGCGTGTGCGGCGCCCGGGCCGGTCGGCGCTCTGTGCCAGGGCGACGCCGCAACGCCCTTGACGGAGGCGAACGGCACGGTCATACCGGACCTATCGAACGGCGGGAACACGTTCATCGGCGAGAACGATTTCGAGAGCATCCACTCCCAGACCTGGGGCGGGTCGCTGCAGTTCACGTCGAGCGAAAAACTGTTCGATTTCGGCAATCAGTTTGCAGTCGGCAGCAGCATCGATGCCTCGGAGACGAACTTCATGTCGGGCGCGCAGGTCGGTCCGATCGCTGCCAGCTTGAACGTGGTCGCGACGCCCTATGTGGTCAGCGAACCCGAGGGTACCGCCTTCACGGCGACACCGGTGCTGCTAGATGCCGCGAACAAATACTACGGCGCCTATGCCACCGACACGCTCGACGTGGATGATCGCCTGGCCCTGACCGTCAGCGGCCGGTACAACATCACGAAAGTGGACCTGTCGGACCGGCGCGGCACCGCGCTCGACGGCCGCAATCGATTCACGCATTTCAATCCGGCCGGCGGATGGACGTACAAGCTGTTCCCGACGGTGACGGTGTTTGCGGGGTACTCGGTGAACAACCGCGCTCCCACGGCCGGCGAGATCGAGTGCTCCGATCCGGCGGCGCCGTGTCTTTTGCCGTCCAGCCTGGCCGGCGACCCGCCCAGTCTCAAACAAGTGGTGGGACATACCATCGAGGCCGGGGTGCGGGGCAGCCTGGATACGGCATCGCGGCTCTCCTGGAACGCCAGCGTCTTCCGCACCACCTCGCAGAACGACATCTACGGAATCGCGACCTCGGTGAGCAGCGGCTTCTTCCAGAACATCGGTTCCACCCGCCGGCAGGGCGCCGAGGCCGGCTTGACGTTTCAGAGCGATCGCTGGTCGGCGTACGCTCAGTACAGCTTCGTCGATGCGACCTTCCGCTCAGCCTTGACGCTCAGTTCGGCGTACAACCCCTACCAGGACGCGAACGGCAACATCACGGTATCGGTGGGCGATCATCTGCCGGGAATCCCGCAGAACCGGATGAAGATCGGCGCGGATTATGCCGTCTCGACGCAGTGGTGGGTGGGGGGAACCTACACCTACGTGGGCAGCTCCTTCTACCAGGGTGATGCATCCAACCAGAATGCGCCGCTGCCGGGTTACTCGGTGTTCGGTCTGCGCTCCACGTGGCAGGTCACCAGGCAGTTCGCGCTTTTCGCCAGCGTCCAGAATCTTTTGGATCGACGCTACGCGACCTACGGTTTGTTCAGCGATCCCACCGGCGTGGGGGCGCCGGGCATACCGCCGCGCGCAGCCTCCAACGATCCGAGCGTCGACAATCGCTTCCAGAGTCCTGCGATGCCACGAGCGTACTTCGGCGGCGTGCGCTTCTCGTTTCGCTGATGCAGCGAGCGGCCGCGTGAGCGTCGCGACGACGCGCGCGTGCGATCGCGCAAGCGTTTCACACAACACCTTGCAATCTGTCAAGTTCTAAATGCCTTCCTTCGCAGAGTTCCCGATGGGGGCTTGGTGCTATCATCCGCGCACGGCTCAGGCGACGCACACAGGAGCTTGTCTTATGGTGGACTTGAAGAAGGCAATACAAGCTTTCATCGCGGAGTTTTCGGCGATCGAGACGCACTCCGTCGGAGCCGCACTTCGATCGTTGTCCGATGATGGAGAGTTCGTCTCCGAATCGGAGAGGATCCTGGGTTTCGAGGCACGCTTCACCCTGCTGAAGCGCATGGCACTGGCCCGCGACGTGGGTCCGGACCTCATCGCACGACTGGATGACGTCAACGAGCGTGCCGCGAAGCTGCGTGAAAAACGGGACGAACTGATGCGTACGCTGCGCGCGGTGGATGCGGGCGCCGCTGCCGGCGCTGCCGACGCGGAGGTTCATGTGAACAGTCGTCCCAAGCATGTGGCGAATGGGGAGGAGGCCCGCTCGACGTCGATCTGGATGCCGACGATGGCCGAGGTGGACAAGTGCCGTGTGAGCACCGCTGCGCTGCAATCGATGTTGCGGTCGATCGCCGAGCGCGTGGAAGTTGGCCCGCGCGTGCAGGGTCACCCCTGAGCTTCGACGCGAAAGTGTTTCCGGTTTGGCGTTGCGGACAAGTATGATGAGCGTTTTTCGAAGGAATTTTTGATGGCAAAGAGGAAACGAGTCGTGGTCGCCTGGTCGAAGGACGACGTGAAGAACCTGCGGACCCTCGCCAAGAGTAAATTGTCGGGAATCGAAACGGCGAAAAAATTACGCCGCACGCCGGGTGCCGTCGCGCAAAAGGCGATGAAGCTCGGCATTCGTTTTCGCTCCATCCGGCGCAAGGCCGGCTGATCAACGGCAAGCGCGGCGGGGGGACCGCAATTACGGTGTAGGGGGAACACCCCGCGATGGGCTCAGTTCGCGGTCGGGGGAGGCATCGCGCAACGTCCGAAGACGGCGGTCACGTGACCGCTGGGGCGACCCCGAATTCTAGGGCGACCCCGAATTCGCCAGTCGGCGCTTCTCCAACTCGACTTCCACCTGCTCCTCGGCCGACAGCCAATCGTCGATTTCAGATCCCGGGACGAAGTGTCGCTTTTTCGCGATGTAATAGGCCGCATCCGATACCAGCCGCTTCCATTCGCCGGTGGGATCCTCGTGGGAGTGCAGAAAAGATTTACCGATCGACGACATGGAAGTGACCTCCTAGCGAGACGCTGCGAGGCGCACGGGCGTGTAGAGCACACGGTCGTACGTCGTACCCGGAGAGGATAGGCGCCGAGCCTCGGCGATTCTGTCGTCGGCCCGTGACGTCTGATGTCATCTTGCGCTGACACCGGGAAACCGCCCCCGTCGGCGCGCCGCGCGTCTCTCGCCTGCGGCCGTGTCATCCTTCTGTAAGAATTCACTGCGACACTTCGCGGCGCAAAGCGCAGCAGGACGCCGGGATGGGCGCCGCCGCTTCCACCTCTCCCCTTACCGCGAAGCGAAATCCATGAACATGTTGTTGCGACGATCGAAGTGGTGGCGCGTGGGCGCCGCGGCCGGATGTCTTTTGCTGGGTCCTCCCACGTGGGCGGCCGACGAGTCGGATGCCACGGACGATGCGCTGCGCGAAATTACGGTGCTGGGACAGCGCACCACGCCGGAGATCGCGCGGGCCGCCCAGAGGGAGGCGCCGAATCTGATCAATCTGACCACGGCCGACGAGATGCAGAAGCTGCCGGACGTCAACACGGGCGAGGCCATCCGGCGCGTGCCCGGCATCTCGCTGGAGACCGACACGGGCGAGGGACGCTACATCAACATCCGCGGTCTCGACGCCGATCTCAACAGCACCACGTTCGGCGGCCTGCGACTGCCGCCAACCAACAACAGCTCGCCGTCGGGCGCCGGCCGCGCGGTGGCCTTCGATTCCATTCCGCTCGGTTTCGTCGGCGCCATCCAAGTCACGAAATCCAATCTGCCCGATCAGGATGCCGAGGCCCTGGGCGGCACCATCGACATCACGCCGAAGACGGCGCCGGCGGACGGCAAACCGTTCGCCGACGTCAAGCTGGGTACGGGCGAGGAGTTGCTGCGTCATACCTGGATCACGGACCTCGCAGGAACCGCGGGAACGCGCTTCGGCGGGAAGGGCGGCTATGATCCGTTCAGCATCCTGGTGACGGCCTCGGTGTACACCGATCGTCGCGGAGTCGACGATGCGGAAGCCGCCTTCATCGACAACCAGCCGGCCGGCATCCCGGACAAGGCCTTCGCCGCCTTCGAACAGCGCTTCTACAATTATCACCGCGAACGGCATGGCTATGGCGCCGATCTGGGCTACGCGCCCGATGAGTCGAATCAGTACTTCCTGCGTTACTACGATGCCGGCTATTCCGAGACGGTGGATCGCAACCGGCTCATCTGGAATTATGCGGGTGCGCCCAGCGTCGATCCCAGCGATCCCAACGGTTTCATCGACACGGCCGGCGCGCCGGCCACCGCCCAAAGCGCTGCGGCGCCCAGTTTCACCAAGGCGCTGCGCGACGAGAAGGAGTACCTCGATTCCCGCATCGCGGAGATCGGCGGCAAGAATCTGCTCGGCGACAACCGGCTCGACTACCACGTGGGCTACACCAAGGGGACGTATTACAAGCCCTACGATTACAATTCGGGCTTCGACAATTTCGCCGTCGCCAACGTCGCCTACGACAACACCACGCGGCCGAACTTTCCGTCCGTGAGCGTGCGGCCCGGAACGGCGGCGAACGGCACCGTGACGGTCAACCCTTACGATCCGGCGGGCTATACGCTGAACGCGCTGCAGACGCAGAACACCCACTCGGACGATCACGAGTGGGGGATCGGCGCGAACCTCGCGATCCCGACCCACTGGACCGACCGTGCCGACGAAGAGATCAAAGTGGGCGTCAACGCCCGCATCCGAAACAAGACCGGCGATGCCGCGACCTTCAACGTGACCCAGGTGCCCAACCTGGCCCTGACCTCGGCGTCGTACGGTGGCAACGTCGGATTTTATCAGGGGCATTATCTGAACGGCCCGCAGATCGATCCCGGCGTGTTGCGGACTGCATATTTCACCGCCCTGGCGGCCGGCAACGTGTTCAGCGATCCGGTGGCCAACGCGCTCAACGACGTTCATGACAAGGAAAACGTCTACGCGGTCTACGGCCAGTATCAGTTCGGTTTCGGACCGGTGGGGGTCATCGCCGGTCTGCGCGTCGAGCACACCCAGGCCACCTACGACGGTTACGATGACTCGGGAACGGCGGCCAACAGCGCAGGTTGCCCGATTCTCGATCCCGTCAACAGTCCGACGACGCACGTCTGCAGCGTCTCGAACAACCGCAGCTACACCAATTTTTTCCCCACCGCGCAGCTGCGCTACGAGTTGCAGCCCGACCTGGTGGCGCGTGCCGCCATCTCCTCGACCATCGCGCGTCCGGGTTTCCAGCAGGTCACCTCCGCGACGACGTCGGACAGCAGCGGCAACATCGTCACCGGCAATCCGAATCTCAAACCCACCACGGCGACGGGACTCGATCTGGACATCGAGCAGTATCTGCCGCATGCGGGCATCGCCTCGGCCGGATTCTTCGCCAAGGACATCAAGAACTACATCGTCACGAACGTACAGCAGGCGCTCGGCGGACAACAGAACCTCGGCGGCAATCTCGGCATCGTGAAACTGGTCAGTTATGCCAATGCGCCCACCGCCCGCCTGTTCGGCGTCGAGTTCAATTACGTGCAGCATTTCAGCGACATTCTCCCGGGACCCCTGGGCGGTATCGGCGTCTCGGCCAACTGGACCTGGGTGGATTCGCGCTACAAGATTCCCGTCGCCGATCCCACCACGGGGCTCACGACGCAATCCCGCGATTCACTGCTGCCGTCGACGTCGCGCAACACCGCGAATGCCGAACTGTTGTATGATCGATACGGGTTGGATTTGACGCTCGGTGCCTACTACACCAGCAAGGATATCTTCAGCGTGGGCGGCAGTCCGGCGCTCGACGTGTGGACCCAGGAGCGGCTTTCCGTGGATTTCGGCAGCCAGTACCACGTCACCGAGCCGTTCAGCGTATATCTGAATGCGAAGAATCTGACCAACACGGCGCTGAAGTTCACCGAAGGGGCGGGCGACAATCGCGTGATCCAGCGGGAATTCTACGGAATCACCCTGCAGTTCGGCGGCAACTACAAATTTTGACGGAGCGTGACGATGCGATCGAAGCGGAATGCGAACTGGCGGAGTCTTGTGCAGCCTGTCCTTGCGGGCGCGGTGGCGGTGGGTATTAGCGGCGGCCTGCTCGCATCGGCCTCTGGAGCAGCGGGTGACACGGGTGCCGCCGCCGATGGGTTCAAGGTGCAGCAGCGCTGGAAGGTGGGGGGCTCGGGCAGCTGGGATTACCTCACGCTCGATTCCACCGGCAAGCGTCTGTTCATCAGCCGCAGCGATCACGTGGACGTGCTCGATACCGCCACGGGGAAGGTGATCGGTTCGCTGCCCGATACCAAGGGCGTGCATGGCATCGCGCTCGCCGAGGAGACGAAGCGCGGTTACACCAGCAACGGCAAGGGCGACTCGGTCACCATGTTCGATCTGGAGACCCTCAAGTCCGTCAAGGAGGCACCGGTGCCGGGCCACAATCCCGACGCCATCCTCTACGAACCGTCGCTCAAACACGTGTTCACGTTCAACGGCCGCAGCAAGGACGTGACGGTTCTCGATGCCACCACGCTGGCCGTGGTGGCCACCTTGCCGGTGCCCGACAAGCCGGAGTTTGCCGTCGACGACGGCGCCGGCCAGATTTTCGTGAACATCGAGAGCGAACCGGGAAAGATGGTGGTCATCGACAGCCGGAAACTGACGGTGAAGGCCACGTGGGATTTGCCGGGATGCGCGAGTCCGAGCGGGCTGGCACTGGACAAGGTCCATCACCGGCTGTTTTCCGTGTGCGACGGGGGAGTCATGGCCGTGACCGACGCCGCCACCGGCGGGCAGATCGCCAAGGTGACCATCGGCGAAGGACCGGATGCGGTGGCCTACGACGCGAAGCGCGGCCTGGTGTTCAGCTCCAACGGCGGCGGTACGTTGACGGTGGTGCGGCAGGAATCGGCGGACCGCTACTCGGTGCAGCAGAACCTGAAGACTCAACGCGGCGCGCGGACCATGGCACTCGATCCGGGTGGTCTGGTCTACACTGTGACCTCCGATTTCGGGCCGCCGCCCGCCCCCACGGCGGAACAACCGCACCCCCGGCCCACGCCGGTGGGCGCCTCCTTCACGGTGTTCGTGATCGGCAGGCGCTAGTCGGGGCCGGCAGGCGCCGAATCCGGGTGGCCGGGCGCGGTGGACGTCAGACCGCGTCCACGGGTCGTTCCGGGCGGGCGTCGGTCACGGGCAGGGTGAACACCATGCACAGGCCCGGTTGCGCGTCCGTGGTTTCGGCCCAGATGGTCCCGCCGTGGAGCGCGACGATACTGCGGCACAGCGCGAGGCCGAGACCGCTGCCCTCATTCTCGTCGTCCGGCGTGGTTAGACGGAAGAACCGTTCGAAGATGCGGTCGAGATGTTCCGCGGGAACTCCTTTTCCCTGATCCCGCAGGCGCACCTGCCACGCGTGATCGTACATGGTCGATTCGAGGGTGATCGCACCCCCGGGCGGCGAGGCTTTCAACGCGTTGGCGAGCAGGTTGAGCAGCACCCGGCGCAGCCAGCGGGGCTCGACCAACACGTGTCCCGGCCCATGGTGCTCATGGGAGAATGTCAGGCCGCGGTGCTCGGTCAGCACCCGGGCGTCCTGGCTGAAACTTTCGATCAGTGCGCGCGGATCGTGCGCCGTCAGGTTCAGCCTGATGTCGCAGGCCTCCGCCTTGGAGAGGAACAGCAGTTCCTCGATGATCTGATTCAGCCGGTTCAGCTCTTCGAGCTGAACGTGAACGCACTCGGCGTTCTCCGCGCTGAGTTCGCCGCGCAGCAACAACCGCTCGCCCTGAAGACGGATCAGCGAGAGCGGGGTCTTCAACTCGTGCGACACCTCCGCGGTGAAGCGCCGGATCTGCTGAAACGACGCCTCCAGACGGTCGAACATCAGGTTGAGCAGCAGGGCGAGCTCGGAGATCTCATCACGCACCTCGGCCACGGGGATCCGTTCGCTGAGATTGTCTGAACTGATGTGCGATGCCGTCTCGCGGATCGACCGCACCGGCCGCAGGGCCAGTCGGCTCAAGCCCAGACCGATGCCCACGCTCACCGCGACCATCACGGCGAGCAGCCAGATGCAGATTTGAATGTAATCCCGCATGGCCTCACGGACGCTGCGCAGCGGCGTGCCGACCGTGATGTCGAACGGTCCGAGGATGAATTCGGCGACCCGCAGTTCGCCGATGTCCGGCAACATCGCATCGTAGGCGTGTTGACCCTTGACGTCCGGAATCTCCAATCCTCTCAGATTGCGCGAGAAGAAGATCGGGCGCACCGGTGCGATGCGATCGTCGATGGTGATGTAGAACAAAACGGATGCGTATTCGGTGGTTTCGCGGATGCGGGCGTCGATCAACTGCGCATCGAGCTTGCCGTAGTCCTGCCCGAGATGGGCGCGGATCTGTTCGAACTCCGCCTTGTTCAGGAAATCGAGTCCGCGGATCAGATGGATCTCGAGCAGGTAATAGCCCGCGATGAACAGGCACACCATGGTGGTCGCGGCCGCGCCGGCGTACCACAGGGCGAGCCGCGCGCCGATCGATCTCACAACAGCTGGTAACCGACGCCGCGCAGGGTCTTGAACAGCGGCGGTCCGGGAATGGCTTCGAACTTGGAACGCAACCGGCTCATGTAGACGTCGAGGAGATTCGCCTCGTTGTCATGGTCGGAAGACCAGCACTTCTCGCACAGCAGCTGCCGCGGCAGGATTCGCCCGACGTTCTGCATGAACAATTCCAGCAACGCGAACTCCCGGCTGGTCAGTTCCAACGCCTCGCCGGCGACGTGCACGGTGCGCCCGACCAGATCGACCTTGATGCCGCGATGCTCGAGTATGGAGTCTTTCACCACGGACTGCCGGCGTAACAGGGACCGCAGTCGCGCCATCAATTCCTCGAGGCTGAAGGGCTTCGACAGGTAATCGTCCGCCCCGAGATCCAATCCCTGGATGCGATCCTGGACCGCATCGCGCGCACTCAGGATCAGTACCGGCTCGTTGAAACCGGACTTGCGCCATTGTTTCAACAACTCGAGGCCGTCCCCGTCGGGCAGGCTCAGATCGAGGATGATGGCATCGAAATTCGAGTCGCAGAGGGCGTCTTTCGCGCCCCCGCAGGAACGCACCCACGTGACCGCGTAGGCGCGCTCGCGCAGTCCCTGCTCGAGGAACATCCCGATCCGGCGTTGGTCTTCGACGATGAGTATCTTCGTGACGAAACCTCTGGGTGCACACCGGGCGGACGCCCCCGGCCCGGGCGTCCGCCCTGACCCGTCATTGCTTGGGCGGCAACCACGCCTTGGCAAACGAGTTCTTGCCGTCGGTGAACGTCGTCCACACCGCGCCCGTGGCCGGATCCACCGCCACGTTCTTGGCGGTGGCGGCCGTCGTGGCGTCGCCCAGGGACGTGAGCTTGCCGCCCGTGGTCCGCAGCACCGTCATCTTGTCGGTTCCCGCACAGTACAGCAGTGAATTGGCGGCGTCGAAGGCAATCTGATCCACCTGGGGCGTGATGTCGGCCGTGCCGGTGACGGCGCCGGTCTTGGTGTCTATTTGGACCGCCTTGCCGTTGCCACCGGCCACGAAGATGCGGTGCGAAGCGGCGTCGAGCGCCAATCCATGAGGCTGCTTGGCCGCCCCCGTGGGCCATTGTGCGACCACGGCGGAGGATGCCGGGTCGATGACCGCCACGACGTCCTTGGTCTTGATGTTCAGATACAGGCGGCCGGTGCTCTCGTCGTACACCATGAATTCCGGCACACCGGGAATGGTGATGCTTCCCACCACCTTGTCGGTGGACGTGTCCACCACCCAGACGTTCGTCCCATCGTCATGGGTGATGTAGATCTTGTGGCTCTTCGGTTCGAGGACCATGGCATCCGTCGGGCCCCCCATTTTGATGGATTTGACCTCCTTGAGCGTGGCTGCATCCACCACGGCGATGCGTTCGCCTTCCTGGACGCTGACGTAATAGAACTTGGCGTCCGCATCGACCGCGGTGTCCACGGCGGCACCGACCTTCACGCGCGAGATGAGCGTGTTCTTGTCCAGGTCCACGATGTCGGACGTACCGTCCTTCTCATGGGCGGCGAGCAGACGATGACGTTTGGTGTCGATCCGCAGAAAGTCGAATTTGCCGGGCGATCCGGGAATCTGTACCGAGGCGGACGGGGTCAGGGTCAGCGGCTGCGCCGTCGCGGCGGCGGCGAGGGTGGAGAGGGTGGAGAGGG
>CAZZWZ010000056.1:0-14293 GCA_964657955.1 uncultured Steroidobacteraceae bacterium
AGCGGGTTGTGCTACCCTTCCCGGCCTCGAACCGCCGCCGTACGAGGATAGGGATGAGAAATGTCACCGGTTGCCTGATCGCCCTGATGCTGGTGTTCGGGAGCGGAGCTGCGCATGCGGACGACCGGAAACTGCGCATCATCAGCTGGGCCGATTACGTGCCGGCGGACCTCGTCGCCGCCTTCAAGAAGGAGACCGGGTTCGACGTCGAGGTCACCTTGTCGAACAACGAGGAGATGATCTCCAAGCTGCGCGCCACGGGCGGCGCCGGCTACGATCTGGCCCAGCCCTCCCAGGATCGGATCGCCGGCGCCGAGCGCGATTTCGGGATCTACAAGCCCATCGATCTTGCCAAGGTCAAGATCGAGCAGTTCCAGCCGGCGCTGCTCGGCATCGTGAAGCGCAATGCCACCGTGGACGGCAAACTCTACGGCCTTCCCTATCTCTGGGGCACCGACGGTCTGGTGGTCAACATGAAGCGTGCGAAGGTGGAGGATTTCTCCGACCTGTGCAAGCCGGAACTGAAGGGCAAGACGGCGATCCGGCTGCGGCGACCGACGCTGATGGCCTTCGCGTTCGCCGCCGGGAAGGATCCCTTCGCCCTGTACGGCGATCCGAAAGCCTATGCAGCGCTCATGGATCAGGTGGGCGCGACGCTCATCTCGTGCAAGCCGAACTTCAAGTTCTTCTTCGACAACAAGGACCAGTTGCTCAACGGCATCCGGTCCGGGGAGGTCGTCGCGGCGATGATGTGGGACACGGGGGGCTGGACCTTGAACCGCGACAACCCCGACATCGAATTCGTGGTCCCGCGCTCCGGCGCACTGGGCTGGCTCGACACCTTCGCGCTTCCGGCGCGCGGCAAGAACGATGCCGCGGCTTACGCGTGGATCAACTTCACGATGCGGCCGGAGAACGCCGCACGAGTCATCAAGTCCGTGGGAAACTTTTCGGCCGCGAAGGATACCGCGCCGTTGGTGGACCCGCGCCTCAAGGCGCAGTTCACGGCGGCGTTTCCGGACAGCGCGTTGAAGAACATCCATTGGTATCCGGCCATCCCATCGGGGCTCGAGGAGATCGAAGGCAGGGTGCTGGACCGGATCAAGGCCGCCAATTGAGGGCCGCGGATCTCGTCGCGGACCGGGTCGCGAAGCGGTTCGCGGAGCACGTCGCCGTCGACGACCTGTCCTTCTCGGTGGAGCGCGGCAGCTTCTTCTCCATTCTCGGACCGTCGGGGTGCGGCAAGACCACGCTGCTGCGCATGATCGCCGGCTTCATCGAGCCGGACGGCGGGGACATCGTCATCGGCGGTCGCAGCATGCGCGGCGTCGCGCCGAACCGCCGCCCCGTCAACATGGTGTTCCAACAACTTGCTTTGTTTCCCATGATGTCGGTGGGCGAGAACGTCGCCTTCGGGCTCGCCAGACGCGGCATCGCGCGCGCGGACCGGATGCGGCGCAGTCACGCCATGCTCGAGCGGGTGGGGCTGGGCGGTGCCGCCGGCAAACGCGTGGACGAACTGTCGGGCGGTCAGCGTCAGCGGGTGGCCATCGCCCGCAGTCTCGTGCTCGAACCCACGCTGCTGCTGCTGGACGAACCCCTGGGGGCTCTCGATCTGAAATTGCGCGAGCACATGAAGATCGAGCTCAAGCAGCTGCAGGCGGCCTTCGGCACCACCTTCGTGTACATCACGCACGATCAATCCGAGGCCCTGGTGTTGTCCGACCACGTGGGTGTGATGAG
This sequence comes from uncultured Steroidobacteraceae bacterium, assembly GCA_964657955.1. Lineage (GTDB taxonomy): Bacteria > Pseudomonadota > Gammaproteobacteria > Steroidobacterales > Steroidobacteraceae > Bog-1198. Next base: position 1,744 of record CAZZWZ010000056.1, read on the forward strand.
TCACGGGCGTTTCGAACAGCTGGGCACGCCACAGGACCTTTATTACCGCCCGCACACGCCGTTCGTGGCCGCCTTCGTCGGCGCCAACAATCGCATCGTCGGAAAGGCCGCCGCCAAGCAGGGGCCGCTGGTGGAAATCGCCACGGCGGACGGCTGGATCATCCATGGCCGCGGGCACGGGGATGTCGCCGTGGGCGATGCGGTGGAGGGATTCGTGCGCCCCGAAGTGGCGAGCCTGGGCCGGAGGCCGCAGGAACTGCCCGCCGGCCAGCCGCAGCACAAGGGGACGGTGCAAAGCGTCCTGTTCGACGGCGCGAATTCCGCGGTGCTGCTGCGCGAAACGCACACCCAGCGTGAATTTCGCATCGCACTGCCGCAGACCGGCCAGTTCTCCGATCTGAAGCCGCAGGAAGCGGTGGTGTTCAGTTTCGATCCGGAACGCGCCGTGTGTTTCCGCGCCCGACCGGAGGCGGCCAATGGCTAGCCGGGAGGATTTTCCGGCCGGCCCCGTGGTGCCGGCGCCCGCCGCGGCGCTGCCACGGCCGTCCGACTCGCAACGCTGGCACGGCCGGTTGAGCCTGGCCCTCCTGCTGGCGCCTGCCGTGCTGTGGTTGGGCGCGTTGGTGATCCTGCCCCACGTGGACCTCCTGCTGCTGTCGTTCCGTGCCCGGGTGGGACCGCGGGTGTACGTCGCGAGCCTGGCGCAGTACCGGACCTTTTTCGCAGAACCGCTGTACTGGCACGTGTTCTTGCGCACCGCCGTGATGTCCATCATCGCCACCATGCTCACGTTGCTGCTGGCGTTTCCCACCGCCTGGGTCATCGCCAAGCTGGCCCGCGGTCGCGGCAGCTCGCTGCTGTTCGTTCTTTGCCTGATCCCGTTCTGGGTGAGCGAAACCGTGCGGACTCTGGGCTGGATGATCCTGCTGCGCGAATCGGGCGTGTTGCCGTCGTTGCTGGTGCGCCTCGGCATCACCGACATGCCCGTCGAATTTCTGTATCACGATGCGACGATCCTGGTGGGCCTCATCTACACGTCGCTGCTCTTCATGCTCATTCCGCTCATTTCGAGCCTGGAGAGCCTCGACAATTCCCTGATCGAGGCGGCCTACGACCTCGGTGCCGGGGGGGCAACCATCCTGCGGACCATCGTGATTCCGCATGCCGCCCCCGGCATCACGGCGGGCTGCATCATCGTCTTCATGCTGACCCTGGGCAATTATCTGACCCCCACGCTGCTGGGCGGCAAGAATTCCCAATGGTTCACCGAACAGATCTACAGTCAGTTCATCACCCGATTCAACTGGGAACAGGGCGCCGCGTTCGGCTTCCTGCTGCTGGCCCTGTCCACCGCCATGGTGGTGGCCGGATTGAGGATCACCGGGCAGCGCTTCGGCGACGTGATGCGGCGCGCATGATTCCGTCGCTGCCGCGTCCGCCGTGGTTGCGCGCCGCCACCATCGGCTACGTCGCCGCATTTCTCGCATTCCTGTTCCTGCCGCTGGCGGTCGTCGCCGTCTTTGCGTTCAACGACGCGCCGTACCCGGCCCCGCCCTGGCGCGGCTTCACGACGGATTGGTTCGTCGGCAACCCGTCGATCGCACGCACGGGCCTGTTCGCCGATTCGGAACTGCTGGGCAGCATCGGCACCAGCTGCTGGGTGGCGGTGTGGGTCACCCTGCTCGCCGTCCTGCTCGGCACGGCCAATGCCTTCCTGCTCGAGCGCGGGCGCTTTCCGGGCAAACGCGCGTTGTCGCTGCTGATGCTGGCGCCCCTGGTCATCCCCGGCGTCATCCTCGGCATCTCCATCCTCGCATTCGCGAGCCGCATCGCCGCCGCGGTGGACGATGCCTTCGGCTGGGAGCTGGAGTTCCTGCGCCCGGGTCTGCCGTTGGTGGTGATGGGCCAGTTGTCCTTCATCGTCACCATCGCCACCCTCACCATCGGCGCGCGCCTGCGCCGCTTCGACCGCACGCTCGAGGAAGCGGCCCTGAACCTCGGCGCCTCTCGCGCGGCGGTGTTCCGCACCATCCTGCTGCCCTATCTGAAACCCGCCTTGTGGGGCTCGGCGGCCATCTCGTTCCTGATGTCCTTCGAGGACTTCAACACCACGCTCATGCTGGTGGGCGCCGATTCGCCGCTCACCGTGATGATGTACGGCCGCATGCGCGAAGGCGCCACGCCCGTGCTGAACGCGGTGAGCCTGTTTCTGATGGTGGCCTCCGCCCTGGTGGCGCTGGCGCTAATGCGGCGGCCCGAGCGCACCGGTTGACCCCGCCGACTGCAGGAGTTCCAAACCCGCCGCATGATTGCGCTGGAACCCCTTCCAGGCCGTGGCCCAAGGAGCACCGGGGCTCATGGCATCGTAAGGTGCCGGTGCCCCGGTGGCGGGCCACGCACCCGCGTCGGAATCGCTGACCGGCACATCGAGATACGCTGCCCGGCTGGCGTCCTCCTTGACGTACAGGTCGAGAAAGGCGGTGATGAAGTGCGCCTCGATGGCGTTGAGGCGCTCCTTGCGCCACACCGGATCCTCGAACCAATCCTGATCCCACAGGCGTCCCCGCATGGCGTCGGGCGCCGGATTCAGGCCGATGGCGTGGCCGGCGCCTTTGAACGTCAGCAGATAGCGCCGCGCACCGGTGGCCTCGTCGAACATCGCACGGGCGCCGCTGCGGTAATCCACCGTCCGATCGTGATCGCCCGCGATCAACAGCAGTGGTGTGTCGATGGCGCGCATTCCCTCCGCTCCCCAGGCGGCCAGGGCACCGCCGCCCGCCGGAGCAATCGCAACGACGGCGCGCAATCCGGTCACCACCATGGCATCGGCGTGCGCCGCACCCCGCACGTAGGGCAGCAGCAGGCCGCCGGGTATCCGCGTGGTCGGCGGACCCGCCGGGTCGAGGGTGGCGCCCGCGGCGGTGAGCACGCCATAGCCGCCCATCGAATAACCGATCAATGCCAGCCGCTGCGGGTCGATGAGACCCTGGCCGCCCAGCCGGGTGCGCAGCGTCTGGGCAACGAACGCGATGTCGAGCGGCCGGCGCAGCAGGGGCTGCGCAAATTTGCCGAGGTCGGTGATGGGAGGATCGCCATGGCGGATGGCCGCGACCACATAACCCTTGGAGGCGAGATTCTCGGTGAGCCAGGTCATCGCCGCGGGATCGTTGCTGTAGCCATGGGAGACGAGGACCAGGGGATGACCGGTTCCGGTCGGCAACGCACCGCGCCGGGCGATCCCCTGCACCGCGAAACGCGCCGGCGCGGCCGGCGGCTCCGAAGGCAGGCTCGCGTGGTACACGGCCGGCGGCTGGGTCCCGGCGTCCGCACGTGCCGGATACCAAAGATCGACGGTCAACGCACGGTCACGGCGGGGTGCGACGCCGCTCGCCGGCTCCACGGCCAGGACGTCGATCTGCCGCCGCTGAACCAGGCGCAGCGTCTTGACTCCCACCGCGAACTCGCCCAGCGGCGCCAGTTCGGGTGCGTCCACGCCGAAACGGCTCGGCGCCGGGGCCTCGGACGTCGCGGCGGCGCTCAGGATGCCGACGCAGCACAGCATCGCGGCCATCGCGGCCCTGGCCTTGATTCGACGGTGCATCGGGGAATACCGCACGCGATGTCGCCGGGGGCGACGCCTGCGCAACAGTGTACCCTGACGGCTGATTCCGAACGATGGAGCACCGTACGTCCGCAGGCGGCGTGAGCAATCACCGCTTCGCACAGATCATGTTACGTGTCACGTATCTCGAACAGAGCGAACCCTCGGCACCGCCCGCGCTGTACTGGGGCAGCGAGCGCATCACGCGGGAGTCCATGCATCGCGTCGCCTACCTCGCATTGTATCGACGGGTGGGCGAACCTCTGCGCTGGGATCAGAGGACGTCGATGCCGGAGAGCGCACTGGAGGCACTGCTGTCCGGCGGGGCTCTGCACCTCTACGTGCTGCGGGACTTGCGCGGCGAAGCCCTGGGCTTCTGCGAATTCGACCGGCGGGAATTCCCGCAGATCGAACTGAAGAATTTCGGCCTGGTGCCCGAAGCGCAGGGACGCGGCTTGGGGCCCTGGTTGCTGGCCACCGCCTTGCAGGGCGAGTGGCGCACGAACCCCGACCGCATCTGGCTGCACACCGACCATTGGGACCACCCGGCCGCCGTGCAGATCTATCAGCGCGCCGGATTTCGGGTGTTCGACGTGCGCGACGAGCCCGCCGGGCCTCTCTGAAGTCCGCGCAAACCGGTCATTCTCCCGAGGCGGGTTGCAGGCCCAGCAGCCGCGGCAGATCGGCGAGTCCGTCCAGCATGGCATCGCACGGCAGCGACCGCGGATCCTGCCCCTCGTTGTAACCGTGCGGCACACACAGCACCGGGATGCGCGCGGCGCGCGCGGCGGTGACGTCGTTCATGGAATCCCCCACCATCAGGGCCCGCGCGGGCGGAACACCCAGGGTTTCGCACGCAAACAGCAGCGGCTGCGGATCGGGTTTGCGCCGCGCGCACGTGTCGCCGCCCACCACCAGGTCGATCCAGGGATCGAGCGCCAGCCGATGCAGCAGCGCGGTCGCGAAGCGGTGCCACTTGTTCGTGACCACCGCCGTGCGCAAACCGGCCTCGTGCACAATGCGCAGCGTCTCGGCGGCGCCGGGATAGGCCGGGGCGGTGGATTCGTGCGCCTCCTCGAGGGCGCCGTAATGGTGGAAAAAACGCTCCAGCATCGCCGCCTGTTCGGCCGCTCCCGCGGTGCGACCCAGCGCCGCGGCCGCGCGTTCGATGAGGATGGGAGAGCCGCGGCCGATCATGCGCGCGACGTCGTGCACCGCCAGCGCACCCCACCCGTGCTCCGCGAGCACGCGGTTGAGCGCGCATGCGATGTCCGCCGCGGTGTCGGCCAGCGTGCCGTCGAGATCGAAGAGGACGGCGCCCAGCGAACGCCCGTTCCAGACCGCCGTGGCGGGAGGGTGGCTCACGTCAATCCAGCGTGATGCTGACGGGACAGTGATCGCTGCCCATGACCTGCGGATGGATCTCCGCCGCCGTCACCCGATTGCGCAGCTTGGCCGATACCAGCACGTAATCGATTCTCCATCCGATGTTCCGCGCCCTCGAATTGGCGAAATTGCTCCACCAGCTATAGTAGCCGTTGCCCTGCTTGAACAGGCGGAACGTGTCGACGAATCCGGCGTCGGCGAAGTTCTGAAACCCCTCGCGCTCCTCGTCGGTGAAACCCTTCTTCCCGCGGTTCGATTTGGGGTTCGCCAGATCGAGCTCGGTGTGGGCCACGTTCAGGTCACCGCAGAATATCACCGGTTTGGTGCGTTCGAGCTGCTGGCAGTAGGCCAGGAACGCGGGGTCCCAGTGCCGGTGGCGCAGCGCCAGCCGGCTCAGATCGTCCTTGGCGTTGGGCGTGTAGACGGTCACGAGGTGGAACTCGGGATATTCCGCCGTCACCACCCGGCCCTCCTCGGCGCTGTCGCGCTGCAGCTCGTCGGCAAACGTGAAGCGCCGTGCGAACTCGCGCGGGAAGCCGTTGGTGACCGAGAGCGGTTCCTGCCTGGAGAAGATCGCGGTGCCCGAATAACCCTTCTTGATCGCCGAATTCCAGTACTCGCGGTACTCAGGCAGCTCGATCTCGATCTGGCCGCGTTCCGCCTTGGTCTCCTGCAGACACAGGATGTCCGGCCGATGAGCCTCCAGGAAGGGCTGAAACAGATTCTTGCGATGGACGGCCCGGATGCCGTTCACGTTCCAAGAATAAATCTTCATCCGCTCGACCTCGCTTCGCTGATCAACGGCCGCTGGCGGCCCCCGCCGCCCCCGATGCATTCGCGTCCATCGCCTCCCACCCGCCGCCAAGCGCCTTGTAGACGGCGATCAGGGACGTGGCCGCATCCGTCCGGCTCTGCGACCAGAGTAATTCTGCGCTCAAGGCCGTGCGTTCGGCGTCGAGCACTTCGAGAAAATCGATCAGGCCCCCTTCGAAGCGGCGCCGTGCCAGATCCGACGCCTTGTCGCTGGCCTTGGCCGCCACCAGCAGCGAGTCGCGACGCCGCTGCGCCCGACCGTACCCGATCAACGCGCCTTCGGTATCCTCCAGCGCGCTCAACACCGAACCTTCGTAGTTTGCCAGAGCGGCGTCGGTTTGGGCCCGTGCCGAAAAAATTCGCGCGCGCACGCGGCCTAGATCGAAGGCCGCCCACGTGATGCTCGGGCCGAACGAGAAGAATTGCGCATCGCGCGTGCCGAACTGGGCGAAGGTGGGCGCCTCGTAGCCCACGGATCCGTTCAAGGTTACCTTGGGAAACAAATCGCCCACGGCCACTCCGATGCGTGCCGTGGCGCCCGCCAGGCGACGCTCGGCAGCACGGATGTCCGGCCGGCGCCGCAGCAGCTGCTCCGGCGTGCCGATGTCGTTGAGCGGCGGCAGCTCGGGGGCGGCGCGCGCCTCCAGCGTGTCGGACAGCGCCTGCGGCTGACGCCCGGTGAGCACGCTCAGGCGGTACATGGTGGTTGCGATGGAGGCTTCCAGCGAGGGGATGGACGCCACGGTGGTCTGCCATTGCGCTTCGGCGCGCGCCGTGTCGAGTTGATTGCCCCGGCCCGCCTCCAGCCGCACCCGGGTCAATTGCAGGGTGTTGAATTCGCTGTCCGCATTGCGTTGGGTGAGCTGCAGCTGATCCTGAAGACCGCGCAGCACGAAATAATTGCGTGCCGTCTCGGCGATCACGCTCACGCGGGCGTCGGCCAGCGTGGCCGCCGCCTCGCCTACGTCGGCACGGGCGGCCTCGACGTTGCGGCGCACGCGACCGAACAGGTCGAGCTCCCACAAACCGGTGAAGCCGGCATCGGCGGCATCGAACTGTCGATCGTACCGATCGACGCCCGGCAGCTGCTGCGCCGAATCGAGATTCTTCGTGTAGCCGCCGGCGAACGTGGCGGTGGGAAACAGGTCGAAGCCGGCCAGGCGGCGCGCCGCCCGCGCCGCCTGCAAATTGGCCGACGCCTCGGCTAGGCCGGTGTTGTGCGCCAGCGCATCGGCGACCAGGCGCTCGAGCAGCTCATCGCCAAAGGCGGTCCAGTAGCGGTTCACCGCTTCGTTCTCGGCAAACCCGGGTTCCCCGGCATTGCCGAAGTGCGGCTCGAGCGACGTCGCGGGCCGCTGATAGTCAGGTCCCACCGCGCAGCCGGCCAGGGTGGCCGCCGCGCTGACCGCCGCCATGAACGCCGCGCGGGCCGCCGGCCGCCTAGACATCGCGGGACTCCCCGTCTGCCGGACGCGACACCTTCGAATGCCTCAGCCGCCTTCTTTCGATCGCGCTCTCGATGGTCACGAAAAACACCGGCGTGAGGAACAGCCCGAACAGCGTCACGCCGAGCATTCCGGCGAACACCGCGATGCCGATGGCCTGGCGCATTTCACTGCCCGCGCCCGCGGCCGTCACCAGCGGTACCACGCCCATGATGAAGGCGAAGGACGTCATCAGGATGGGGCGCAGGCGCAGTCGGCAGGCCTCCACCGCCGCCTCCAACGGCGTCTGGCCCTGCTCGACCCGCTCACGCGCAAACTCGACGATCAAGATCGCGTTCTTGCAGGCCAGACCCACCAGCACGATGAAACCGATCTGCGTCAGCACGTTGTTGTCCGAGCCCTTCAGCCAGACGCCGAGCATCGCGGACAGCAGGCACATGGGCACGATGAGGATGACGGCCAGGGGCAGCGCCCAGCTCTCGTATTGCGCCGAGAGGATCAGGAACACCAGCAACACGCAGATCGGAAACACCAGCAGGGCCGTGTTGCCGGCGCTTTTCTGCTGGAACGTCAGGTCCGTCCATTCGTAGCCGAAACCGTTGGGCAGGGTGTCGCGCAGCACCTGCTCCATGGCGGTGGATGCCTGGCTGGAGGACACCCCCGCCGCTCCCGCCCCGTTGATGTCGGACGCAAGGTAGACGTTGTAGTGCGATACCCGGTCCGGTCCCGCCTCGAACCGCACGTCCGCCACCGCGCCGATGGGCACCATGTCGCCCGACAGATTGCGGGTCTTCAGGTTGGCGATGTCCTCGGGCTTGTTGCGGTATTGCGCCTCCGCCTGCGCATACACTCGGTAGGTGCGGCCGAAGCGGTTGAAGTCGTTGATGTACACCGAACCGAGATAGGCCTGCAGCGTGTCGAACACCGCCGACAACGGCACGCCCTGGCGCTTGGCCTTGACCCGATCCACGTCGGCGAACAATTGCGGCACGCTGTTCTGGAACGTGGAATACGTCGCATAGGGATTGAGTTCGCGGCGTTGTCGGGCCTTGGCCAGCACCTCCGCCGTGACCCGGGCGAGCTCGTCGTAACCGTGCGCCCCGCGGTCCTGGATGTACAGCTTGAAGCCGCCGGTGCTGCCCAGCCCCTGGACGGGGGGCGGCGACACGGCAAAGATCACCGCATCCTGGATGCTGCTGAATTTCTTGTTCAGCGCAGCGACGATGGCGCCGGCCGACAGATCCTTGGAGCGCCGCTCGTCGAACGCCGTGAGCGGGAAAAACAGCACGGCCGCATTGCTCAGATTGACGAAGCCCTGTACCGACAATCCCGTGAAGCCGATGACGTGGTCCACGCCGGGCGTGGCCTTGGCCATCTCGGACATCTGGGCCACGACCTTTTCGGTGCGGTCGAGGGAGGCGGCGTCGGGCAGCTGGACGATGCCGATCAGGTATTGTTTGTCCTGCGGAGGAATGAAGCCTCCCGGCACGATCCGGAAGAGGCCCCAGGTCGCCACCAGCAGGATGGCGAAGATGCCGAGCATCGCCGCACGGATCGCCGAAATCCGCCGCACGCCGCCGCCGTACCGCGCCGAGGCGCGCTCGAAGAGACGGTTGAACAGTTTGAAGAACCGGCCGAGCACCCGGTCGATGCCGCGCTGGAACAGGTCCGGCGTCGCGCTCTTCGGCTTCAACAGCAACGCCGCGAGGGCCGGCGACAGAGTCAGTGAATTGAAGGTCGAAATGAGCGTGCTCGCGGCGATGGTGATGCCGAACTGCCGGTAGAACTGGCCGGTCAATCCGCTCACAAACGCCACCGGCACGAACACGGCGCACAACACCAGGCAGATGGAGATGATGGGCCGGGTCACCTCGGCCATCGCGGCGTGCGCCGCCGAGTGCGGATTCAGGCCATCCTCGATCTTGCGTTCGATGTTCTCCACCACCACGATGGCGTCGTCCACCACGATTCCCGTGGCCAGCACCAGGCCGAACAGGGTCAGGGAGTTGACGGAAAACCCGGCGAGCAGCAACGCGCCCAGGGTGCCGACGATGGCCACGGGCACCGCGACCAGGGGGATCACGCTCGCGCGCCAGGTCTGCAGGAACACGACCACCACCAGCACGACCAGCGCCACCGCTTCGATGAGCGTGTGGATCACCGCCTCGATGGAACTGCGTACGAAGACGGTGGGATCGTAGTCGATCTCGTAGCTCATCCCCTCGGGAAACGACTTCGACAGCTCTTTCATGGTGCGGCGAACCGCATCGGACAACTGCAGGGCGTTGGCCCCCGGCAACTGAAACACCGGAATGGCCACGGCGGGTCCGCCGTCCAGCATGCTGCGCAACGCGTAATTGTCCTGGCCGAGTTCAAGGCGCGCGATGTCGCGCAGGTAGGTGGTCTCGCCGTTGGCGCCGGTTTTGACGACGATGTTCTCGAATTCCTGTTCCGTCTGCAGCCTGCCCTGCGCGTTCACGATGTACTGGAATTCCGTGCCCGACAGTGCCGGCTGACCCCCGATCTGTCCCGCAGCCACCTGCACGTTCTGTTCGCGAACCGCGCTCAGGATCTCATCCACGTCCATGTTGCGCGCCGCGATCTTGGCCGGATCGAGCCACAGGCGCATGGAATAATCGCCGGACCCGAACACTTCGACGTCACCCATTCCCTGCAGGCGCGCCAGCACATCCTTGATCTGGATCACCGCATAGTTGCGCAGATACAGCGAGTCGTAGCGCTTGTCCGCGGATTTCAGGAACACCACCATGGTCAGGTCGGGCGACTTCTTCTGGGTGACCAGGCCCAGTTGACGGACGACGTCCGGCAGTCGCGTCTCCGCCTGCGTCACCCGGTTCTGGGTCTGCACCTGTGCGATGTCGAGATCGGTGCCGAGCTTGAAGGTCACCGTGATCGAGAACACCCCGTCGGGCGTCGACACCGAGTTCGTGTAGATGGCGTTCTCGACCCCGTTGATCTGCTGCTCCAGCGGCGTGATCACCGTCTCCGCGATGGTCTTGGGCGACGCGCCGGGGTACTGACCGCTCACAACCACCGTGGGCGGCACGATCTCCGGGTATTCGCTGATCGGCAGCGACGGGACCGCCAGCAGACCCGCCGCGGTGATGATGATGGCGAGCACCGTCGCGAAGATCGGGCGCTCGATGAAGAAAGACGAAATGTTCATCGGATCGCGGCGCTACCGGGGCGCCGCGGCGTCGGGCTTGGCTGCGTCGGGCACCGGCTGGTCCGTGCCCATCGCGACCCTCTGCGGGGACACGACGACGCCCGCGTGCACCCGCTGGGCGCCATTGACGACGATCACATCGCCAGCTTTGAGGCCCTCGCGCACGATGCGCAGGCCGTCCATGAGCCGCCCCAGCGTGACTTTGCGGTATTCCACGGTGTCGGCGGCCCCAAGCAAGAACACGTATTTCTGACTCTGGTCGGTGTTGACCGCGCGGTCCTCGATCAGGATGGCGGAATATTCACTGCTGCCGAGCAGCTGTACGCGGGCGAACAGACCCGGCGTGTACGCGCCGTCCTTGTTTTGCAAAACCGCGCGCGCGCGGATCGTTCCGGTCTGCGGGTTGAGCTGATTGTCGACGAAATCCATGACGCCGCTGTGCGGGAAGCCCTCTTCGTTCGCGAGGCCCACCTGCACCGGATTCTTCTCGTCGCGCGAACTCGGTCGCGTGCCCGAGCGCGCCATCTGCGTGTAGCGCAGATAGCTCTGCTCGTCCGCGTCGAAGTACAGATACATGGGGTCCATGGACACCACCGTCGTGAGCAGAGTCCCGCCGTTGATGCCGCCGGTCACGAGATTGCCGCGGGTCACCTCGGCACGGCTGACCCGGCCGTCGATGGGACTGGTCACCCGGGTAAAATCGAGGTTGAGCCGTGCGGCCGACAGCGCCGCCTCCGAGCCGGCAACGTTCGCCTCGGTCTGCGACAACGTACTCTTGCGCTCGTCCAGCTCCTCCTGCGACACCGCGCCGCTGTCTTTCAGACGCTGCACCCGGCCGGTTTCGATGCGGGCGAGTTCGAGCGCGGTCTTGTATCGCTTGACGTCGGCGGCCAGCCGCTCGCTTTCCGCCTGGTAGGGGCGCGGGTCGATCACGAAGAGCAAATCTCCGCGTTTCACCTGCGTGCCCTCGATGAATGCGACCTTGTCGATGTAGCCTGAGACCCGCGGCCGTATCTCGACGCTTTCCACCGCCTGCAACCGGCCCGAGAATTCGTCCCAATCCTTGACCTGCTTCTCCAGCACCTGTGCCACGGTGACTTCCGGGGGAGGAGGCGCGGCTCCGCTCCCGGCCCCACCGCATCCGCTGAGGCAAAATCCCACCCACAGGGCCGCGCCCAACGGGCCGGTCTTTCGGCTGAACATCGCTCGTCTCCCCATTGACCGGGCGGCCAGATCCGGCCGCCCAGCGGTGTGTGATCGCGGTGGTCTGACCACGAACCGTATTTGACCATATCGCGGCCGCCTGTTGGAGAAACCGCCGCGCGCGAGGGGAGAACCGGACGATATTGACAATCATTCGCATTCGCGTTTAACCTTTGCTCATGATCGTGTGCGTATGCAAAGCTGTCTCGGATCGCCACATCCGCGCTGCGGTAAACGATGGCGCCGTGTGCATGCGCGACCTCGCCCGCCACCTGAAAGTGGGCACCGGCTGCGGCAAATGCGTGCCGGACGCCAAGGCCACGCTGTCGGCGTGTCTCTCGCAGGCCGCTGCGTCCGGCCTGCGGCGCGACGAGTGCCTGACCGCCCCCTTCTTCCCCAATCCCACCGCCGAATTCGCCGTCTGAACCGCGGCCGGCTGAGAGGCAAGCGTGCAAGGCGATGCGAAAGTATTGGAATTCCTCAATCTCGCGCTCAAGAACGAGCTGACGTCGGTCAATCAGTATTTCCTGCATGCGCGCATGCTCGACAACTGGGGCATGAAGCGTCTCGGCAGGATCGAGTACGACGAGTCCATCGACGAGATGAAGCACGCCGACCGCCTGGTCAAGCGAATTTTATTTCTCCAGGGACTGCCCAACCTGCAGGACCTCGGCAAGCTGTTCATCGGCGAGGACGTGCGCGAGATACTCGAATGCGATCTGAGACGCGAACTGGCAGCCCATCCTTTGTACATCGACGCGATCGCGCATTGCGAGGCCGTCAGGGACTTCGTGACCCGCGAATTGCTGGTGCAGATTCAAAAGAGCGAAGAAGAGCACATCGACTTCATCGAAGAGCAGCTGGGGCTGATCGACAAGATGGGCCTGCCGAACTACGTGCAGAGCGCGGTGGGCG